>NZ_JAFEXF010000001.1 GCF_016905445.1 Streptomyces sp. G44
GCGCCTCGACGAACTCGCCCGGGAGCGCGAGCGGACCGAGGAGCGGCACCGGAGCGCCCGTGCCGAGGAGCACCACGCGCGGGACCGGGCGCGGTCCGCCGAACGCGCGGCGCGCGAGGCCTCCGGCCGGGCAGAGGCCGCCGCCACCCTCGTCGAGCGGCTGACCGGCGAGAGACGTGACCACCGGGGGGCCGAAGGAGGCGATGGGTGATGGCGAGATCGATCTGGAGCGGCGTACTGACCTTCGGGCTGGTCACGGTGCCCGTCGGCCTGTTCACGGCCACGGAGGACCACACCATCCACTTCCACCAGCTCGAACGCGGCACCGGCGACCGCATCCGCTACAAGCGGATCAACGAACGCACCGGCAAAGAGGTCGACAGCCGCGACATCGTCAAGGGATACGACCTCGGGGACGGCGAGTACGTCGTCATCGAACCGGAGGAGCTGGACGACATCTCCCCGGGCAAGTCGAAGGTGGTCGACATGACCGGCTTCGTCGACCTCGACCGGATCGAGCCCGTCTACTTCGACCGGACCTACTACGTCGCGCCGCGCGGCAAGGAGTACCTCAAGGTGTACGAACTGCTGCGCGCCGCCCTGGAGGAGGCGAACAAGGCGGGCATCGCCACCTTCACGATGCGCGGCAAGCAGTACCTGACGGCGCTGCGCGCCCAGGAGAACGTCCTGGTCCTGCACACCATGCGCTGGGCCGACGAGGTGCGGGACCCGCGCGACGAGGTCGAGACCCTGCCCGACCGGCGCCAGAAGGTGACGTCCCGCGAGCTCAGGACCGCGCGGCAGCTGATCGACGCGCTCACCGTCGACTGGAATCCGCGGGACTACCACGACACCTTCGAGGAGCGCGTCAAGGAACTCGTCGCGGCCAAGCGCGAAGGCAAGGAGATCGTCACCGAGGCGGGCCCGCCGGAGGCGACCAACGTCATCGACCTGATGTCGGCGCTGAAGGAGAGCGTCGAACGCAACCGCGCGAAGGGTGCCGGCGACGCGAAGGGCGGCCCCGGGCAGGCCCAGGAGCGGAAGCGGGAACGGGCACAGGAGGGAGACGTGTCCGCGCTCACCAAGAGCGAGCTGTACCGGCGCGCTACCGACGCGAAGATCCCGGGCCGCTCCAAGATGACCCGCGAACAGCTGGTCGAGGCACTCGGCAAGGGGCGGGCCGCGGCCTGAACGCGGCGGCGGGTGTGCGCGGCGGACACCCGCCGCGCACACCCGCGCACACCCTGCGGCCACCCCTGGGCGGCCGCCTGGACAGCCCCTGGGCTCAGCGGCCGAGTGCCTTCTTCAGCTGCTGCTTGTTCATCGAGGAACGGCCGTCGATGTTCTTCTTCTTGGCCTCCTCGTAGAGCTGGTCCTTCGTGGGACCCTGCGAGCCGCTGTGCGAGCGCTCACCGCCCCGCTGCGACGAGGACTTCGGGTCCTTCAGCGACGTCTTGCTCGCCGTCTTGGACTCCCCGGAACGGGCGCGCTCCTTGTTGACCGTACGGGCCGCCATCTCCTTGGCCCGGCCCTTGGAGGCTCCGCGCTCCTCGGCACTCTCCTTGATGTGCTCGTACTGGCGTTCACGCTTGTTGCTGGATCCAGCCGGCATGCTGACCTCGCTCTCTCTTGGCCACGGGGAGTCAGTCGCGATCTCCCGGTGGCCTCCTTCCGGGCATGTCGCCCAGCTTTCCGGCCCCCCTGCTTTTCCGGTCCGTCTGCTCTCCGGCCCCCCTGCGACGAGTGTCGGGCTCACCTCTTGCGGGTGTCCCCGTCCCGTTCGTTGTATGCGTCGGCCGCTCGTTCGTTCAGCGCGCTCCCGGCCCGCTGGACGGTTCGCGTGACGGCCCCCCGCGGCGGGTCGATGTCCTTGCCCTCGCGCATGCCGCGGGCGTGCACGGGCGCGCGGGGCAGCAGGCGGGCCGCGACACCGCTCAGCCGTGTGGTGGCCGCGGGGGCGATCCCGTGCGCAAGGTCGGCCGCGCGCGCCGCCGGCGTAAGGACCAGCCGGGCGCGGCGCCGGACGGTGGCGCGCACGATCCGCTCGGCGGCGTGCCGCGCGCTCATCGACACCAGCGGGGTGCTCGCCACCGTGGAGAACCAGCCGTACTCCTGCCGCTGCGCGCCACCGAACATGGCGTGCAGGTGGGAGCCCGTACGCATCAGGCCGGGGTACACCGCCGTCACGCTCACCCCGGTCCCCGAGGTCTCGGCGCGCAGCCCCTCGGCGAGGGTGCCGACCGCCGACTTGGCGCACGCGTACGGCAGCAGATGCGGGACGCCGAGCAGTCCGCCCACGGAGGAGATGAGCGCGAGACGCCCGCCGCCCGGGCTCTCCCTGAGGTAGGGGAGGGCTTCGAGCGAGGTGTGCAGCGCCGAGTGGAAGATGGACCGCATCGCGTCGTCGAAGTCCGCCGCGTCCAGCGACTCCAGCGGGGCCACCTGGATGATGCCGGCGTTCGCGATGACGAGGTCGACGCCGCCGCACGCCTCCCCGGTGGCGGCGAAGAGATCCCGCACGTCGGCCTGCGCGCGCAGGTCACAGACCGCCGTGCGGACCGTCGCCCCGGGCTGCCGCTGGAGGAGCTTGGCGCGCGCCCGGTCGAGCTCCGCGCCGTCGCGCGCGGCGAGCGTGACGGCGCAGCCCCGGGCGGCCAGCCGGTCCGCCAGGAGGAGCCCCAGCCCCCGGGAGCCGCCGGCCACGACGGCCGACTGCCCCTGAAGGCTGTCGGCGCCCCGGCCGGGGAAAGGTGATGCCTGGCCCACTGCGGCCTCCTTGGATCGCTCGGTTCGTGCACGCCGGTCGAACGCGCGGCCGGTCACGGCCGGAGGAGCGTCTTGATCATGCTGTCCTCCTTCGCCTGGAACGTCGCGTACGCCTGCGGGCCCTCCTCCAGGGAAAGGTGGTGGGTGGCGAAGTCGTCGACGCCGAGCGGGTCGTCGTCGGTGAGCAGCGGGAGGATGTCGTCGACCCAGCGCCAGACGTTGGCTTGGCCCATGCGCAGCTGCAGCTGCTTGTCGAACATCGTCAGGAGCGGCATCGGGTCGGCCGCCCCGCCGTACACACCGGAGAGGGAGATCGTGCCGCCCCGGCGCACGATGTCGATCGCCGCGTACAGGGCGCCGAGCCGGTCGACCCCGACCTTTTCCATGACCTTCGCGCCGACGGCGTCCGGCAGCATGCCCACGCCCCACTGCGCGGCCTTGACCAGCGGCGCGCCATGCGCCTCCATGCCGACGGCGTCGATGACGGCGTCCGTGCCGCGCCCCTTGGTCAGGTCGCGCACCGCGTCACCGAGGTCTTTGCCGTGGCGGCGCAGGTCCAGGGCCTTGACGCCGTCCCGCGCCGCCCGGCTCAGCCGCTCGGGGACCAGGTCGACGCCCACCACCAGGCTCGCCCCGCGGTGCAGGGCGATACGGGCGGCCATCGCGCCGATCGGCCCGAGGCCCAGCACGGTCACGGTGCCGCCGGGCGGGATCGCGGCGTACTCCACGGCCTGCCAGGCGGTGGGCAGGACATCGGACAGGTAGACGAACCGGTCGTCGGGAGGGCCCTCGGGGACCTTGATCGGCAGGGTGTTGCCGAACGGCACGCGCAGCAGCTCCGCCTGCCCGCCGGGCACCTGCCCGTACAGCTTCGTGTAGCCGAACAGCGAGGCACCCGTGCCCTGCTCGCGGTTCTGCGTCGTCTCGCACTGCGAGTGCAGCCCGGCGTCACACATGAAGCAGTCGCCGCACGACACGTTGAACGGCACGACGACGCGGTCGCCCACGGCCAGTTCCGTCACGCCGGGGCCGATCTCCTCGACGATGCCCATGGGTTCGTGGCCGAGGATGTCACCGGCGTCCAGATAGGGGCCCATCACCTCGTACAGGTGCAGGTCCGATCCGCAGATACCGGTGGAGGTGACGCGGACGATGATGTCGGTCGGTTCCTTCAGCACGGGGTCCGGTACGGTCTCGACCCGCACGTCGCGCCTGCCGTGCCACGTCAGTGCCCGCATGACTCTCTCCTCGTGGCAGCTGGTGATGGATGGAGGGGACCAAGAGGTTCCGGTGCGCGGGTTCCCCGGGCCGGTGGCGTCATGCGCGAACGCCTGCCGAGAACGACCGCGGCGGCGCGACGACGCCCGTACCTCGTCGTCCAGCAAACCCGCAGCCCCGCCCCCCTGCCAACAGCAGGGAGGCGTTCGGGTGCCGCGAGCGCGGAGCGGTCCTCGTCCCTCCTCGTTTCGCGAGCGGGCCGCCACGGCGCGAAACGGTGTGCGCCGACGTCAGATGACGCTGCGGATCGCCGCCTCGAACCCGGCCACGTGGCTCGCCGCGAGGGCCCTGGCCTTCTCCGCGTCGCCGTCGATGACGGCGCGCAGCAGCGGTCCGTGCTCGTGCACGTGGCCCGCCAGCCCCGGCAGCCGGTCGAGGAAGAGGCACCAGATCCGCGTCGCCAGGTTGTCGTACCTGATCAACGTGGACTGGAGGAAGGGATTGCGGGTCGCGGCGTAGATTGCCCGGTGCAGGGCCATGTCCAGCCGGATCAGGTCACCCTCGCCGGGGGGCGACTGCGCGAGCTGTTCCAGCAGGCGGTTGAGCCCGGTGCGGTCGCCGTCACCGGCCCGCTCGGCGGCCAGCGCCGCGGCGAGGGGCTCCAGTTGCAGACGTACTTCCGAGAGGTGGCGGAGATCGGCGATGCGCACCTCGGTGGCGAACGTTCCCCGCCGGGGGTAGGAGACGACGAGGCGTTCGTGCTCCAGCCTCTTGAGCGCCTCGCGGACCGGCGTGCGTCCGCAGCCGAGCTCGGCTGCGATGCGGTCGTCGTCGAGGGGCTCACCAGGGCGGATCCGCAGGGTCACCAGACGGTCCGCCATCGAGCGGTAGGCCTGGTCGGCGAGCGTTTCCTGGCCCTGGCCGGGAGAGGCCGAAGAAGTCACCGCACTTCCCTCCCTTGACGCGGTCCGATCCGCGCTCCTAGCGTAGCGCGACAAGACACTGATATATCAGTCGCCTGTCAGGCGACGGGCTGCGCGTCCCAGGTCCAGGACCCCTCACGAGGGAGCTCTCATGACTGCCCGCACCACCGGCCCCCGCCCCGACTTCCTGTGGCGCGACCCCGACCCCCGGCCGTCCTACGACGTCGTCATCGTCGGCGGCGGCGGACACGGCCTGGCCACCGCCTACTACCTGGCCAGGAACCACGGCATCACCGGCGTCGCGGTCCTGGAGAAGGGCTGGCTGGCGGGCGGCAACATGGCCCGCAACACCGCCATCATCCGCTCCAACTACCTCTGGGACGAGAGCTCCGGCATCTACGAGCACGCGTTGAAGCTGTGGGAGACCCTCGAAGAGGACCTCGGCCACCCCGTCCTCTTCAGTCAGCGCGGTGTCCTCAACCTCGCCCACGGCCCGCAGGACGTCCGCGACAGCAAGCGCCGCGTCCATGCCAACCAGCTCAACGGCATCGACGCCGAGTGGCTGGAGCCGGACGAGGTCGCCGAGGTGTGTCCCCTCGTCAACACCTCGCCCGACGTGCGCCATCCGGTGCTCGGCGCCACCTACCAGCCCCGCGCGGGCATCGCCAAGCACGACCACGTCGCCTGGGCCTTCGCGCGCCGGGCCGACGCGTACGGCATCGACCTGATCCAGGACTGCGAGGTCACCGGAGTCGACATCCAGGGCGGGCGGGTGACCGGCGTGCGGACCACCCGCGGCCGTATCGCCGCGGGGAAGGTCGCCCTCGCCGCCGCGGGACACTCCTCCGTACTCGCCGCCATGGCCGGCCTGCGGCTGCCCCTGCAAAGCCACCCGTTGCAGGCACTGGTCTCGGAACTCCTCGAACCGGTGCATCCGACCGTCGTGATGTCGAACGCCGTCCACGTGTACGTCTCCCAGGCCCACAAGGGCGAACTCGTCATGGGCGCCGGCATCGACGGCTACAACGGCTACGGGCAGCGCGGTGCCTTCCACATCCTCGAACGCCAGATGGCCGCCGCGCTGGAGCTCTTCCCCGTCTTCGCCCGCGCGCACCTGCTGCGCACCTGGGCGGGGATCGTCGACGTCACCCCGGACGCCTCGCCCATCGTGGGGCTCACCCCCGTCGCGAACCTCTACCTCAACTGCGGCTGGGGGACAGGCGGTTTCAAGGCCACACCGGGCGTCGGCTGGTGCTACGCGCACACCATCGCCACCGGGGCCTCCGCCCTGCTCGCCAACGGCGTGCACCACGTCGCCGACAGCATCACGTACGGACGGCCGCGCGGCGTGGCGGCCGCCGGAACCGAGGAGCCCAACGCGCTCGTGCAGATCGAGGCCCCCTTCCCCGAGCCCATGCTCACGGCCACCACCGTGGAGCTGTACGACGGCCTGGTCGCCCGCGGCCTGTCCGGCCGGGGCCGCCTCGGGAGCCGCCCCGACCCGGCCCGCTACGACACCCTGCACACCCACTGCGACATCCTGGTCGTCGGCGCGGGCCCGGCCGGGCTCGCCGCCACGCTGACGGCCGCCCGGTCCGGCGCCCGCGTCGTCCTCGTCGACGAACTCCCGCGGCCCGGCGGGTCATTGCTCGGCACCCGAGAACTGCTCGACGGCAGACCCGCGACCGCATGGGCCGCCGACGTCCTCACGGAACTCGGCACCCGCGCCGACGTACAGGTGCTCCACCGCACCACGGCCTTCGGCCACTACGACGACGGACTCGTCCTCGCCCTGGAGAAGCGCACCGACCACCTCGGCGCGGCGGCGCCCGCCCACGTCTCGCGGCAGCGGATCCGGCGCATCCGCGCCCGGCAGGTCGTGTACGCCACCGGCGCCCATGAACGGCCGGTGGTCTTCGACGACAACGACCGTCCCGGCATCATGACGGCCGGCTCGGCGCGCACCTACCTCAACCGCTTCGGCGTGCTGCCCGGACAGCGCGCCGTCGTCTTCACCACGAACGACAGCGCCTATCCGGCGGCGCTCGAACTCGCCGACGCGGGCGTACGGATCGCCGCCGTGGCCGACGCCCGCGCGGACGTGCCGGCGCACTGGCGCCCCGCGTGCGACGAGCGGGGCATCGAGATCCACGCGGGGCACGTCGTCACCGGGACCAGCGGCACCGAGCACGTCTCCCGCGCCCACATCGCACCCTTCGACGGGGGCCGCCCCGGCCGACGGCAGGGCGTCGACTGCGATCTGCTGCTGGTCTCCGGCGGCTGGAACCCCGTGGTGTCCCTGTTCGGCCAGGCCCGAGGCACCCTGCGCCACGACGCCGCGACCGGGGCCTTCGTGCCCGCGCGGCCCCTGGACACGGTCCGCACGGCGGGCTCGGCCGACGGAACGCCTACTCTGGCGGGCTGCCTCGCCGACGGCACCGAAGCCGCCCGGCAGGCCCTGGCGGCCCTCGGCAGGACGGCCCGGACCATCGCCCTGCCGAGCACCGGCCCGCTGCCGGAAGGGACCCCGTGCCGGGTGCTGTGGCGGGTCCCGAGCCCGCGGGACGGACCGGACGGCGCACACCAGTTCGTCGACATGCAACGCGACGCCCTCGTCTCCGACGTACTGCGGGCGGTCCGGGCGGGCCTGCGCTCGGTGGAGCACGTCAAGCGGTACACCACGATCGGCACCGCCCACGACCAGGGCCGCACCTCGGGCGTGCTGATGTCCGGGATCCTCGCCGAGGCGCTCGGGGCGGACATCGCCGACCTCGGCACGCCGCGCCCGCGCCCGCCCGCCGTGCCGGTGGCCTTCGCCGCCCTCGCGGGCCGCGACCGGGGGGAACTCTTCGACCCCGTACGAGTGACCGCGCTGCACCCCTGGCATGTCGCGCACGGCGCCCTGTTCGAAGACGTCGGCCAGTGGAAGCGCCCCTGGTACTACCCCCGGGCGGGCGAGACGATGGAGGAGGCGGTGCTGCGCGAGTGCCGGGCCGCCCGCACGGGCGTCGCCCTGATGGACGGCTCCACGCTCGGCAAGATCAACGTCCAGGGACCGGACGCGGGCGAGCTCCTCGACCGGCTCTTCACGAACATGATGAGCACCCTCACGGCGGGCCGTATCCGGTACGGCCTGATGTGCGGCGTCGACGGCACGGTGCTCGACGACGGCACCGTGACCCGGGTCTGCGAGCGGGAGTTCCTGCTCACCACGACCACCGGCAACGCCGCCAGGGTCCTGGAGTGGATGGAGGAGTGGCTCCAGACGGAATGGCCCGACCTGCGCGTCCACCTCACCTCCGTCACCGAGCACTGGGCGACCATCCCTCTGGTCGGCCCCCGCTCCCGCGCCGTGCTGGCCCTGGTCGCTCCGGGCCTGGACGCCGCCGCCGGCGCCTTCCCCTTCATGTCCTGGCGCGACACCACCGTCGCGGGCGTCCCGGCGCGGGTGTGCCGCATCAGCTTCTCCGGTGAACTCGCCTACGAGATCAACGTCCCCGCCTGGTACGGCATCACCGTATGGCAGGCCCTGTACGAGGCGGGCAGGCCCTTCGGCATCACCCCGTACGGCACCGAGGCGATGCACGTGCTCCGCGCGGAGAAGGGGTACCCGGTCATCGGGCAGGACACCGACGGCACCGTCACCCCGCACGATCTGGGGATGTCATGGGCCGTGTCCGGGAAGAAGCCGGACTTCGTCGGCAAGCGGTCCTTCTCCCGCGCCGAGAACCGGCGTCGCGACCGCAGGCAACTGGTGGGCCTGCTGCCCGCCGACGAGCGGGTCCTGCTGCCCGAAGGCGCCCAGATCATCGCCACCAGCGACATCCCGGAGCCGCCGGTCCCCATGCTCGGCCACGTCACCTCCAGCTACCGCAGCGACGTCCTGCGGCGCACGTTCGCCCTGGCCCTGGTGCGCTCCGGGACCGAACGCATCGGCGAAACCCTGTACGTCCCGCTGCACGGCCGCACCGTCCCGGTGACCGTCACCCATCCCGTGCTCTTCGACAAGGAGGGAGCCCGCCGTGACGGCTGAGACACCCGCGCGCCTCGGTCCGCTCGCCGCCTGGCGGGAGAGGCTGGCCCGGCTTCCCGCCGGAA
This sequence comes from Streptomyces sp. G44, assembly GCF_016905445.1. Classification (GTDB taxonomy): domain Bacteria; phylum Actinomycetota; class Actinomycetes; order Streptomycetales; family Streptomycetaceae; genus Streptomyces. Next base: position 9,006 of record NZ_JAFEXF010000001.1, read on the forward strand.
TACGGGTGACGGAGCTGCCCTTCCTGACCCAGCTCACCCTGCGGGTCCAGCCGGGCGGCCCCGCCGCGAAGGCCCTCGGGGCAGTCCTGGGCGTCACCCTGCCGGGCCCCGTGAGCGCCGGCACGTCCGGCGACGTCGACGTGCTGTGGATGGGCCCGGACGAATGGCTGCTGGTCGCCCCCGACGGCGCGCGGGACGGCCTCCTGCGCCGGCTGCGATCCGCCGTCGGCGAGGAGTTCGCGACCGTCACCGACGTCTCGGCGCAGCGCACCACGCTGGCGCTGTCGGGGCCGCTGGTGCGCACGGTGCTGGCCCATGGCTGTGCCGTCGACCTCGACCCGCGGGTGACCCCCGCCGGCTCGTGCCTGAACACGCTGGTGGCACGGGCCCCGGTCACGCTGGTGGTGCGGGACGAAGCCGCGGCCGACGTCCGGCTGCTGGTCCGCTCCTCGTTCGCGTCCTACCTCGCCGCCTGGCTCGTCGACGCCTGCACGGAATACGCCGGAGACGGTGGGGGCTGATGGCCGCTCAGGCGGCGCAGCCGCAGGGCGTGTTGCAGCTCAAGGGCCCGTGCCGGGCTGTTCCAGTCGGGGCCGAGGAGTCGTGCCACCCGGTCCAGGCGCTGCACCACGGTGTTCACGTGCACGTGCAGGGCCTCCTTGGCCCTGGAGAGACTCGCGCCGTGGGTGTAGTAGGTGTCGAGAGTGCGGGCCAGCTCGGTGCCGCGCTGCTCGTCGTAGGCGAGCACGGGGCCGAGGAAACGCTCCACGAAGCCGCCGATGTCCGACCGGTCGCCGAGCAGGACGCCGAGGAACCCCAGCCCGGCGATGTCGGCGCCGTCCCCGGCGCGGCCGAGCGCGTGCAGCGCGTCGAGGCACCGGCACGCTTCGGCGTACGTGCCCGGGAGCTGCTGGAGACCGGTGGCCGGGCCCGCGGACCCCACGGTGACCGGCGCCCCGGCCGTCTGCCCGAGGTCCCGGGCCAGCTCCGCGGCGAGCGCGCCGGGCGCCGACGACGGTACGAGGAGGACGACGTGACCGTCACGGACGCCCGCGAGGCCGCCCAGCGAGCGGGCCCGGCGTACGGCCTCCGCGCACAGTCGCGCACGCGGCTCGCTGTCGGTGTCCAGAGCGAGCACGGCGTAGGGCCGCGAGAGATGGAGGCCGAGCCTGCGGGCGCGGATGGTGAGGCTTCCGGGGTCGTGGCGTTTGTCGTGCTGGTCGAAGGTGAGCAGGTCGTCGAGGAGTTCCCCGCGGACGCGGTCCTCCGCCTCGGCGATGGTGCGGCGCAGCAGCAGGAGCAGGGCGGCGACCAGGGCGGCGCGTTCGAACAGGCGCCGGTCGGCGTCCGCCAGGTCCGGGCGTCCGGTCAGCACGATGCTGCCGAGCAGCTCGGCACCGGCCAGCACGGCGCACACCCAGGTGCCGTCCACCGGAACGGCGTGGCCGCCGGTGCGGGAGGCGGTGACGCCCTGGGCGGACGGGGTCAGGGGGCCGGTGCCGGCCCGGGCCATCTCGGTGCCGTCCGAGTCGTGCAGGGCGAGGCCGCCGCCGAGCAGGGCGGCGATCTCGCGCACCAGGTCGTCGACGCTGCCGCCGCGCAGGACCAGGTCGGTGAGCCGGTCGTGGGCGTCGGCGGCACGGCGCAGGGCCGTGCTGTGGGCGTGGGCCCTCCCGTTGGCCGTGTTGAGCTCGACGAGGGCGGAGCGGGTCTCCTCCAGCAGGCGGGCGCTGTCGATGGCGACCGCGGCGTGGTCGGCGAGCGAGGTGAGCAGCGCGATGGCGTCCGGCGGGAAGTCCCGGGTGGTGCGGTCCGCGGCGAAGAGCACGCCGATGACGCGTTTCCCGACCCGGAGAGGGACGCCGAGGATGCCGCGCAGACCCTCCTCCAGGACCGCTTCGTCGATGGGCCGGGTGCGGGTGAAGCGGGGGTCGGTCCGGTAGTCGGCGCTGGTGTAGGGGCGGGCGGTCTGGGCGACGAGGCCGCCGAGGCCCTCATCCATGCCGAGCCGCAGTTGCTGGAAGCGGGCGGAGACGGAGCCGTCGGTGACCCGCATGAAGGTGTCCTTGGCGACGGGGTCGTTGAGGGAGAGGTAGGCGGCGTCGGTGCCGAGCAGCGTTCGGGCCCGGTGGACGATGGCGCGCAGGACCGCGTCCAGGTCGCGCAGCGCGGCCAGGTCGCTCGCGGTGTCGAAGAGCGCGGCCAGCTCGGCCTCGCGGCGTCGGTGCTGGTCCAAGGTGCGGCGGATCTCCAGCGCTGCCCGGGTGGCGTCCGCCAGGAGGGACCGCTCCACCGGCGGGAGCTGCTCGGCGGACACGTCGGCCGACGCGCGGCCGAACTCCTCGGCGGGCGCTCCGGAGGCCAGCATGGTCAGCAGCTCTGTGAGGGCCACCGTCGCGCCGTGTGCCGCAGCCCGGTACGTGCGGTCGTTCACTGCGGGCATGCCGGCCCTCCTTCCGTGCGGGCGTGGGTGGAGGGGTTAAGGGGACGCGTGTGCGCGATGCGGGCACGTGTACGTCGCTCAAGCGGTGTCCGTGCCGACAGGCTCCGGCTGACGTGTCGCCCGCGGGGAGCCGGTCGTCATGGTGGTGGCGGTGAGGTCCCGGCCTCGGGTCTCCCTGGCGAGGGCGACGGTGACGGTGGTGACGACCGCGGCGAGGCTGAGGTAGAGGGCGACGGGGGTGGCGGAGTCGTACTCCTTGAGGAGTTCGACCGCGATGATCGGTGCCAGCGCGCCGGCGACGATCGAGGCCAGCTGGGAGCCCATGGAGGCACCGGAGTAACGGACCTTGGTGTCGAACATCTCGGAGATGAAGGCGGCCTGCGGGCCGTACATGGCGCCGTGCAGCAGCAGACCGACCGTCACGGCGAGGGTGATCACGGCGAACGACTTCGAGTCGAGCAGGGCGAAGAAGGCGAAGGCCCACAGCGCCATGCCCACCGAGCCGATCAGGGTGACCGGCCTGCGCCCGATGCGGTCGGAGAGCGCGCCCCACAGGGGGATGGTGACGAAGTGGACCGCCGAGGCGATCAGCACGGCGTTCAGGGCGGTGCTCTTGGGCAGGTCGAGGTGGCTGGTGACGTAGACGAGGAGGAAGGCGGTGAGGACGTAGTAGGAGATGTTCTCGCCGAACCGCGTGCCGATGGCGGTCAGGACCTCCCGCCAGCTGCGCCGGAACACCTCGATCACCGGGGCCTCCTCCTTGACGCCGCGGGCGGCCTCGGCCTTGGCCTTGGCCCGGGCGGCGAGGAAGACGGGGGACTCGGAGACGGAGACGCGGATCCACAGGCCGAGCAGCACCAGGACGCCGGAGAGCAGGAACGGGATGCGCCAGCCCCACGCCATGAAGGCTTCCTCCGACTGGACGGCGGCGAGCAGCGCGAGGACCCCGGTGGCCAGGAGGTTGCCGCCGGGGGCCCCGGCCTGCGGCCACGACGCCCAGAACCCGCGCTGCTTGTCACCGCCGTGCTCGGAGACGATGAGGACCGCGCCGCCCCACTCGCCGCCCAGTGCGAAGCCCTGGACGAGGCGCAGCACGGTCAGCAGGATCGGCGCGCCGATGCCGAGTGTTTCGTACGTGGGCAGCAGGCCCATGGCGAAGGTGGCGCCGCCCATCATGAGCAGGCTGACGACGAGCAGTCTCTTACGGCCGATCTTGTCGCCGAAGTGTCCGAAGACCACACCCCCCAGGGGCCTGGCGGCGAATCCGATCGCGTAGGTGATGAAGGCGATCAGGGTGCCCACGAGCGGGTCGGCGGTGGGGAAGAAGAGGGTGTTGAACACCAGGGCGGCGGCGGAGCCGTAGAGGAAGAAGTCGTACCACTCGATGGTGGTGCCGATCAGGCTCGCGCTGACGATGCGGGCGATGCCGGTGGAACGGCCGGAAGAGGCGGCAGGGGTACCAGGGGTGCCAGGGGTGCCAGGGGTGCCAGGGGTGGGAGCGGTGGCCGGTGTGTCGGACATGTGTCACCAGTTTCGGGTGCGGGGAGGGACGGGTGTGCGGGGACGGGCGGAGTACAGGGGCTCAGTTCGCGCCCCAGCCGCCGTCCAGGGGCAGGGACGTGCCGGTGAGGTAGCTGGTGTGCGGTCCGCACAGCCACAGGACGGCCGCGGCGACCTCCTCGGCTTCCAGGAGCCGCTTGACCGGGGAGCGGGTGAGCAGGACGTCGGAGAGGACGTCGCCGGGGCTGATGCCGTGGGCGGTGGCCTGGTCCTCGATCTGCCCTTCGACCAGCGGGGTGCGGACGTAGCCGGGGTTCACGCAGTTGCTGGTGACGCCGTGCGGGGCGCCCTCGACGGCGGTGACCTTGCTCAGGCCCTCCAGGGCGTGCTTGGCCGTGACGTAGGCGCATTTGTACGCGCTGGCGCGCAGTCCGTGGACGCTGGAGATGTTGACCACCCGGCCCCAGCCGCCCGCGTACATGTGCGGCAGCACGCGGCGGATCAGCAGGAACGGGGCGGTGACCATCACCTGCTGCATGAGGGCGAAGCGCTCGAGCGGGAACTCGGGGAGCGGCGCGACGTGCTGGAGCCCGGCGTTGTTGACGAGGATGTCGATGTCCTCGGGCAGGGTGTCGATCACGGCGGGGTCGGCCAGGTCGGCGATGTGCGCCTTTCCCCCGATGGCCTCGGCGGCGGCCACGGCCTTCCCCGCGTCCAGGTCGACCACATGGACCTCGGCACCGGCCGCCGCGAGGGCGCCTGCGCACGCCAGACCGATGCCGCTGCCGCCGCCGGTCACCAGTGCGGCGCGGCCCGACAGGTCCACGCCGTGCGCGGCCGAAAGGGTCGAGGCGGCCGGCCTCGGCGTGTGCGGGGAGGTGAGTTCGCTGGTCATGGCCGGAAACAGTAGGGACACCGCGCCGACTCGCCTATGGGGACGACCACCACAATGACCTGCCGGAGAGTGGCGGCCCCGCCCATGTCCGGGCGGCACGGCACAACTCTGATGGCGCCTGGGAGCGGGCCGGCCACCCTTCCGGGGCGGTGCGGGCCGAGCGGTGGCAGGGCACGAGCGGCCGCGGCAACGTACGTGGACCGCACACATGTGAGGCGCCCGGACATGTGGCACGAGGACAGCCGCGGCGGCACCGAACGCACCGTCATCTCCCATGCGCCCCGAGGCGGAACAGCGGCAGCACCCACACATGTGTCTGTCGATGTGTGAGCCGCTCCCATGGCCGAGGGCCGCTGACCTTCCTAGGGTCGACGCCGACTGGCCGAACGGGCACCGGACGAGGGAGAGGAACCGCATGGGTCTGGACAAGACGGTCGCGGACGCGGCCGAGGCGGTGGCGGACATCCCCGACGGGGCGTCACTCGCCGTCGGCGGCTTCGGGCTGTGCGGCATACCGAGCGCGCTGATCGAGGCCCTGCTGCACCGGACGGCCTCGCGGCTGGCGGTCGTCTCCAACAACTGCGGCGTGGACGACTGGGGGCTCGGACTGCTCCTGCGGGCGGGCCGGATCGCGAGAATGACCAGCTCGTACGTCGGAGAGAACAAGGAATTCGCCCGGCAGTACCTCAGCGGGGAACTGGAGGTGGAGCTGGTGCCCCAGGGCACGCTCGCCGAGCGGCTGCGCGCGGGAGGGGCCGGCATCCCCGCCTTCTACACCCCCGCCGGGGCCGGCACCCAGATCGGCGAGGGCGGCCTGCCCTGGCGGTACGGCGCGGACGGGAGCGTCGTGGTCGCCTCACCGCCCAAGGAGACCCGTGTCTTCGGCGGGCGCGAACACCTGCTGGAGGAGGGCATCACCACCGACTACGCGCTGGTGCGCGCGGCCGTCGGCGACCGCCACGGCAACCTGGTCTTCCACTCCTCCGCCCGCAACTTCAACCCGCTGGCGGCGATGGCCGGGCGCGTCACCGTCGCCGAGGTCGAGCACCTGGCCGAACCCGGCGAACTGGCCCCCGACGAGATCCACCTGCCCGGCGTGTTCGTCCAGCGTGTGGTCCGCGTCCGACCCGGCGACCCCGCGGCCGAGCGGCGCGTCGAACGCCGCACCGTCCGTACCGAGCAGGAAGGCGGTGCCTGACATGGCCCTCACCCGAGAACAGATGGCCGCCCGGGCCGCCCGGGAACTGACCGACGGTACGTACGTCAATCTCGGCATCGGCCTGCCCACCCTCATCCCCAACCACCTGCCGCCCGGCGTCGAAGTGGTGCTCCAGTCGGAGAACGGCATCCTCGGCGTGGGGCCGTACCCGACCGAGGACGAGGTGGACGCCGACCTGGTCAACGCGGGCAAGGAGACCGTGACGACGCTCCCGGGGGCCTCGTTCTTCGACTCCGCGCTGTCCTTCGGCATGATCCGCGGCGGCCACGTCGACGCCGCCGTCCTCGGCGCCATGCAGGTGTCGGCGACCGGCGACCTCGCCAACTGGATGATCCCGGGCAAGATGGTCAAGGGCATGGGCGGCGCGATGGACCTGGTGCACGGGGCCCGGCGGGTCATCGTCCTCATGGAGCACACGGCGAAGGACGGCAGCCCCAAGCTGGTGCCGGAATGCACCCTGCCGCTCACCGGGCGGGGGGTGGTCCAGCGTGTGGTCACCGACCTCGCCGTCCTCGACGTCACACCCGAAGGCTTCCGCCTCGTGGAGGCGGCGCCCGGCGTGACGGTCCAGGAGGTCCGGGCGGCCACGGCAGCCCCGCTGACCGTGCCCGACCGGCTCGCCTCGCGGTCACCCGCCTGAGCCGATAGCACCGACCAGGCCGATGACACAACCCCTCGGGAGGCCACCGGGAGTTGGTGCGACTGTGGTGCTCCCTGCCATGTCGCGGACATCCGGCCGCCACCTACGGTTCCGGACACCGGGCAGCTTCCGAACCCCACGCGCCGGAAGCGGTCCGGGCCCCCGCAGGTCACCCCGAGGAGCCGCCATGCCGTCTCATCTCATCGACCCCGCAGCAGAGTCCGGAAGCGGGCCCGGAAACGGACCGGGAAACAGACCGGGAAACAGACCGGGAAACGGGCCCGGCCGCCGAGCCGCCCGCCCCTCGCGGCCCGCGACCCGGCACCGGCCGGCCGCGACACTCCTCGCGGGCATGGCCGCGGGCGTGACCGTCCTCCTGCTCGCCGTGCTGTCCGTCGTCGCCCTCTCCGGCCCGGCCGGCGCCGCGGCACCTCCCCAAGAGGTGACGGGGTTCGGCACCAACCCCGGGAACCTGCGCATGTTCCGTTACGTGCCCCCGGGGCTGGGCGACGGACGCCCCGTCGTCGTGGCCCTGCACGGCTGCACCCAGAACGCCGCCGGATACGCGGCCGGGACCGGCTGGACGCGGCTGGCCGACACGTACGAGTTCTCCGTGGTCTTCCCGCAGCAGCAGACGGCGAACAACGCGAACTCGTGCTTCAACTGGTTCGAGACCGGCGACACCCGGCGGGACTCCGGAGAAGCGCTGTCCATCAAGCAGATGGTCGACCGCGCGAAGCGGGACAACGGCTCGGCGAGCGCCTACGTCAGCGGCCTCTCCGCCGGGGGCGGGATGACCTCCGCCCTGCTGGCGGCCTACCCCGACGTCTTCTCGGGCGGGGGAGTGATCGCCGGGCTGCCTCACGGTTGCGCCAACTCCGTTTCCTCCGCCTTCACTTGCATGAGTCCAGGTGTCGGCAGCAGCCCCAAGGAGTGGGGGGACAAGGTCAGGGCTGCCTTCCCGTCGTACTCGGGGCCGCGCCCGAAAGTCTCCATCTGGCACGGCACCACGGACGCGACCGTGCAGCCCATGAACGCCACCGAGCTCATGGAGCAGTTCACCGACGCCAACGGCACCGACCAGACACCGGACACCACGGACACCGTCGGCGGCTACCCCCACCGGGTCTACGGCGGCACCGTGGAGACCTACCAGCTCACCGGCATGGGGCACGGCCAGCCCGTCGACCCCGGCACCGGTGCGACGCAGTGCGGGACGGCGGCCGCGTACATCCTGGACGTGAACATCTGCTCCGCGTACCACCTGGTCCGCTTCTGGGGCATCGACGACAGCGCCCCGCCCACCCCGACACCGACCCCGACGCCCGCCCCTACGGACCCGCCCTATACCGACACCGTCATCGGCACCGCGACCGACCACTACGTGGCCCGGCGCGTCACCGTCGCCGAGTACAACAGGCTGGGCGCCGCGCACGGCTACAACACCCCCTTCACCCTGTACCGATGCGAGGCGGGATGGAGCGACAAGACCGACTGCTCGCCCATCATCTAGCGGTACCCCGAGGCGATCAATAAGTCAGCTCATATGAAAAACGGGGTCGAACTGCACTCTTTCGGGGACATGTTCGTTTGCGGTCGCTCGCCTACCCTTGCATGAGCGGGAGTTCGGATTCCCATATGGGAATCGCGTGCATCCGTGTTCGATCAGTGCGAACAGAATGGGGAGGATGGCAATGGCGATCACGAACGGTGTCCCGGCGGACGAGATCACGGGCGTCACCTGGATGAAGGCGCAGGCGAGCATCGGAGCGGGCGAGTGCGTCGAAGTCGCGAGCCTGCCGGAGGGCGGTGTCGCCATGCGGAACTCGCGGCACCCCAAGGGCCCGGCCCTGGTCTTCACCCACGCTGAGGTCCGGGCCTTCCTGGACGGTGCCAAGCGCTCGGAGTTCGACTTCCTCGGCACCCGGCAGGACGACTGAGGGTCACGCTCAGGCCATAGTTTGTGAGGGCGGGCATACACCGGGCAATGTGGGGGCAATTCGATGTGGCCCTGAACCTCCGGAGTGTGTATGTCCGCCGCTCGTAAGGTCCGGCGCGAGCCCGAGGCGCCCGTCGTTCGCATGCAGGCATCGGACGAGCAGCGCCCCGCCGGGCGGCTGTTAGGTGATGAACTGCGGTATCACCGCGAGCGTCTCGGGTTCACCCTGTCCGACGCCGCGCAGGTGATCCGGGCCTCGACCTCCAAGCTGAGCCGCCTGGAGCGGGGAGAAAGCCCGGCCAAACCGCGTGACGTCCATGACCTCGCGGCCTTCTACGGCCTCTCCCGTGAGCAGCACAGCCAGCTGGACCAGCTCCTGGCCCAGGCGGGAAACGCGGACCTCTACGCGCGCTTCGCCGACGTGACGCCCAACTTCTTGAAGCGTCTCATCCGTCTGGAGGCAACGGCACAGAGCATCACGGTCTTCGAACCGCGCGTCGTACCGGGCCTGTTGCAGAACGAGGAGTACGCGCGCGCCATCGTCCGGATCACGGAGATCGGCCTGTCGGACGTCGAGGTCGACCGCATCGTCGCGCTGCGGACGCAGCGCCAGGTCATGCTCGACCGAGGCGTCCCCACCCTGGCCGCTCTCATCAGCGAGGAAATTCTCTACCGCCCGTTCGGCACCGCCGACGTCATGACCGAACAGATGGCGTTCTTGCTCAAGGCCACGCAGACGAACCGCGTCAACATCCGCATAGTGCGCAAGGCGGCCATGGTGCCTCCGTACCCCGTCTTCCACCTGACGTTCGCCGACGGCGACTGCCAGGAGCTGGCCTACGTGGAGCATCTCGACGGAGCCACCTACGTCACGCAGAAGCGCCAGCTCGACAAGTACCGCCACCTCCTGGACAACGTCCGGGCGAGCACATACGAGCGCGTGGAAAGCGTCGCGGCACTGAAACGCGCGATCGAGCACTGGGAGAGGCTGGCCGCCGCGGAAGAGCCTTCGTGAGGCCCGCGCCACGCTCGTCCCCCGCGGCGGCTTCGTCGTCGCGTCTGCTCAGGGGCGTTGCGCCGGGTCAGGGACGCGGCCGACGCCACCCCACTCGACCCAGTCCGTCGGCCGCAGGTGAGCGGGCGGCGGCGGAGAGTCGGGACGCCAGTCGATGACGTCGCCCAGTCCGGGCGGCGTCTCGATCTCCAGGGAGTCGAAGTACCTGCGCACCTCGTGCGTCTCGCGTACGCGTCCCCAGTTGTCGTGCGTCGCCTTGGCCATCAGCCGGGTGACGCCGTCGCGTACGGCGGCGTCGTCGCTGACGAGTTGGCAGATGACGACGTAACTCCCGGGCACCAGCTGATCGGTGACGGCTCTGATGACGGCTGCCGGGTCGCGTTCGTCGTCCGTGTCGGGCAGGCAGTGCAGCACGGACACGAACAGGGCCGCCATCGGCTCGCCCCAGTCGAGGAAGCCCTCGGTGGCCTGCCGGATGTCGTGCGTACGGCGCATGTCGTAGTCGACGACCATGGTGTTCTCGTTGTCGTCCAGGGACGTGCGCGCGTGGGCGAGAACCATGGGGTCGTTGTCGACGTAGACCACTTTGGCGCCCGGCCGGACGCGCTGTGCGACCTCGTGCACATTGTCCTGGGTGGGCAGCCCGGAACCGTGGTCGAGGAATTGGGTGATCCGCTTCTCCGCCGCCAGGAAGCGCACGACGCGCCTGAGGAAGTCCCGGTTGCTGCGGGCGAGTTGCTGGGTGCTGGGGGCGATGGTCAGCAGCTCCTGGCAGGCCACGCGGTCGACCTCGTAGTTCTCCGTTCCCCCCAGGAGCCAGTCGTACATGCGCGCGGCGCTGGCGTTGCTGGTGTCGATGAAGTGAGTTTGGGGTTTCTCCCCGTTGTCCATGCGCGCTCCCATGAGCCCCGGTGCGGGCTGGTGTGGTGGATGGAAAGGCTCATCCTAGGAGCGCCGCAAGCAGGCGGCTAGTCGCGCAAAAGTGTTCATCTGGCGGAGTGTTACGCTCCCGGGCGAGTGCGTTCACCGCCGGCGCACATCCGCTCTCCCGGCGAGAACGCGTCGCCTTGCATCAGCCGAGAGAACGCCGCTCCTTGGCGAGCTCCCGCTCGGCACCGCGAAGCAGGGCTCGGCCCTCGCACCCGGCAAGGCCCATGAGGTGGGCGGCGTCGTCGACGGGTAATCCGAGATGGCGGTGCAGGAGCACGATGTCGGCCTGGTCGCCTCGCAGCACGGCGTGGAGCCGCGCCGCACCGGCCGTCTGCCGGTCGATCCGGGCACGCAGGTCTCTCCAGACGTGGGCAGCGGGGCTCGCACTGCCCAGCACTGCGACCCAGCGGGCACCCACGGCGCCGAGCACAGCGTCGACGCAACGGCTCGCGGCCGCCGGGTCCGCCAACCGCGCCTCGGCGTACCGGAGGTACGCGTCGCGGTTGGCCTCGCAGAATGCCGCGAAGGGGAGCTGGAACCGCGGCGGGCAAGGCCCAGGGTAGCCGTGCTGGGTCACGTTCAACGCTCTCCTGTCCGGGGTACGCCCTGCTGGAGGTGCGGCCGCCGCCCGCCGAGAAGCCGCAAGGGCCGGTGGCCGGGACACAGCCTCGGGCAACCGCGCGCCGCCCGGACCGCTGGTGGGCACGCCGATGGGCGGAGCGGTGAGGTCGGGGCGCGGCGGAGGATGCCCGGTGAGTGCCTACGAAGGCTGCTGTTCATGCGTGGCGAAGCCCTCCGTCACTGTCCCTCGGGCCTGTTCTCGGTCTCGGCGCCGGACGGCGGCCGGTTCGTGCTTGTCCGCCGGGCCGGAGGCAGCGGTGCCCTGGCGGCCACCAGGCGGCGGACGCGTACGCCTCCCCACCGGGCCCGGGCAGACGCCGCGCTCAGCCCCGCCGCGGTGGCGACCTCCGACCACTCCCAGCCACGCCGGCGCGCGGCGTCGACCGCCATGGCAGCCAGGCATTCCGCGTCCTCGCGGAGACATGCGGTCAGTCGCAGCACCGTCGCCAACGCCGGCTCGTCGCTGCCGACGTCGTGCAACTGCCGGACGCGGGAGGTCAGCTCGCCGGTGACCGACCGCCATGCGTCGTCGGGCAGCGGCTCGGCCGCCCACCGTCCGCGGTCACGCCGGCGCTGTGCTCGGCCCCGGCATTTCCGGTCGCAGTAGTCTTTCGGGCGGCCGCCCTTTGTGGACTGCTCAATGCCCTTGCCGCAGAACGCGCATCGTGTCCTTGGCGGTGGTTCTGCCATCGGAGAGTCCCTTTCGCTGGCCCAGCATGTGGTCGCCCGCCTCACGGAGGCGGCCTCGCGGGTGAAGGGCGGCCACAGCTCACGAGCGCGCTGCTGGGCACGTTCCATCCTCTTCCGGGTCGGCGATGACCTCACAGCCGGTCGTCGAGCGGCTGCAAGCGGTCACGCCACCATATCTTCCTATCAAGCCGATTCGCTGAGCAATTCATCGGCTTCCCCTGCTGCAAAGCTGTCCCTCATGCAACTTCGCTCACGAGTGACATTCCTGGCTCATTTCCTAAGCTTTTATTAAGCGCTTGCTGCCATTATTTTTTTGCTTTGTGTCCGAAGCGGAGTGGAGTCCTGCTCGTCATTGACTTGTGGTTGCTCAAAGCGCAGGTGGGAAGCCAGGCGAAGTGTCTTCCCCCGCGCGGCACGAACAAGCACAAGCGGAATACTTCCCTCCACCCCCGAGGCTCGTGCATACGGGAAACCAGCAAACACACGAAAGCGAATTCAGCCCTCGCGGCCGGAGCGAACGGTGCGCTGCCGGTCCACAGTCCGCCGAGGAGCAGGCAGGTTTCCGCAGCGATCCCGAAGCGGCGCCTTCGCACTGCAAACACGCGGATATCCCTCGTGTACCGGAGGGAGTTCATCGGGAACGTGACGTGCGACTCGATTAGGTCGCGCGATCGACTGCCGCACGGACCGAGGCGAGCACGTCCCGAGCCCGGACCGCGGGCCTCGTCGTGACGCGGGCCTCGTCGTGGCGCGGGCCTCGTTGTAGGGTGGCGAGACAGCCCTTGACCTGCGAAAGCGCAGGCAGGGAGCCTACTTCTGGGAGTGTCCCGATGCTGCGCACCATGTTCAAGTCCAAGATCTAGCATTTGGACGTCTGCGCAGGTCAGGGGCATGATAGGGGCCCCTCGGGTCAGCAAAAGGTCAGCATGCGTCGCAGCTCTGTCTCCGCTTGCTGACCTTCCGCCCTCTGCGCAGCGACTGTGCATGGTTCCTCGCTCCCGCTTGGAAGGTTCGACACGTGGCTCGACAGCTCGCCCGCGGCATGGGCTCCTTCTTCAAGGAATGTGACTGCGCCAAGCCCACCCGCTGCCCGCACCCGTACACGATTCGCTTCAGGGACGCGCTCGGCAAGCAGCGCGAGGAGTCCGGGTACGACACGCAGGACGACGCGATCGAGCGCCTTACGGAGATCTACAAAGAGAAGAAGAGCACGGCGCCATCCGTCGCCGAGGCCCGCCGTGAAATGGGCCAGCAGACGGTCGAGGAATACGCGAAGCAGTGGCGACCCCGGCAGCGCAAGATGACGGAGTACTCCACGGGCGAGCACGTCGACAGCTCGATCAACGTGCACATCGTTCCCCGCCTCGGATCGCGAAAGCTGAACTCGGTCACGCCGATCGTCGTCGAGCGCTTCTTGGACGAACTGGAGACCGACAAGGTCGGCCGCGGAAATCAGGTGAACATATTCCGCACCCTGAAGGCCATCTTGCGAGACGCTTACGGCAAGGGCGCTATGGCAGACGACCCGGTGAAGGGCGTCCAAGAGCCGGAGTACGTTCGCGAGAAGGTGGTAATCCCGTCCCTCACCTACGTGAAGAAGGCGCTGACTGTCGCCGACGAAGATCTCGCGCTTGAGATCGTCATGATGGTCGGCTGCGGCCTGCGCAACGGTGAGGCCCGGGCGGTGAACGTCAACAATATTGTGGCGGACGACGTCTACAGGGTGCACGAGCAGATCCACTCCAACACGCACAAGCCGGCGAAACTGAAGCACCGCAAGGCGGGCGAGTTCAGGGAGGTTCCACTCCCACGCTCCGTGAAGGAGGCGTTGGAGCGCTACGCGGAGCAGCACGGCACCACCAAGGACGGCTACCTGCTGCGCGGCCCGAGCGGCTACTACACGGAGCCGATGGAACGCCGTCGTGTGCAGAGACTCTTCAAAGACCTCCCCGCGGAGAACGGCGTCGGTATGTACGGCTTCCGGCACTATTTCGCCTCGAACGCGCTCGGGAGCGGCATACCCATCACCGACGTCGCCGAATGGATGGGGCACAAGTCCATCGAGGAGACGTATCGAACCTACCGGCACCTGATGCCGGGGAGCATCACCAAGGCCGCCCGCATTTTGGATGCCGGCCTCTGGGAAGCGGCCTGATTCGTCCCGGGCGCGGACCCGCTCCTCAGTCTGGCTGGGCCACCGCGGAGGGGCCGTTCCTGTGGGGATCAGTGGGTGGTGGCGGGGTGCAAGCTGCCACGAGCCCAGGGCTAGGCGTTCCGGATGGCCGTCACCGTGGCCGGTCCTGCTCCACGGCGGAGAGCCCCAGCATGTGGCCGCTGCTCAGCTTGATCGCAGGGCCGCTCAAGGGTCAGCACAGGGCCGACAGAGGTGCTTGTCAGTGGGCGCTGAGAGGATGGGGGAGTGGCAGGTTATGTGTTTGGCTTTGAGGTTCCTCGGGTGTGCAGGGTACGCGGGGAACGTGCCGCCGCCGAAGATCTGATCCCGCAGGTCGCCGAGGCGTTTCGTGCGGATGATGATCACGTGGTCAGGGAGGCCGGGCGGCTTCGTGAGGGAGCCCTGGCGCTTCCCTCTGTGGTCGCGGCGGCGGGCGCGATGATCGTGCTGGGGGAGCCGGGCGCCGGGAAGACTTCCGTGCTGACACAGCTCACAGATCGGCTGCCCCGCGTCGTTGTCGATGCTTGGGACGGAGACTCCGACGCGTGCCTCTGGGTGACGGGTGGTGACCTCACCGAGCTCTCTTACCAGGAGGAGCTTGGAAACCATCTTGCCTCCTTGCCTCCGGAGGGAGGCGCCACCGGGTGTGGTGGAGTTCTGACGGTAGTCCTGGACCAGGCTGATGAGAGCCCACTTCTGCCGTACCTGCCGAGGCGGTTGAGAAGGTCGCTCAGTGGCCGGGATCTCAGCCGGGTTCGGTTTCTCATGGCCTGCCGCACGGCCGACTATCCGGCGACGTTGACGCCTGTGCTGTCCGGCGCTTTCGGTGCCTGTTGGTGCGTTGACCTCGCTCCGTTGAGTCGGCAGGAGGCTGTGGCGCTGGCTGACAGCGCCGGCGTGCCGGGTGAAGACTTGGTGGCGGCGGCTGAGGCGGCGGGTGCCGCCGCGCTGGCCGGCGTACCGCTGACCTTGGAACTGCTGGTCATGACCTACCGGGCTGACGGCCAGCTGCACGGGCTGCCAGAAGAGTTGTTTGCTCGCGGTGTGGCACGGCTTGCTGAAGACCGCGACGCTCGCCGACTTAAGAAGTCCCTGATCACCACGGCCCCGCAGCGACTGGTGGTAGCGGGACGCGTGGCCGCGTGGATGCTGCTGTCCGGCCACCGCACCGTTTGGCGCGGTGCCACCTTCGAGGCTGGCGCATACGACCTGGCGGGCGAGCTACTGGCGGGTGGAAAGGAGCGAACCGCTTCTGGTCCGTTCGAGGTGACGCCCCAGGTGGTCGAGGAATGCCTGGCTACCGCGCTGTTCACAGCACCGGACGACGATAGGGTGGCCTTCCGGCACTCTTCCGTAGCGGCCTACCTTGTTGCCCGGTATCTGACCGATCGGAAGACCACGCCGCGGCAGCTGGAAAACCTCTTCCTGATCGGCTCACCGGACGGAGAGACGGCAACAATCCCAGCACCTCTGCGGGAGACCGCCGCCTGGTTGGTGGCCATGAACCCCTCTGCCAGCAGCTGGCTGGCAACCGCCGATCCGGAAAGCCTGGCGGTTCACAGCGCTCTGGTCCGTTCCGACGAGGTCCGCCGACTGACCGTGAGCAGGCTGCTGGAACGTGCAGCACAGGTCGAACTGAGCGACACAAGATGGCAGCTCTCTCGCTGGGACCTGCGCCATCCTGGGCTCGCTGACCAGCTCGCCGACGTGCTGGAGACGGCCCCCGGCGAAGGCGCGGCCGACTGGCAGACCACAGCGCGAATCCGCCTGGCGATCCAGCTGGCCCAGGAGGCCGGCACGGCTCACCCCAGGTTGGCTGATGCGCTGCTGGGGCTGGTGAGGAACGACGCGTGGCACCAGACGGAACGTCGTCTGGCGGCGCGCGCCGCGTTCACGTGTGACCCAGGCCGTGCCGCGCCTGTCCTCGCTGGGACTCTCGACTCGCTATCCGATCTCTCCTACGCCGAGCGTGTGGACCCCGAGCACGAGCTGCGAGGCACCCTGCTGAGCCTGCTCTGGCCGTACCATCTGGACGCCGCGACGATGCTGTCTGCCCTTCGCCCACCGTCCCCAGACCTTTACGGCAACTTCGCCCACTTCTTGAGGAGCATGCCCCAGCAGTGCAGGGACGAGGATCTGTCCGAGCTTCTGGCTTGGACACATAGAGCGATCCTCCAGCCGGACAGTGGCTTCGTCTTCACTCATGACCGTTTCGAGATCTCGCTGATCAACGGGGTGATCGATCGTGCGCTCCGGGCCCCGGAAGCGGATCAGCACACGGGCACCTTGGCGAAGATCATCATCTGTCTCCTCCGTGACCACCACAAGGTCGAGGTCCCGGACTGCCTGCAACCCGACGAGCACGGGCACGAAACCCAGGAGACTCAGTCACTGCGCAGGCTTCTGACCCAAGCCCTCGTCACGGAAGCCGTGCGGGCAAATTTCGACCCGCGGGAAGCGGCCTGCCTGATCGCGTACGACTGGGAACGCCGACCATCGCTGCGGCTCGACGGACCCTCGGCCCCCGAGCCAGCAATCCGCCACCAGCTTGTGGACCGGAAGGACTTCCCGTGGATGCTGGAGCAGACGGCCCAGGCAGCGGCGTCCGGCGACCATGCGCACATCCAGGTCTACGGCGAGCTGGCCTCCTGCACATTTCCTCCTGACGACCACCATGCATTCGAACTGGCCTATGACGACAAGCACCCGGCATGGCCATATGTGCGTTTTTTCTACGAGGCGATAGCCCTCGACAGTCCTCTCGCTCAGGCGCTCCGCCGCAACCACAGTGCCGGCAAGAAGCATTGGCCGGAAGCAGCGGATTTCATGGCCGAGCAAGTGCGGCTCCTCGGTGAGGCTAGGAAGGGGGACAACGACAGTCTGGGGCAGTTCGTATGGAACCTACGCGTGGACCCGCGGACGGGAAGGCTGGTGCAGGACGCATCGGACGCCATGTCAACCTGGCCGGGTGCCGTTGCCCTCGACGACGATCTGACGGACCTCCCTGAGCTAGCCCTTCGCTATCTCACAACCGAACAAGACCACGCAGATTCCTGGCTGCAACACTCGCGCCGCAACAAGTGCTCATGGGCCGGGTACGCCCTGCTGACCGAATTCCACCGAGCAAACCGCCTGTTCGAACTGCCCCCGTCGGTGTGGGGCTCGTGGACCGCCGCGCTTCTGACCGAGTACCTGGGAATGTCGACGAGCTACATGGAACCCGCACGGGTGGACCTGCTGCGCCTTGCAGCCCGTCACGCCCCTGAGTCTTTGGCTCTGCGCGTCACCCAGGCAGCTCGCGCCGCGCTCACGACAGGCCGACAGCCCATCGAACTGAACCCCATCGATCCGCGCTGGGCTGCGGAATTGCGCACGGCCATAGAGCACCTTGCCACGGAACTTTCCACCTGCCTCGAGCTCGTGCCCAACGCGGCGGACAGGGCCGAAGCAGGCTCACCAGCAAGCGAAGACCAGCCCATACGCCTGCCCGAGAGCGATGAGGCACGCGAGGCCGCGCTGCGGACCTGGCACAGCACCCTGGCCTCTCTCCTCACAACCGACAGCAGAATCGTGCTTGGCATCATTGACAGCACCCTCGACGGGGAAACCCCGCTTGCCACCCGAGCCGCAGTTCTCGCCGCGCAGGCCCTGCTGACTGCAGACGCTGAGACGTACTGGCCACGTGTCAAGGAATTCACGGCAACCGACCCCGAGCTCGGTCGGAGACTGGCCGAAGCGTGCGCCAGGACTGAGACGGAGCGAATCCAAAGCTCCCTCAGTGAGGCCGGTGTTGGCGACCTGTACCTGTGGCTCAGCGGGTTGTACGACCCCGAAGAGGACCGGCCCCTTCGCGGCGCGCGCTGGATCGACGCTGATGAACAAGCCCGAGAATGGAGAGACCGCCTACTTCCTGAGCTAAGTCGACGAGCCACGTCTGAGGCCGTCCATCAACTGCGTCAACTCGCGGCCCAATACCCCAATCGGCTGGCCATCGCCGCAGCACTCGTCGCGGCGACCAAGCAACATGCTGCTGCGAGCTGGAGTCAAGTGCGCACAGAGGACGTAATACAGCTCCTGCAGGACCCAGCTCGGCGCGTCATCCGCACCACCACAGACCTCTTGGACACGGTGCAGGAGGCCCTTGAGGACATGAGTCAGGACCTTCCCGCACACTGCGAACTGCTATGGGACCGTACACCGGGGAAGTCTCCTCGAAAGCCGTCCGCAGACAACCCGACAATCCCCGACGTCTGGCGCCCCAAACCCGAAGCAGCCCTGTGTGCCTACCTCACGCACGAGCTGAGTCTGAGGCTGGCCGGTCACCGCGTCGCAATCAACCGTGAGGTGCTGATCCATCCCACCGATCCATATGGTGCCGGCGACCGCACTGACCTCCTCATCGAGGCGCTGCTCTCACCGGGTGACGACCCCAACATCGCTTCGAGGGAGTCCATAAAACTGGTCATCGAGGTCAAGGGTTCCTGGAACGATGAAGTGCCCACGGCTCAAAGGGAACAGCTGGTGGGCCGGTATCTACCCGAAGCCGGGACGGACGCAGGCATCTACATCGTCGGCTGGTATCCCATCGATCTTTGGACTGCCACAGGGGACAGCCGTAAGACCCAGGCGAGGAAGCTCCAGCCTGACAAGCTGCTGGTCGATCTGCTGGACCAAGCGGCGATCCTCTCCCAGGCAGGCGATGTTCACGTTCGGCCCATGGTGATCAACGTTCCGCGCCCCCACAAGCAGTAGGTGCGATCGTGTGGATCGGTGTACCGCTCCCCGGCTTGAACAGTAGGTGGGGCTCTGCTGAGACTCGATCGGGGCTTCCCAGAGCTTGTCCGCGTTGAAACAGATTTGGTTCCCCGAGTTCTTGCCATGCGTCAGTGTGAGGCTGGACAACTTCGTCATGAAGTTGTCTACTTGGTGGCGCTGACCTGCATCGATGCGGCTGTGCCCATCCCTGACCTGCGCGGATAAGTCTTTCAACGTCTTTCAGGATCGTGCTGCGTTACGCGGTCGATTCTCCCCACGCGCTCCCCAGGACCGTCGATACTCCCCAGATTCTCCCCAGGAAGTGACGTTGCGGCGGGTCTGGTGGCACGGGACGTCATGCCACCGGAGGCGCTGCCAAGGGCACGTTGAGTGACGGCCTGCGAGGGCAGGGCCGAAGCCTGGCGCTGAGCAGATGAGCGCAAGGCGTGAACCTGACTCTGCCTGGGAGCCTCAGGTTCGACCCCGCCGTCGGAAGTCGACAGACATCGGCCAGCTCCAGCGGCAAATCGCCCTACAAGACCTCGCCGACGAGCAGGGCGAGTTCAGCGGTGGAAGCGGACGATCACGCACCCGGGCTGTCCTGCTCGGCCGTCGCTGCCTTCGCGGCCGGCGGTGCCGCCGCCGGCAGAGCCACCGGCACCGGCGCGGCCAGCGTCGTCGCAGGAGGCGGGAACTGGTCCGGCGGGGTTGCCGCCGGCGCCGCCGCTGCCGCCCCGGGCGGTGCCGCTGACGCCATTGGTGCCGTTGGTACCCGTGGTGCCCGGCTTGTAGCCGCAGTGGCCCTCGCGGGGGCTTTTGCCGCCGGCGCCGGCGGTGTCGCCGCCGAACATGGCGGAGCCGAGCCCACCGGCGCCGCCGATGCCGCCGGGCGCGGTGTCGCTACGGCCGCTGAGGCTGACGGAGGTGTCGCCGCCGTCGCCGCCCTTGCCGCCGTGATTCGAGCCGCCTACGGAGGAGCTGATGCCGCCGGCGCCGCCGTATCCGCCACGGCCAACTGTGATGCGCACGAGGTCGCCGTTCTTGACGAAGTAGTCGCACTCCATGCGCCCGCCGCCACCCCCGCCGCCACCACCACCCCCATTGCCGATGCCACCGCCACCGCCGCCGGCACCGGCAGCGATGACGGTCACGCTGACCGTGAGGGAGCCGTCCGGCAGCTCGCAGGACGCGGGTCCCACCTTCTTGAATGTGACGCCACTCACGCAGGTGGTCGTGGCGGCGGCTGGAGGGGCCAGTGTCACCGGCGCCACCACGCCCCCCACGGTCACTGCAACGGCCGCAGCCAACAGCTTGGATCGGTGCTGGGATTGTTCATCGTCATGTCCGAGGAGGCTACGGAGGGACAGGGGCCAGCGCCTCGCGACTGGCTGGGCACCACTCATTCGTGGGACTCGCCGGTTCGGCTTGCGTGCTGCGAATGTCCCACCTCCACCTGCCGTTACGCTCCCGCACGATGAACACGTTGTGGGGTTGAGGGAACTGCTTGACGACAGTCGTCTGTTCGACCGGGACACCTACCGACGGCGCAACATGATCGAGCGCTGCTTCAACCGGCTCAAGGGCTTCCGCGGGGTCGCCACGAGATACAAAGACCGCCACTTCCTACGAAACAGCGGTCACCCTGCATCGTTCCTGCTCTGGGCAAGATTCGTTTGAAGACGGACCCTGGTTCGACGGTGCGAATCGTTCCTGCGGTGAATGTCTTCGGCTGTGTGGGTGAGCGCAACCCGCCATGTCTCGGGCGGAGGTGTGAAGGCCGGTAGAAGACGGGGGTCGTACCGTCCTCCTGAAGGGTGTTCGTGATGAGCCGTGGCTTGATCGTCGTGGATGTGCAGAAGGACTTCTGCGAAGGAGGCAGTGTTCCCGTCGCGGGAGGCGCGCAGCTCGCCACCGCGATCGCCGAGCTGGTGGAGCAGAGCGCGGGCGGTGACTACCAGTACGTCGTGGCCACCCGCGACCACCACATCGACCCGGGCAGCCACTTCTCCTCGAACCCGGACTTCAAGGACAGCTTCCCCGTCCACTGCGTCGCCGGAGACGAAGGCGGAGAATTCCACCCGAACTTCGCCCCCGCCGCCGCCGGCGGCAAGGTCCACGCCGTCTTCTTCAAGGGCGCCCACAGCGCGTCCAAAAGCGGCTTCGAGGGCGCGGACGCCGAAGGAACTTCCCTCGCGGACTGGCTGCGCGCACGCGGGGTGCGGCATGTCGACGTGGTGGGCATCGCAACCGACCACTGCGTGCGCGCCACCGCCCTGGACGCTGCCGCGGCCGGATTCAAAACACGGGTACGCCTGGACTACACGGTCGGTGTCGCCCCCGACACCATTGCCTCCACTCTGGACGACTTCCGCCAGGCAGGCATCAAGGTGTCCGGCAAGACACCGGCCCCAAGGTAGCCCCGCAGGCAGGACAACGCCCTCGCCCTGCGGAGGTCCACGCCCGCGGAACCGGGCCCAGCGAGGTTGCTGAGCATGTGCGGGGTTGTTGTCTGCGGATTCTGCCGGGCCACTGCGGCCACGGGTGGAGTGCGGACTCTCAGCGCGCATGGGGAGTTCTCGTCGGTGACCTGGCATAGCCCTGACTGCCCGCACCACGTAGCCGATCTCATCCTCGCTGGGCGCAGCTGACGCCAACTGTCTCCGCGTCCGCGTCCGCGTCGGCTTCCCGCTGATTGGCTCGCAGGTCAGCGGTAGGTCTGGTGGCACACGAGGCGATGGCGGGGCTGGTGACGCCGCGGGCTATGCGGCACAGCTCCGCGGATGTCCGCGGCACCCGCTCCGGCGGCGGGCCGGATGGGTCGGTGCGGCTTCCGTGACCGCGTGCTCTATTTGACGGATAAGCGCATTATCTGTTGTAGCCGAGGTTCGATCTGGCGCCTCGTACGGGTACTACCGGTCGTCGGTGGCGTTTCAGGCGCCGTCCTGGCAGGCAGGGTGTCGGGCATGGAGATCTCACCGTTCCTGCTGCGCAAGCTCGCCCGCCGTTTCGACACCTTCGACACCAACCGTGACGGTTATGTCGACCGCGCCGACTTCGAGTCGGCCTGCGACCGCCTCGCCGCCGCTTTCCAGCTCGCGACCGAGGCCCCCGCGCTCAAGCACATGCGGGAGCTGAGCGACGGCCTGTGGCAGCACTTGTCCCAGGTCGCGGACACCGACGTCGATGGACGCATCAGCCTGGCCGAGTACCAGGCGGCGTTCGCCGCCGGCCTGCTGGTCACGCCCGCTTCCTTCGACGCCGGGTACGTGCCGTTCCTCGATGCGCTGATGGACATCGCGGACCAGGATGGCGACGGGAAACTGACCCGGGACGAGCAGGTTCGCTGGTCCGGCGCCCTGATGGGGCTGCCTGAAGCGGACGCTCGCGAGGTCTTCGGCCGCCTCGACCGGGACGCCGACGGGCTGATCAGCCGCGACGAGATGCTCCAGGCAATCCGTGAGTTCTACTTCAACGAGGAACCGACCTCCGCCGGCGTGTGGCTGCTCGGACCACTGGACCCCGCCTAGCAAGCAAACCTGTCACCCGGACGGCCGACTCCGGAGAGCGGACTGCAAGACAGGAGCTGCGGCGGCCGGCTGACCGCTCGGTGGTTCGCCGTTGGGATCACTTTCCGACAGGGGCATGTTTCCACTCAGCAGCCGGAAGTTACGCCCTCGCCCGCCGTCCAGCGGGGATGATCAATGCGCTCCGGGCGTCCTGTACGCCCGGCCCGTACACGTGAAACGAAGGAGTGGGCATGTCCGAGCGTCAGAGCGGCACCGTGAAGTGGTTCAACGACGAGAAGGGATTCGGGTTCATCACCCCCGAGAGTGGCCCCGATCTCTTCGTGCACTTCAGGGCGATTCAGGGCAGCGGCTTCAAGAGCCTCAAGGAAGGCCAGAAGGTGACCTTCGTTGCTGTGCAGGGCCAGAAGGGCATGCAGGCGGATGAGGTCATGGCGGACTGGTGAGCCCACTGGCCCGGCGTCGCGTGGGGCGTATACCCCTGAGGTGGCGTTCGGCGGCGGAGAGCGCTCTGTCCGGACCGGGCCCTAACACGGCCCGGTACCCGACCCAGCCCAGGAGGTGGGCACCGGGGGTCCGAAGAGATGCCGGGGGAAGGTGCCGGGACGGTCTACGCCCCCAGTAGCGGCGGGGTCGCCATCCGGCGGCGTAGAAGCGGGCGGGCTGGCCGGGTATGCCGGGTTGCCGATCTCGCACGCACTGCGGTGCAAGGGCAAAGCAGCCTGCGGTGTTGCGGCAGGGCGACCGGCTCCGCTGATGTCGACCGTCGGATGCCGCACGCAACACGGGCCCGTGGCCTCTCCCATGGACAGGCCCGGAGCACCACGTGGGGCGGCCTCACCCGGGCTTGCGCGCTTCCCAGGAAGCAATGACGAAATGACCGGCACGCGCTGCCTCGCACAGTGCGCGGATGCCCTGGAGCATGAAACGGAGAAGCGGCGTCGCCTCGTCGTCGTCAACCAGGGCGTCGGCCTGGTCGAGGAGGGACCAGACGGGATCGAGGCTTCCTTCGTCGGAGGCGTCACCCACGGAGACGGCTTCGAATCCCGCGGCGCGCAGGTGTTCGGTCAGTTCACGGGGTGAGGACAGGTGGGACAGCGCGTGGTGGCGGCAGATCGGCTCGATGAAGCCAGCCGCCTCCTCGGGGGAGAGGCCATCCTTGGCCAGCCAGTCGTAGCCGAGCGACACGGCACCCGGCTTCAGTACGCGCGCGATCTCTGCGTGCACTCGCCCCTTGTCCGGTACGTGGCAGATAGCTTGGAAGCTGTACACGGCATCGAAGGTCTCGTCAGGGAAGGGAATCGCTTGCGCGTCACCCTTGACGAACTGAGTCCTGTCCGCCAGACCGGCTTCTGCGGCCCTGGTGCGAGCCTGGTTCACGCGCAGGTCACTCAGGTCGAGGCCCGTCACGTGGGCACCGGAGTGTGCCGCGATGGTGAGTGCTGGGCCGCCTACGCCGCTTCCGATGTCCAATGCCTTCTTTCCCGGCCGCAACCCCGCGCGGTCGGCCAGTCGGCATTCCACCGCCTTCTGCGCCTCTCGTAGCGACGCTTCCCCGTTGAAGGGCGGGAAGTGATGCGACTCTCCCCAGCCGGCACAGTAGATGTCGTTCGCCAAGCCGTAGTAAGTGGCCACCATTTCGGCACAGTTGGCGTCCCGGCTGCTCCGATCTGACACCAATTCCTCAAGCCGGTGGAACTCTGTCACGTCGCTGGTCATGGCTGGACTCTTTCCTCGGCGGCGTCAGGCAGTATCTGTTCGTCAGCGGACGACAGGACACCTACGGTCGCGAAGAACCTACCGTCGTACAGGAGCGGCAGCTGTCCAAGCCACAGCGATTGCGTGCCGTTTTCCCTCGACGGTGTTACCGGAAGCGCGGTGCGTGTTCGTCATCCGTTGGAGTGGTGAGCGCTGGGCTGTCCGCTGCTACGCTCCGGCCGAATCACGGCTCCGACAAGCGTCTGCACGGCTACGTCCAGGCAGCCCCACGCTCTCCCAACGTACCTTCTGCCGCCCATTCTTCGGAGCGATGAGGTGAAAGCTTGGTACTCGCAAGCGCCGCTGACTCAATAGCATGGCCGACCCGCGGCAGCTTCTGACCCCGGTTCACCTGCCACGGCGGGAGCGGAAACCGGCTTGCCATGAGCACCCTCTGACCAGTGAGGCACACGTGTCGATCGTCGTCGTGTTGGGATTCGTCGGACTGCTGTTCCTCGGATCGCGAGTGTTGCCGGGCCCTGTTGTGCAGGGTGCCAAGAGCCACGCAGGCTGTCCGCAATACCGCCTCAACGGGATGAAGCTGTTCTTGCTGTCGGTCGTCATGGCCGGTGCGGCATGGATCTGGGCCCCGCATTTGCTGGCCTACCCCGCCCGGAACTCCGGTGAGCTCCTCGTCGCGGCCAATGTGTTCGCCTTCGCGCTGGCGACAGCCCTCTACGTAAGGGGGCGGCGCGGTTCACCGCCTGGACGCAGGAGTTCTCCGGCGCGTGCGCTCGTCGACTATGTCCGTGGCGTGGAACTCAACCCCGCGTGGGGCGGCGTGGACCTCAAGTTGTTCTCGTACCGGCCATCGCTCATCGCGCTGTTCCTCTTCAACGTCTCGTACCTGGCCGCCCAATATCTCGACGGCGGTTCCGTCAGCGGCCGGATGGCGCTCTACCAGGTGTTCTTCTTCATCTACATCGCGAACTATTTCCAGTTCGAAGGGGGGATGATCTACACCTGGGACATCCTGGCGGAGCGGTTCGGGTGGATGCTGGTGTGGGGTGACTTTGTCCTCGTCCCCTTCTTCTACAGCCTCCCGGGCCGGACCCTGGTGGGCGTCCACGAGCCGCTTGCCCTGTGGGCGGGGATTTCCTGCACGCTCCTCTTCCTCACCGGCTTCTGGCTCTTCCGTGGCGCCAACGAGCAGAAACACCGGTTCAAGCAGGACCGCGGGATCACGATCTGGGGGCGTCCGGCGGAAACAGTCGGAGGAAAGCTACTGGTCTCCGGCTTCTGGGGCCTCGGCAGGAAGCTCAACTACACGGGCGAGCTGCTCGTGTACACCAGCTGGACGGTGCTGTGCGGGACCACTTCGCTCGCGCCGTACCTGGTTCTCGTCTTCCTCGCCGGGCTGTTCGTACACCGGGCCCACCGGGACGACAAGCGGTGCCGCGCTAAGTACGGGGCCGTGTGGCTGGAGTACTGCCGGCGGGCCAGGTTCAGGATGGTTCCCTTCCTGTACTGATGCCAGGGCGCGCACGTGGGACCGCGACCCTACGGCCCTCCGAGGCGCATCACCAGGGGCTCATGAACGCCACTCCGCGAGGCAACCGCTGCCGTGGCAGGCCGACATGGGAGCCGCTCATCCACCACAGCCACTCCGCGAGTCCGGTAACGGTCGAGGCGACGTCGATGATGTCCCGGTCGTTGTGCCGCATGGTCAGCGTCAGGGCTCCAGCGGCGATGTTCGTGACCGAGCCGCTCAGCGCGGCTCGGCGGTGTTCCTGCACCCCCAGAAGGCGCATGGTGCGTGCCCGTTCCTGAGGATCGGCGCGCCAGATGTCGAACAACGACCGCCGCAGTGCCAGGGTGGCCCGGTCTTCGTCCGTCAGGACACGGTGCACCGCGGCAGCCACTCGTTCGGGGGCGCGGGACTGTGCGGTACGCGTCCGGCGGTAGGCGGCCAAGTCCGGCTGCGCGCCGAGGCACTCCCCGTCCAGGATCGCGCACGTCAGTCCTTGGGCCGCCAGCGGATGGCCGTACCCGACAGCGTCTCCCACCAGCGCGACGCGCCCGCGCCCGAAGAACGCCCTTCTGCGGAAGCGGCTGGCTGCCCATTGGACGTGACCCTCGCGCAACTGTGTGCGAAAGGCTTCGGCCAACCGGTGGGGCAGGTGTGGTGCGTACCGTTGCTCGAGGTACGCGAGCACTTCACCGGGACCGGGTTTGCTCAGGGGGACGTCCAGGCAGAGGCGTACCTGATCGGGACCGATGCGGTAGGCGAGTGCCGATCCAGGGCCCCCGAGGAAGATGTGTCCGTACCCCTCGACCGGTAGTCGGGCCCCGGGGACCACCAGCCCGGCGGTGTAGGAGAGGGCGATGGCCGGAGCTGAGCCTTCCCGCAGGGATCGTCGGACGGTGGAGGCACGGCCGTCGGCACCCACGACGACCCGGGCCGTGAGGGGACCGGTGTCCGTGAGGACTTCGCCGCGGTCCGTCGCCCCGGCGAGGCGCCCGCCACGACGCAGCACGGCGTTCGTAGTGCTGGTCACGGCGTCTTGCAAGCGCTCAACGAGCGCGTGATGGGGCCCGGTCAACGCGGTTCCCCGGGTGTAAGGCAGCTCGATCGGCGCTTCGCCGTTTCCCGGGTGCAGTACGAATCCACGGTTTGTGATGAACGGCTGCCCTCCCATGTTGACGCCGAGACGTGCCAGAGCGGCTACACCAGCCGGGTGCAGCCACTCACCCGAGAAGACGCCGCGGCGATCGGTGTGCGGCTCGAAAAGCTGCACCCGAGCACCATTCCGGGCGAGCGCGAGCGCTGCGGCACAGCCGCCCGCCCCGGCGCCGGCCACCACAACGTCTGGAACCTTCATCAACCGTCTTCCCTGTCCGCGTACGTCCCCCAGGCCGGGCCCATTGTGCCGGTCACTTCTGGTGATAACGTCACCACGCACCGTGAGGGGCGCGGGGGGCGCCGGATGTCCGCTGCCGCACTCGCGTCGGATGGACCTCGCGTCGGATGGACGATGAAGGGGACACAGCATGATTCTCGTGACGGGCGGCACTGGGCACCTGGGGGCCAACCTGGTGCGCCGCCTGGTCGCCGACGGCCACCAGGTTCGCGTGCTGGTGCGCGACACCGGTGCCGCCCAGGGCGCGTTGGACGGATTGCCCGTGCAGAAGGTCATCGGCGACGTACGGGACCGCGCATCGGTTTCGGCTGCGGTCGACGGCTGCAACCGCGTCTTCCACTGCGCGGCGCGGGTCTCCACGTCCGCTCGAGGACATCGCGGCATCTACGACGTCAACGTGACGGGTACACGGCACGTGCTGGAAGCGGCGTGGCACTCAGGTGTCCAACGCGTCGTGGTCACCGGTTCGTTCAGTGCGACCGGTAACCCACTGGGGCGGCCGAGCACCGAGGACGATCCGCACTACCCCTTCGAGGAGCACACCCCGTACACCCGGAGCAAAGTGCTCGTCGAGCACGAGTGCCACAGGGCCGCTTCCCAGGGCCTGGACGTCGTAGTGGCCGTGTCCACGGCCATCGTGGGCCCCCACGACTACCGGCCTTCCCGGATGGGCCGGTTGCTGCTGGACTTCGCCCACGGGCGACTGCTCGCCTATATCCCCGGTGGCTTCGAGTTCGTCTCCACTCAGGACCTCGTCGAGGGTCATCTGCTCGCCATGGCGCACGGCCGTCCGGGAGGCAAGTACCTGCTGTCGACGGAATTCCGCACCGTGGACCAGATGCTGGACCTCTACAGCGAGGCCACGGGACGTCCCAAGCCCAGGCTCCGCGTGCCTGCTCCGATGATGCACGGCCTTGCCCGGTTCATGGATGCGCCGAGGGCGGTGCTCGCTCCGCACCGGGAGCCGCGCTTCACTCCGGCCGCGGTGGGCTTTCTCCGCTCCCAGCGTCGCGCGGACTGCTCCCGTAGCCGCACCCAACTCGGGTTCCGGCCGGGGGACATTGCCCAGGCGGTGGAGCAGGCGTACCGCTGCTTCGTCGACCGCGGCCTGGTCGAGCGCGCCCGCCGGTCGCAGCCTGCCCCGGCGGGCCGCGGCACCGCGTGGAGCGTGCGGTGACACCGGCCCCCGCCGACCAGGGGAGGCGGCGCACCGCGCCGCTGCTCCCAGGGGGCCACGCCCCGTGGCTGGGGCCGGTCATGGGATTCCGCCGAGATCCGGTGACCCTGCTGCGTACCGGCCGTGAACGAGTCGGCAACGCTTTCCGATTCCCCCTGCTGGGGCAGCAGGTGCACTTCGCCTGCGGGCCGGACGCACACGCGGCCGTCTTCACCGCCGACGAGGCGGTGCTGAGCCCGAGGGAGGCATACCGCTTCATGGCGCCCGTCTTCGGGCCGGGGGTCGCGTACGACGCCGAACCTGAGGCGATGGCCGAGCAGATCGGTCACCTGCTGCCCGCGCTCGGGTCCCGCCGGCTCGAGGCCCACGCCCGCGTCATGGAGGAGGAAGCCGAGGCACACGTCGCACGCTGGCAGGAGGCGGGCGAGCTGGACCTGCTCACCGAGCTGAACCGGCTGACGGTCGCCATCGCGACCCGCTGCCTGATCGGTGACGAGTTCCACCGGCGCATGGGCCCGCAATTGCCCGACCTCTACCACGACTTGGAAAGCGGTATCCGACTCGCGGGCGTGCTGAGCCCGCGTGTACCGCTGCCCGCCTTCCGCCGCCGGGACCGGGCGCGCGCGGCCATCGCATCCGCCATCGCCCAGGTGATCGCCGAACGGCGAAAGGCAACACCGGAGGGAAGCGGCGGACAGCGCGACATGCTGGCCACCCTCCTCGCTGCCCGTGACACGCGCGGAGCGCCACTGCCGGACGAGATCGTGATCGGCACGCTCATCAGCATGGTCTTCGCGGGCCAGCACACGAGTGCGGTGCTGGCCGCCTGGACGGGCGTGCTGCTGCTGCGGCACCCCGAGCACCTCGCCGCGGTCCGCGAGGAACAACGCGCGGTCCTCACCGGATCCGGCGAGGCCACGGCCCGTGCGCTGCACCGGATGCAGGTACTGGAGCGGTGCATCCGGGAGGCCGAACGCCTGCATCCGCCTCTGGTACTGCTCATGCGCAAAGCCATGCGGGACCTGACGCTCGACGGCCACCGGCTGGAGGCCGGCACGCTGGTCATGCTCTCCCCGGCCGTGGCGCACCGCATGCCGGAGGTCTTCCGCGATCCGGACCGGTTCGATCCCTCCCGGTACGAGGCGCCCCGCGCGGAACACCGTCAGCCCTACAGCCTCATCGGCTTCGGCGGGGGCAAGCACCGGTGCGTCGGCACGGCCTTCGCCTACCAGCAGGTCAAGACGGTGTGGAGCGTTCTCCTGCGCCGGGTGGATCTGAAGACGGTGCGCGCCGACCACAAGCCTGACTACTCCACCTTCGTTCCGGCGCCCGTCGCCCCACTCTCCGTGCGCTACCGAAAACTGTCCCGCCGAGCCTTGGAGCAGATGTGAGCGGCGAGCCCTCCAGCACGCGTTCCGTTTCCCCCTCGCACTCCGGCCCTCCCGTATTCGCGCAGGCGCGTGGCAAGCGGGCCAAGGTGCGCGCCGCCGGCATGGACCCTGATTACTGGTACGCCGTGGAGTACGACGCCGCACTGAAACCTGGCGGAAAGCTCGCCACCCGCTTCTGGGGTCACCCGATCGTGGTCTACCGGGGCATGGACGGCACCCTGCATGCCCTGGAGGACCGGTGCGCACACCGTCAACTGGCTCTGTCCGGCGGCGAGGTCAACGGCTGCCACCTCACCTGCACGTACCACGGCTGGACTTACGACGGTGACGGCAAGGTGGTCCATTACGCCCACGACCTCTTCGGCCGCGCCCAGCCCGAGGTGAAGATCACCAGCTATCCGGTCACCAGCCGCCACGGGATGATCTGGATCTTCCCCGGCGACCCCGCCCTCGCCGCGACACGCGCCGTCCCGGACATTCCCGAGCTGACCGGCCCGGACGCCTGGGCCCGAGTGGATCTGTCCTTCGTCTGGGGCGCCCACCATTCGATGGTCACCGACAACGTCAGCGACTTCACCCACGCTTATCTGCACCGCAAGTACCGCCCCTTCTGGGACGCCAAGCTGACGCGGTACGAACTCGTCGGTGAGAGTGTGGAGGTGTCCTACGACGCCCACATCGGCGGTGGCCGCTTCTCCGGACGGTTCGTCGACCGCCGCCGCGTCGACGCCACGTCCATTCACCTCGCGTTCCAGTACCCCTATCAGCGGTCGGACACCGGCGGCGCCATCAAGCACTGGTGCTTCATGCTGCCCCTGGACCGAAGCACGACCCAGGTCTTCTTCCTCTTCTACTTCGACTCGCTGAGCATTCCCGGCACGAACCGCAAAGTCCCGCGCTGTCTCATGCGCCCGCTCATGCGCGCGGCCAGGGCCCTCGCCATCAGGCCGTTGCTCAGCGAGGACGGAGAAGCCCTCGAGGCGGAGCAGCGCGGCTGGGAAACGCACCATGCCGCCCCGGTCGTCGAACTCAACCCCGCAGTGAGCCTGTTCCAGGACCTCACCATCCGCAAGTGGGAGGAATACCTTGACCGTGACCGGCAACGGCCCTCACGCATCGCCCTCGCGGACGGAAAGCCCCCCGCGCAACGTTGCCGAGCAGGCGCGTCGACTGGCCTGTGAGCATCTTCTCTCCGTCCAGGGCGGCGACGGGGCCTGGGAGGGAGAGATGGTCTGGAACACGATGATCCTCTCGCAGTACGTCATCGTGCACCGCGTCGTGGACCGACCGTTGCCCGCCTCGACGCGCACGGAGATCGTGCGCCACTACACCGCCACGGTCACCACTGAAGGCGGATGGGGACAGCACCCCGACTCCGGTCCGTCCCTCTACTGCACCACCCTGGCCTACGTCGCACTGCGCCTGCTCGGCCTGGAGGCGCAGGACCCGCTGTGCGCGCGGGCCCGCTCCTGGCTCCGCGCCCAGCCCGGCGGTGTCGCGGCCATCCCGACCTGGGGCAAGCTGTGGCTGGCGATCATCGGCCTGTACGACCACCGTGCCGTCAACCCGCTGCCACCCGAGATCTTCCTCCTGCCCCGCTGGACACCCGTCCACCCGGACCGCCTGTACTGCCACACCCGCACCATCTACCAGGCGATGGCGTACCTGTACGGTGCCCGCGTAAGACACGACCTCGGCCGCCTGGGCGAGGCGCTGAGCCGGGAACTGTACGGCGAGCGTTCCCCGAGCCCGGCCGACCGCACCCTGCTGGGTGCCGACGCCCTCTTTCCGCCCAGCAGGGCGCTGCGGGCCGCCTTCACCGCCCTTGCCGTGTACGAGCGCGCACCACTGCCCGGACTGCGCCGCCGTGCACTGAGCCGCTGCTTGCGGCGGGTGCGGCATGAGCAGGAAGTGACCGGACAGGCCGGCATCTCCCCGGTCAGCACACTGCTCAACGTCGTCGTGCTGCATGCCGCGGGAGCGGCACGGCAGGAGATCGATCGGGCACTCGACGGCGTGGAGAGCTGGCGCTGGAGGGATCCGGAACGAGGCATCCGCTACGCCGGCGCCCGCTCCCACTCCTGGGACACCGCCTTCGCGGTGGAAGCGCTGCTCGCCGGCAACAGCACCGCACCGCAGGACACGAGGCTTCTCACCGCCGTCCGCGCCGCCTGCTCGTTCCTCACGGCGGCCCAGCTCACGGAGGACATCCCCGATGCCACCGTGACGGCCCGAGCGCCCGCCCAGGGCGGCTGGTGCTTCTCCGAAGGCGCGCACCGCTGGCCGGTCAGTGACTGCACCGCCGAAGCCGCCGCCGCTCTCCTGCACGCCGCCCGCGTCGACCCCCGGGCACCGGTGCCCGACCGGGCACGACTGGCGCAGGCGACTCGGTTCCTCCTGCACCGGCAGAACGGCGACGGCGGCTTCGGCACCTACGAGCCCCGGCGCGGCCCGCGACTACTGGAGCGTCTCAACCCGGCCGAGATGTTCACCAACTGCGTGGTGGAGGACTCCTACATCGAGTGCACCGGCTCGGCGCTGGTGGCGCTTGCCGAGCTTCCCCCCGAAGCCTCCGCGTCAGACGCACAGGACACCGCGCGGGCGCGCCGCCGCGCCCTCCGCTTCCTCCTGCGCTCCCAGTCGCCCGACGGCTCCTGGCCGGCGGCATGGGGAGTGAACCGGATCTACGGCACACTCTTCGCGGTACGGGGCTTGCACGCCGCGGGACTGCCGGCCCGCCACCCCTCGATGCGACGGGCCGCGGAGTGGCTGGAATCCGTCCAGCAGGAAGACGGCGGCTGGTCGGAGCACCACCGCGGCTGCCTGGAGCAGCGCTACATCCAGGGCGGCCCCAGCCAACCGGTGCAAACGGCCTGGGCGGTGCTGGCCCTGCTCCAGATCCGCTCGCCCGACAGCGCCTCCCTCGAAAGCGGCGTGAGATGGCTGTGCGCGCACCAGGCGGCGGACGGCACCTGGCGACAAGAGACCGCGGCCGGCGTCTTCTTCGGCACAGCGATGCTCGACTACCGCCTCTACGCCGCCTACTTCCCGCTGTGGGCCCTGGGCCGGTGGCTGGCCACTACACACGCCGCGTCAGGGAGGCCGTGTTGAAAGCGCCCGTCAAGCCGATCAACCCACCCACTGTGCGTCCGGCACGGCTGCGCGGCAAAGACAGCGCCACTCTGGGGTTTCTTGCCTTCTCCTGCCTCCTCGCCTTCTCGGTGGAGCTGTACTTCGTGCTCCACTTCCGCACCATTCACCACCAAGATGATGTCTTCGCCACCCTCTTCTCCATCTACGGTGACGGTGACAGGACCTATTACGGACAGGGAGACGTCTATCTCCCCTTCGCACTGGAGACGTTGAACGTCTACGTCACCCAGGTGCTGAACCTCTTGCTGGGCTGGGCGATCCTCCGTGACCGGCCATGGCGGTACCCGCTCCAACTGACGGTGGCGTCCTACCTCTCCTACTCAGTGATCCTGTACTTCTGGCACGCGCACGCAGCCGGATATCCGGACATGCCGGTACACGACGCCTGGGGCTACTTCATCTTCTACGCGCCCAACCTGCCCTGGCTGCTGGGAAACCTGTGGATGGGGTGCGCGGCGTTCAGGGTGATCACCACTCACCTTGGCAGCACTCACCCTCGCGACGAGGACAGCGGAGACCCCGCCGCACCTGCGGTTCGGCAAGTCAGCTGACCGGCCTCCTGGCGACAGCACGGGGCAGCGAACGGGAGGTGTGGGATGTCGTGGCGCGGCTGAGCACCGCGTCGAAGCCGCGGGCGTGCAGGGTCCGACCGTCGCAGCCACCACCGGTCTCGTCACCCACATGGTCCACAGGGGAGAGAGCGCAGCGATGCATCGTCCGTACAGTGCCGCCGGCTCCAGAAAGGAGTGGACCGGCCGCCGGTTGTCCCATGCCATAACCCGTTGGAGGCCGTGGCGGCGCGCTCCTGCCACGCTCGTCATCTGCGCCCTCGTGACGCTGCTGATGGGGACGTTCGGCATCGGCGGCCTGGACCGGCTCGGCAACACCGGGGCGGTCCCGCCGGACTCCGCCGTGGCCCGGAGCAGCGCCGTGCTCGCCGAGCGCTATGGCGTCTCCGAGCCCGACCTGGTGCTCCTGCTCCAGGC
This sequence comes from Streptomyces sp. G44, assembly GCF_016905445.1. GTDB lineage: Bacteria > Actinomycetota > Actinomycetes > Streptomycetales > Streptomycetaceae > Streptomyces. The sequence continues at coordinate 42,676 of NZ_JAFEXF010000001.1, forward strand.
AGCGTCCGACGTGCAGGCACCGGAGGTCACCGCGACAGGACGAGCGGTGGAGCAACAGGTCCGGGAGGCCCCAGGTGTCGCGGCCGCGTTCTCGTACTGGACCACACGCGACCCCGCGCTGCTCTCCCGGGACGCCGCCTCCGCGCTCGTGGTCGTCGACCTGAGCGGTGGGGAAGCCCGGCGAACCGAGACCGCGAAAAGTCTGGTGACAGCACTCGGTGAGCAGCGGGGACCGGTGCGCATCTCGGCCACGGGACCCGCGTGGACGTACGCCGAGATGTTGGACCAGAACCGTTCGGACCTGCTGAGGGCGGAACTCGTCTCCGCGCCTCTCGGCGCCCTCATCCTGTTGTTCGTCTTCCGCTCCCTGGTCGCGGCGATGTTGCCGGTCGTCAGCGCGCTCGTCGCCACGTCGGGCACCCTTGCTTCGATGAGGCTGCTGACGTCCTTCATGGACGTCTCGGTTTACGCTTCGAACGTCACCACCGCTCTCGGGTTCGGCCTCGCGGTGGACTACGGAATTCTCGTGGTCACGCGCTTTCGTGAGGAATCCGCCGACGGGGCGCAGATACCGCACGCCATCAGCCGGAGCGTCCGTACCGCCGGGCGCGCCGTCCTCGCGTCCGCGAGCATCGTGGTCGCATCCTTGTCCGCCTTGCTCTTCTTCCCGATGGCGTTCCTGCGCTCCGTGGCCTGGGCTGGTATCGCGGTCGTCGTGTTCTCCGCCGCGGCGTCGGTGATCGTGATCCCCGCCCTCCTGGCGCTCTTCGGGCGGAACATCGACCGGTGGGACGTGTTCGCCCCCTTCCGGCGACGCGGCCGGCATAGCGCGGCGGCAGCCGTCCGGTGGCGCCGGGTGACCCTGACAATCATCCGGCGCCCCGTCATGACAGCGCTTGCCGCCACCGCGGTACTGGGCGTGATGTCGCTGCCCGCGATCCGCGTCGTCCTCGGGCCCAACAGCGTGGAGGACCTGCCGCGAAACAGCACCACGTACACCACCGCCGTGGCAATCCGCGAGGACTTCGACTCGGCACCGGAACGTCAACTGACCGTGGGGCTCCCGAACGGAACACCCCGCGACGTCGTCGATCACCTCGCCCGCACTCTGTCGGCACAGCAGCACACGGCCGTCGTGCGAAGCTTCACCGGCCAGTACCGCGGCGGCACACGAGTCGAGGCGTCGCGCCCCTGGAACGCCCTCCAGGACACGCCGGGAGGCCCCCTGCTGACCGTCACCTCCCGCTTCCCTCCCCACTCCGACGAGTCCGCCGCCTTGGTACGGCAGATCCGCTCCCTGCCCGTGCGCGGCACCACCCACGTCACTGGTGAAGCGGCACAGGTGGTGGACGCCCTGTTCGCCGCCCATCGCGCACTGCCGTGGAGCTGCGGCTTCGCGGCAGTGGCAACCATGGTCCTGATGGCCCTGTTCACCCGCAGCCTCCTCGTCCCCCTCAAGGCCGTCGCCGTCGCGGGGTTGAGCATGGCGGCGACCCTGGGTTTCCTCGTCTACGTGTTCCAGGAAGGACACCTCCGCAGCCTCTTCGGCGACTTCGGCGTCACCGGCTACCTCAGCGGCGAACCCGTGGTGTTCCTCCTTGCGACTACCTACGCGCTCTCCGTCGACTACGAGGTGTTCATCGTCGCCCGCATCAGGGAGGAATACCTCGCCTCCGGAGACAACACCGCCGCAGTCGTCGAGGGAATGCAGCACACGGCCCGACTCGTCACGGCGGCCTCCCTTGTCTTCGCCGCCGCCATGGCCGGCCCCGCCATGTCCCACGTGACCCCGCTGAAGTTCACGGGCCTGGGCCTGGCATTCGCGGTACTGGTGGACGCCGTGCTCGTGCGGGGGGCACTGGTTCCCAGCCTTATGACTCTGGCGGGGCGGGCGAACTGGTGGCTGCCGTCGGTGCGACGAGCGCCACGGACCGCGGACGAGCCCGCTCGGTGAGCGTGAAGCCACCGCCTCGTACGAAGTGGACACGGTGCTACCCGGGCTTTCGGGTCCCGACAGACTCCCAGGCGACGGGGGATCCAGGCGGGGGCACCCAGAAGGGGGGTGGAGATGCCGCAGGCCCGTCTTCAACTGCTGCTTTGCCAGATGGAGGAACCGGCAGCGGATCGTTGCGCGCAGTGCCGGTGTGGCGGCGCGAAGTCATCGAGCACGTCGAAAAAGGGCAGCTGCGGCCGTTGCTGCGGAGAACTGCTCGACCAACGACTCGACCACGGCGGTCGGGTCGCCTTCCAGCGTCCTGGTGCCCGGCGGGTCCGCTGTGTGCCGTTTGACGCGGTCGCCGGTCAAGCAGAACGCGGGCCCGGTGACCGATCGGACTATGTGGAAAGCCTGGACCCGGCCCGCGGTCTGGAGCCCCTGTTAACCGGCGGAAGCTGCGCGCTTTCTACCGCTTGAGCTGTGCCAGGAAGTCCTCAACGAACTTCTCCACCTCGGCCCGGCTCTTCACTTCCTCCACGTTTAGCCGGTCCACCACCTTCACGCCGGAGTGCAGGAATAGGCGGGTGCGGCTGTGGTCGCGCCCGGCATGGCCCTTGTGCTGGGGCCCGTCAATCTCGATCACACCTGCGTAGCCGCGATACGTGATCAACAGGTCGGGCTCGAAGGTCCAGCCCCTCACCCTCATACCTCCGAGCGGCACGATGCCGATCGTCTCGTTGTCAGGTAGCGAGTGCTGCCGCTCCCTGAGTACCCGGTAGACGTCGAGCTCCCACTCGTTCGTGAAGCGGAGCTGATCTTCGACTGGGTGTCCCGGTTCGAGCTGTACCTTGCGGCCTTGGTTGCTGGGCCTGGGGCTGTCCGCAGTCTTGACCTGCCTGCGCCAGTCCGGGCCGAGGCGAGGGATCGACGGCCGGGCGACGAGCGCATCAACGGACTTGCTCGACCCCCACAGCACGTCTCGCATCACCTCGGCAATGCTCTCCAACTCCCCCTCGTTGTATGTGGGGTACAGGCTCGGCTCTACCACGAGCACGATCCGGTAGCCCTCGTGGTCGTACTCGGTGTTCCAGAGTCGGACCTCAGCCGACGACACGTCGGCGATCATCCGTGCCGTATCCGTCTTCCCCAGGTGATACGCCAGCACAGCGCTCGTGCCGAGCAGCCACTCACTCACCAGAGGAGCGTTCTCGGGGGTGTCAAGGGCCTGCGACATGTCAGGCGATGGCAGGTCATCACTCATGTCCAGGATTGTGACAGGTACCGCTGACAGCGGAAGGGCACCGGAGGGCGAGGGGTCTCCCGTCAACCTGATGAGCTGACAACGATGTTGGGGCCGAGCCGCACCGGCCGGAGCCCGGACCGGGAAGCCGCACCGGCCGGACAACGTGTTGCTAGGGGGTGCTACGCCCACAACAACTGCGACGCAGCGGGCAATGGGAGCAGGTGCATAGAAGGCACCTGCTCTATCCACTGAGCTACGGGGCTGACCTGCGAAAACGCAGTCCTCCTGGCGCTCGTCCCGTGATGCTGTGGGACGTATGTGGGATGAGTGGATCCCTGGGGCCCGTGGGACGCTGATGCGCCCCGGTGACCCGGACGTAGCTTCTCACACCATCTTCACAGGCCCGAAGACCCTCGCGGAAACAATCCTGCCCCCACCCGGCGTTGATGATCTCCTAAGCCGAGGAGGGGAAGGTGTCGGGCCTGAAGTTGTTCCGCACGAACACGACGAATAGCGGCGTGACCGAGGTCATGCCGCATCTTGCTGAGCTCGAGGCGGATGTGCAGGGCCTCGTCGAGGCGCACATGGAGACGTTGCTGGGCGTCCGTTTCCTGGCGAGCGAGTACGGCACCGGGCCGGTCCACGGGGGCAGGATCGACTCGCTCGGGCTGGACGAAAACGGGTCGCCGGTCATCGTCGAGTACAAGCGGGGCGTTGACGCCGGCGTAATCAACCAGGGCCTGTTCTACCTGTCGTGGCTGATGGACCATCGCGTCGAGTTCGAGCACCTGGTCCGCGACCGGCTCGGGGTGACAGCCGCGTCCCAGGTGCTGTGGAGCGGACCGCGCCTGATCTGTATCGCCGGCGACTTCACGCGCTACGACGTGCACGCTGTGCGCGAGCACCGGAGGTCGATCGACCTGGTCCGCTACCGACTCTTCGGCAGCGATCTGCTCGGGCTTGAGACCGTGGCGTCCGTGAGCGGGGGCATGCGGGCAGCCCGTCGGGTGCGGCAGCAGGCGGTCGCTCGGGCAGCGGCCGACGTCCAGGGTGCGTTGATGGTCGAGCTGGCGAACGCGGTCGATGAGGCACTGCTCGGGCTCGGGGACGGTGTGAACCGCGTCGAGCGCAAGACCTACCGGGCGTATCAGCGGCTGCGGAACTTCGCCTGCCTCTGTCCGCCGCAGCGGAGCAAGCTCCTGGTCTACCTGAAGGTCGATCCGAAGGACGTCGACCTCGTTCCGGGCTTTACCCGCGACGTGTCCGGTCTCGGTCACCACGGGACGGGAGATCTGGAGGTGCAGCTCCGCACGCTGAGGGACGTGGAGCGGGCGCAGGATCTGTTCCGGGCGAGCTACGCGGCGGCGTGATCGTGTGCCGGCCTCTCGTCCGTAGCGCGTCGCGGCTGGTCTGGGGGCGTCGGGAGGTGCCTTTCGACGAGCGGGCAGGGCGTGGCGGTGGACTACTAATGGTGCGCGGGATCGCCGGTTTGGCTAACCGGCGGTCCCGCGCTATGTTGCGCCGCCTCCTACGCTCGTTGGAGCCGAGCCCCGGTGGGCCTGATCCGGTGCGCCCGTCGTGCCGCGACACGATGCAGCTTGAGGTACAAGACGCGAGTGTTGTCTCGTCTTAGTCCCACGGATCTGTCCGCGGCGGGATTTTGCACGGCTCGGCTGCCAGTAGTGCTGGCCGAATCGCGGCACACGCTTCCACGTAGGCCACCCGGTAGTCGTCATCGACATTGTCGAGCACGGTTGGCGAGGAGGCCCCTAGGCGGAGCCGCCCACTTGTATGTCTCTCGGGCAAGCGGGTCAGTACGGGTGTCCCGAGGCGGGCAAGCTCTGCGTCGACCTGATCGACGAAGTCTGGTGAACAAGCGTCCGGGCCGGTGAGTGGTTGTCGCAGCACCAAACCTGCGACGGGAACGCGGTCGAGCGGAACCCCGGCCAGGTGCTCGTGGCGCCAGGCCATGGCGGCGGCTGCAGGGCTGACTGGAACTTCACGGTGCTCGGCGATGCCGTTGCGTGCCTCGACTGTTACAAGCCTCTCGTCATATCTGCGGCTGTAGACCACGACGATGTGGCTGTCCACCGACTCTTCGATGTATGGCCCCATACCGTAGTCGTCGTTGCAATCTACGAAGATGATCCAGTTGAAGTGCTGGCGTGCCTCTTGGAGTAGGGCGTTCACCTCCTTGCGGTATCCGGATGCGGTATAGGCGAACAACGACCCGTTTCCTGGGACCAACCGTTCTGGTCGCCATGGTGGGGTGAGGGCGATGCTGGGATGATCGACCGTGGGCCATTCCAGTCCGGTGTGGTGACTGAGTCGGCGGACCTCCGGGTCGGCACTGACGTCGTGCCCGACTACGAGGACTGCGCTGCCTTCGAGTGCCCAGGCCGCACCGATTTCCAGCGCAATACCCCTGAGATCCCACTGGCTTCGACCGAAACGAGGGGCGAGAAGTTGAGTACATCGGCCTCGTGCCTGATCGCCCTTTGTGGCGTCGGCCGGCCGTGGTGAGTGGCCGTTTGCCCTTTGCGAACTGGTGACGGAATCTCCGTGACTGGGAAAGCCGACTTCGCCAAGGGCAGTGAAGTGACGCGGCCTCTTCGAAACAGGCCGTTCTGGGCCGCGCGAGGCAACGGTTTCCACGCGAAGGATGCCTCGCCAGCCACTACCGCTGCCGACTGGTGCAGTGAACTCCATGAAGCAGTTACAGCCGTCACAGTGGTGGTTCTTCAGGTCGGTGATCAGGCCGGGGCCTGCAACAGGTTCGAGCAGGATGGCGGCGAGCCGATCGTCATGGAGGGGGACGCTCGGGTGGACCTCGCGCAGGATGTGCCAGTCCATCCCATGGTCCGCACGTTCAACAGTGACCTGGATACCCGCGTGGCCTGCCAAGCGGTCCCACAGGTGAATACGTCGAAGGAGGGCGCTGGCCAGCCCAACCGCTGGGCGGTGGTCATCGATGACCGTCCGCGGCTGGGGCTTTCGTCTCCGAATGCCAAACTTCTCGGGGGGAAGCGCACTGGGGTCGACGGTCCACAGGGGCACCCGCCGTTCCTTGGAGAGGCCGGACTCGTAGGACGAGAGAAGTCCACCGAGGTCCGAGCTGTCCAGCGAGGAGAGAGCGAGGACGCCCGCTTCGGGGCGGCGTGCGAACGCGACCTCGATGGTGCTGTCGACGACCGTGGCCCACAATCCGGGCACGCCGTGGATCGTCCGCTGGCCACGCTCTCGAAAGGGGAGCATCTCCAAGGCGGGGCGTACGAGGTCGCCGCGCTCGAAGCGAATGTCCACACGTGCGGATGCGGGAACAACCTCGGCGATTCCGAGCGGATAGCGACTCACAGCCTGCGGCTTGCCAACGTGCTGCAAGAGCAGCGATTCCAGAAGCTGTTGCGTCTCCGCAGCACTGGGAAGGAGTGACCCCCAGTCGGAACACTCCTGGATGCGGAGTCGTGCCACACGCAGCGACTCTCCCGTCAGCTGTTGTCGCGCGCACGCGACCTGGTTCTTGATGGACATCATGCCCTCCTCGTGAGCGTGCCCCGACCCAGCACAGAAGGCGCATGAAATACGTTGCATGAAGTGATTGACCAAGAGAGTCGAAGAGGGTTGTCCGTCGGTACTTAGGGTCGGTTCGCAGTACCCGGAGCTGGCCGCTTCGTGGGGCCAGGTGGTGCCAGTGCAGCGCAGCCGGAGGCATGATGTCAATCCGATCGAGCGAAACGCCAGCCTCCATCACCCGATTGGAGGGGGACGCGTTGGCGGTTCTGGGGACCGGTCAACGCCGCCGCGAGTCCGGAAGCTGGAGTGGCTGTCCGGGCGGCAGCCCGGTGGCACAGTGGTTCACTCGTGGTGTCGGCTGTGGGTGAGGCTGACGCGTTCCGGCTCCGTGGGGGAGTTCACCCGCGAGGTGGGATAGGACGCTGGCTGGTATGTAGTTGGAGGCGTTGATCGCCCATAGGGGGCGATCAATGTCCTGTCCCGCCCAGATCGTCCAGGTGGCGAGGTTCTGGCTCGGGTGCTGGGCGGCGACGGCGTCGAACCGGACCCCCGTGTCCCCGTCGGGGGACGTCCAGCCGATCCATCGCCCGTCCACAGTGTGCTTCCACCCGGCCTCGGACAGGGGCAGTGTGGCGGCGGCGACGGTCTTCTCGTCCACCGGGGCGCCGACGGCCGTGTCCCAGCCGTTGCCGTCGGCGAGGTGATCCAGCAGTTCCTGCAGCACTGGGGCCGGAGTGGCGGCGGTCGCGGTGAGGACCCACATGCGGTCGGAGACGGGCGTCTCGTATGCGGCGATGGTCCAGGCGGTCTCGCGGGGGTGGGCTTCGTGGACGCGCTCGATGCGCAGGGTCTGGGACTCGTGGATCGCGTGGGTCGTCTCGTCCGACCAGGTCCGCCACTTCTCCCAGTCACCGTGGGCGTCGAGGAACGCCTCCAGCAGAGCATCGTGGTCGCCGGCATCAGCCGCGTACGCGGGGACCGTTTCCGCCGTGGGGTGTGGAGGCTCAGGTGCGGCGGCGGGTGGGGACGTTCGGGCTTGGGCGGCGGCGCGTTCGGTGTCGGTCAGGGGCGCGGGGCCGGGCCGCATGGCGGCGCCGTGAACCTTCTCGAAGGCGACCAGGGCTACGGCGGGCGAGTCGAAGGTGTCGGCGACCTGCCGCAGATGGTTCTCGCCGTGGAGATAGACGCTCTTGCCGCTGCCGAGGTAGGTGCCGACCGCGACGGTGGTGTGGCCGTCCTCGGCGTGAGCGTGGATGAGGAGCTGGCCATGGCGGATGTCGTCATAGATCTTCTGGGCCGCGTCGGAGACCTCGCGGATTTCGCTGCGGGTGCACCAGGGCATCGGATAGTCGGCCCAGGTCCATTCCTCGGCCATGGCTTCCCGGAGCCGCGGGGTGATCTCGATGCTCATCCCGTCAGTGGCCAGTTGCTGGGCCGCCTTTTCGGCCCAGTAGGGCTCCTCGTGATCGATGCGGGCCAGGACCAGGACGTTGTCGGCCACGACGGTCCAGTTGGCGGCCTCCAGGCCCACGTGGGGGATGTGGGCCTGGGAGCCGGTTAGTACGGCGATGACGGCGCTGGGATGAGTGGGGTGGGTATCGAGGCGGACGTGCGCGTCGATGGGCAGGGTGGTGGTCATGTGGGGGTGTCGTCTCCTGTGCCGGTGGCCGGGCCTTCGGGGCCGGCCACCGGCGTATGTGGGGCTATCGGGCGGCGCGAGCGGTGCGGGCGGCCGTGGTGGTCGGAGGGCCCGCGCGGGTGGTAGGCGCGGGGCGCGGGCGCTGAGGAATGATCCGTCCGGTGGCGTGCTGCCAGCGGGTGCGGATGGCGCCGAGGTCGGCGAGGGACCGGCGGGCACCGACGACGAGCTGGAACGGTGTGTTCGCCGGGTCGCCGGCGTACGCCTCGATGCGGCGGCCGACGTGGTCGGCGGTGACCAGGAGGGAGCGCCGCAAGGCGCGTTCGGCCCAGTGCTCGACGGAACCGGCCGGTTCGGCGAGAAGACGGAGCACGTTGCCCGGCTCGCTGCCGTTATCCAGCAGGCCGCGCTGCTGGGCTTCCCACAGGACCGTGACAGGGTCGACCGGCTCGTGGCGGCGTTCGAGGGTGGTCAGGCACTGCCACAAGCCGGCGTGCAGCGGCTGGGTGAAGTCCTCGGGGAGCAGCCACCGTACGGACTCGATGCCCGCGGGGTGGGCGGTGGCGGTAGCGAGCAGCAACTGCTCCTCGGCCGCCGCCTCGGCATCGTCGGGTGCGATGGCTGGCGGGGTGCGGGGCAGGACCCCGGCGCGTGGTGGGAAGCGTGCTGCGATGTCGTCCACGACTGCGGCGAGCGTGTCGGCCTCGGCGAGCACCGTCTGGACGGGGTGGGGGAGGGAGGCGTCGTGGACGGTCTGGAGAAGGTGCTCGGCGGCGGCCCGCAATCGCCGGCGGGCGTGTTCGGCCTCGACCATCCGAGCGTAGGCGGGTGCGTGGCGGGGCCAGGGGCAGATCTGGATGAGGGTGTGCAGATAGGAAGCGGTCAGTCCGCGTGCCTGCTCCCGGCCTGCGGCAAGTATCTGGTTGAGCCACGTGGTGTTCTTCGCGTGCTCGGCCGGGTCGGGCGGCGGCAGGGTGCTGATCGCGGTGAACAGGGCGGAGTGCGCGGCGGTGGAGAACGAGCCGGCGGAGACCCCGGTCACGTCGCCGAGACGGTGCGGATCGAGAAGAAGCGCACCGAGGAGGGCCTGCTCGACGTGGAACACCGGCTGCGGCGCCGGGATCGTGTCGAGGTCGTCCTCGTCGGGTTCGGGGCTGAGGGGCATCAGGCGGCCAGGGTGAAGTCGTTCGGGTCGAGGGTGACGCCGAGGTGCGGGGCGAGGAGGTGGCCGGCGAGCAACGGCGGGACCGCGTTGCCGATCTGCGAGAACTGCTGGCCCTTGTTCCCGGCCCAGGGGTAATCGGCCGGGAAGGTCTGGAGGATGCCGGCCTCGCGAGCGGTGATCCGGATCGGCTCCGGCACTGCCGGTGCGACCGTGTCCTTCGTCGGCGCCGAGACCGGTGTGGCGACCCAGGTGCATTCGTTCGCGCGGTGCCCGAAGAACAGCGTGCCTGCCGGCTCCTCGATGGACCGGACAGTGGCGTTGGCCTGGTTGTTGCTGCGCAGAGACCAGAACCAGCGGTGCGCCTCGGCGGTGAACGTCGGAGCCGGGGCGGTGGCAGCACGGTTCTCACGAGCGCCGTGCCGTGCCGCCCACCCCGCGCCTTCGCGGCGGGACTGAAGGACCACTCCGTCCGGTCGCGGCATCCAGGTTCCTCGCTCCCGGGCGTCCAAGAGCGTCTTGCGGGAGCCCGACGGAAAGGGTTCAGGGCCGCCACCGGGCCCGCCCCCGGCGCAGACGGTGGGAACTGGCCGGTCTGTCGCCCCCCACCCCAGAGCTTCGGCCATGCTCACCCAGCGGGCACGGCCCGGACCGAACAGCGATTCGGGCTCGGCGGCCCGGGCGTGCGTCGGCGTGGGAGGCTGTGCCGTACGGACTCGGGAGGCGAGCAGGATCGCCCGCTTGCGCGTCTGCGGAACGCCGAAGTCGGCCGCGTTGAGGATCCCGTACCAGACCGAGAACCCCCAGCCGCGCAGGATCACCGCGTACTGCTTCCACAGCGGCAGAACGTCCGGCACCTCCTCCATGGCGACCCACTCGGGCTCGCCGACCGCGTTCAAGGCGTGGAGGTAGCGCATCGGCTCGGCCGCGAGCAAGGAACGCTCGTCCCGGCAGGCGGCGAGAAGGCGCTCGCGGGTATCGCGTCCGGCGGCGAGGTCCTCGACCGCCGCATGCACCAGCGGCTGGTCCACCAGGCCAAGACGTTTGCCGGCCATGCTCCACGCCTGGCACGGCGGAGAAGCGATCAGCCCGCGCGTCCGGCCGAGGAAGGGCCACGTCGGATACATCGCCACGTCGGTCCGGATCGTCAACTGCCCAGCGGCAGCACGAGTCTTGCAAGCCCACTCGTCCCACTCCAGCCCCACGTCACGCACGCCGAAGACACCCAGTGCCCTGCTCCAGCCGCCCGGCCCCGCGAAGAGGTCGAGTATCACGTGGCCAGCCCGAAGTCCTCCTGCGCCAGCGCGTCCGCATCCCCGCGGCACGCCCAGGGCGAGCAGCCGCCCGCGACACCCCGCTCCAACTCATCCTCGTCGGCGAGTTCCTGCTGGAGGGCCGCCCACTCCGAGGCGGTGACGTAGTCGATCGGGGCCCGGCCGAGGGGGACGCGGGAGCGGTGCAGGAACGCTTCGCCCAGCAGCCGATTGCCGCTGGCGTTGGCGCGGGCATTGCCCTTGCGGATGGCCGCGTCGAATTCCACGACGTCCTGCCACTCGGCGGGGGAGTTGTCGCGGATGTGCCGCCACTGCGCATTGCCGTGAAAAGGGCAGCCCAGGCAGCTCGATTTCGGCGTTTCGGCCAGATCGAGAGAGGTGAGATAGCGAACGCAGTCGAAACGCGACCAGCCCATGTCGATCAGCGGATGCCGGTTCTGCATGTACTTCACGTCGGCGTCCTTGGCGCGGTGGAATTCGTCGGTGGATATGCCGATCCACTGCTCTACGAAAACGCCCTTTGGTACCCGAGTCGGATACGGGTAGCCGAGAAGATCGCGGATCTTCTTCTTGATGGGCTTCACCTTGTACTCCCCGGTGCACTGGCGCCGGGTCATCCCAGGACGCCCGTCCGTGTTGAGGATGTAGAGGGGCATGGAGGCGAAACGGTGATCCGGGTTCAGGGCGTCGTTGCGGATATTTCCGGAGGAAACCCGGAGAACAGGTATACCGGCGGGCTTTGCTATTTCGCGTTCGAGGCGGTCGAGATGGTCATAGACGGATTTGGGTTCCCATCCGGTGTCGGCGAAGATCGCGTAGTCGATTTTCGGGAGGATGCCTTCGGCAGACAGGGTGAGCAGGGTGCTGGACTGGACGCCAGCACCGAGAGAAAGGGCGCGGAACTGGGGGGAGGGGTGAATGGGTAATCCTTGGGCGGAGCGTGGAGGCCGGTCAGCGGGCGCGGGCTCGGGAGATGTCCGGTTGCGGGACGGGCAGAAGCGCGGGGATGGAGGAGCGCCGGGCGGCGAGGGCGGCGGTGGCTTCGCGGGCGCCGGTGACCGCAGCGGTGTAGTGGGGCAGGACGCGGTCGGTGATCCGCCAGGCGGCGCGGGCCGGATCGAGAGGGCCGGCCACGGTCGGCGGCGCCGGGATGCGGTCGGTGATGTCCTCGTGCAGCCCGTGGGGGATCACAGGGCAGACCAGGACCCGGCCTCGCCGGTGCTCGACGAGGTAGAGCGCCAGGTCGTCCTCCCGCCGCAGGGTGATTCCGTCGCTGCGGAAGGCGATGGCCGGCCGGGCGTCCAGCGGCGTCCACACGCGGCATGTCTCAGCGAACTGGTCGGCGGCGCGGGTGTACTGGCGGTAGAGGGCCGTCCAAGTGCCGGGTAGACGGTCGGCGAGCTGGAGGGCGAACAGGTGGAAAGGGGGCAACGGTGTCCTCGGCGGGAGAGAAGGCGTGTCCGGCTGGTGGCTGCTTGGGGCAGCGTCAACGCCGTACGCGGGGTGTGCGGGACGCTGAGGGGGCTGTGGTGGGGCCGGTCGTCCGCTGAACAGGCTTCGTTTGTTCTTGTGCGGCGGCGAGGTCGCGGGTGATGCCGGTGGCGACGTAGTGGCACCCGATCGCGCTCAGGTCGAGCTGGTGGGCGGCATCGGCGAGGTGGCCGGTCATGCGCGGTATGGCCTCGGCGTGGCGAGCGGTGCGCACCGCCTGGTTGTCTGCTGGGTAGCCGGGGAACGGCGCGCCTTCGTACGGGTTGGCGTACAGCGCGCTGGCGAGGTCGTTGCCGGCCAGGGAGGAAGCGGCCACGACCGAGGCCAGGCACTCCAGGCTGGCGCGGCTGCCGGCGATGTCGGCGTACGCGCCGCCGTCGAGCGCGCCCAGGCGTACGAGGGCGGTGGCCATCAGATCCTGGACCTTGAGCAGGAGCGGGCTGATCCGGCGCAGCGCGTCGGTGCCGGGGGTGTAGGAGACATCCCGGACGCGTGCGTGCAGGGCCTCGAACTCCCGGCCCAGGTCACGGAGTTGTTGGGCCTGTTCTACAAGGCTGAGCGGAGGCATGGGGTGGTGTGGCTCCGGGAGATCGGTCAGAGCTGAACAGTGGGGAGGTGCCGCGGGAGATTCGGTCGGTGACCAGCTGTGCGTGACGCAGGGGCAATGCGTGGGTGGCGTCCGCGACCGTCTCCAGCCGGGCGCCGGGCAGACAGGCGGCAAGACGACCGGTCTGCTCGGGCGGGATGTGGGCGTCGAGGCTTCCGGCCAGAAGGTGGACCCGGCCGCCGAGCTGCTGCAGCGGACCGGGGTCGGGCTGCTGGTTGGCGAGGTCGTGCCACAGGGCAGCGATGTCGCCGGTCGCCATGGTGTGCAGGCCCTGCCGGCACGGCAACGGCAGCGCACCGGACGCCGGATGGGTCTCTGGACGCAGTGCCCACCGGCTGGTGGTGGGAAGGCGCCGCCGGACCGCGTCGAGCAGGTACGGCGCGTGCGTGCACGCGGACTCCAGAAGGTTGCGGCCCAGCGTGAGCAAGGACTGGGCCGGACCGGTGCCCGTGCGGGTGCTGATGCCGCCGTACGGGAGCGAGATCAGCACCAGCCCGCGGATGCGGGGCGCGAAGTGGGGATGGCGCGCAACCAGGCGCATGAGCGTCATCGCCCCCATGGAGTGGCCGGCGAGCACGAGCGGTCCCCGTGGCGCTGTCGTCTCAAGAACCCGGGCGAGGTCGTCGGCCAACTGGTCGAGGCTCAGGGCGGCGGCGCCGCGGGTGGAGTAGCCGTGCGCGCGCTGGTCGTAGCGCACGACGCGCATCCCTTCAAGGAGCACGAGCGGTACGTGCGAGCGCCACAGGGCAGCGGTGACCGAGAGCCCGTGCACGAGCACTGCCGTCGCGGGTGCTTGTGCGGGACCGTCGATGTAGGTGGCGAGCCGGGCGCCATCCGGGAGCCGTATCGATCTCATGCTGCGGTCCCGAAGTCGGTCTGCCGTGGTGCGTGCTTGGCGACGGCCCGCTTGGTGATGCCGTCGGAGGCCCGCTTCGAGGCGGCGGTCAGTTCGGCGGCGCCGGGCTCCAGGTACCACGGGCGCAGGTCGAGCATCGCCGCGCGCATACCGGTGGCGAAACACAGGGCAGTGCCCTTGGGCAGGGCGCGGATCGCGTCTGCGGGCAGGATCCGCTCCTGCCGCATCGACACGGAGGTCGACTTGCCGGACTCGGAGTGCGAGGTGGAGGTCGTCTCGACGTCGTGGTCGCCGATCAGCCGGGACAGCTTGTCGGCGAAGTCCGGGTCGTCGATACCGGAGCCGATCACCTTCACGGTGGAGGCGGACCACATGGCGTCCATGCCCGCGTCCCCCCAGACCTTCTGGCCCTGGCGGTAGGACTGCAGGATGGTGATCGGGATGATCCCGCGGGAGCCGAGGTGGGAGTACAGGTCCGGCAGGTCGCTGATCTTGCACACGTTGGCGGCCTCGTCGAGGATCGCCAGCATCGGCGGATCCAGGCGTCCGCCAGCGCGCTCCGCCTGCGCAGTGGCGGCCCGCATCACGGAGTCCGCGCACGCGGCGATCAGCGCCGAGGCACCGCCGCCGCCATCCTTCGACAGCAGGTAGAGGGTGTCGGTGGAGGTGACGAACTGAGACGGGCGGAACTCGGGGACATCCTTTTGCGGGGTGACCCACGCGGCGATCTCGCTGTTCAGTAGCGCGGCGGCGTACTGGCGGGCGGTCTCGTAGATGCCGTCCCGTGTCTCCGGCGGGCCTTCCACGGTGCCCTTGAGCTGCGCGGCGACCGCGGAGAAGCCGTGGTCGCGGAGAACGTCGAGCGGGGTGCGATCGGCGGGGAACGCGAGCCACTGCATCACGTCGGTGATCGGCCGGTTGTCGAGGGCGGCGGCGAGGAAGAGCTGGGACAGGATGTTGCTGCCGGCCTTGGACCAGAAGTCGCCCTGCTGGCTCGCGTCCACGGAGGCGGCAAGGAAATGGCCGGCCAACCGCCCGGCGCCGTCGAGGGTCTTGGCGTCGGCGAGGGGGTTCCACCACATCTCGCGGGCGGCGTGCGCGATCTGCTGCGGGTCCATTGACCAGACCTGTCCCACGGCCGCTCGGGCGTCGAGGGTGGCGGTGTAGGCGTCGCCGGCGGCCTTGTTGGAGGTGAGCAGCACTGGGCCGGGGGCGGCGAGGATGGAGGGGATCGCGAGGGATGTGGTCTTGCCGGACCGCGGGGCCATGATCGCGACGGCGACGTCCTCGTATCCCATGCGGACCTCGTGACGGGTGCCTTGCAGGTTGCCGAGGAGGATGCCGGTGTCCTTGGCGTCGATGTGCTTGGCGGCCTTCAGGCTCGGGCGCAGGGAGCGGGCCTTGGTGGTGATCGCCTTGGCCATCAGCGGTTCGATGTCCCTGGCCTTGGCCATGCCGGTGATCTTCTTCCGGCCGCTGCTGCTGGTCTTGTGGCGGGACCACAGGACGGCGGTCACGGCGCCGAGCGCGAGCAGGGCTGCGATCGGGACGATCCGAGCGCCGACAATCAGGGACGCTTCTCCCACCTGGGGCCAGAGCTGCTCAGGGTGGAGGAGGGCGGTGGTCGGCTGGTAAGGCGCCCAGTGGCCGGCGGTCAGCCACGAGGTGATGTTGCCGGACAGCCAGGCGAGATGGGACAGCGGGACGACGACGCCGAGCACTCCGAGAAGGAGACGGAAGACGATGTCGTACCCGTCGGAGGAACTGTTGGAGGAGGGTGGCAAAGGGCTACTTGCTTCCGGGCGGGGGACGAAGGGGTTAGCGGCTGCGGCGGTTGTTGTCCGGTGGCCGTCGCAGGGGGCTCGGACTCGCCGGCGTGCTGGCGCGGCGGGCGGCGAGGGCGTGGACGCGTTCTTCCAGGGCCAAGGCGACCTGCACGGCCGGAACCTCCTGGCGCGTGCGGGTGACCGCGTCCGGGTGGCGCGTTGGGAGACTGCGCATGCTGCCGGTGCGCAGCACAGGGTTCGGATCGGCGAGCGCGGTGGTGAACGCGGTGATCAGGTGCGGCGGGGTGTGCTCGCCGAAGCGGGCCTGCCACACCGGCTGCCGGTCCGGGCCGAGCGTGGCGGTGACGAACCAGGCGCCTGGTTCCTGCGCGCTGCCCAGGCGCTGTACGTACGCGGTGCCGTCGGGCGACAGGAGGCCGTCGCCCCCGGTGGTGGGAGGCGACCAGGCGAGCCGCTGGAGCGGTTCGTACGGGTCGGCCTCGGCGGATGCGGTCGCGGCGGGGTCGGTCAGGGCGTCGATGAATCCAGCGATGATCTCGACCGGGGTGCGTGCGCCGAAGCTCGCGTACCAGGCGGGCCGGTCCGGCTGGTGGGCGTGGTGGAGCGTCCACCACTGGCCGTCCGGGTCGGGCTCGAGCCGGAGGAGGGCCTTCTGGTCGCGGCTGGAGAGGATGACGCGCGGCATCAGGGGGTCGTGGCCGTAGCTCCAGCCGCAGGCTCGATGGAGAGGGACGGTGACCCAGGCGGGATCTCCGCCCCCGGCCAGGTGGCGAGGGGCGATGAAGTCGACGTCCACGGTGTCAGGGGACTTGGGCACGGTCACCTCCGCCCCGGCATGGCACGGTCGGACGCCGGGACCGCGGTCACGGCCGGCGACGGGACCAATGGCGTGGGTGCGTGCCGGGCTGCGGAGTTGATGTCCAGGACGATGTCGCCGTGAGTGGCCCAGGTGTCGAGGTAGCTCCAGCATTCGGCGTGGTGCTAGGCGAGGACGTCGTCGAACGCCGGGGTACCGGGCCGGGCGGCGGCGGGAAGGCTCTCGCGGGTCTGGACCCACTCGCCGTGCAGCGCATCCAGGCGGTCGAGCGCGTCACGCAGGACGCCGAGCTGCCACCCCCAGTGGCTCCGCACTGCGTGGGCGGGCAGGTGGGCGAGCTGAATCTCGGCTGTGGCCAGCAGGTGGCGGGCGCCGACGCGCACGGTCTCGAACGCGGCGACCGTGTCGGCGTCGCGCTGGCTCTTGCGCAGCCCGTAGGCGTGGTCGTCGTACGGCCAGCCGTCGAGGCCGGTGTGCTCGTCGGAGTACGCGTCCCAGGCGTCGAGGATCTTCTTGCTGTCACCGACGAAGCCGTCGAGGTGATGCAGCAACTCGCGGTGAGCGGCGGGATCGAGGGAAATGGTGAGGTGTCCTATCGGGATCAGCGGCGAGCGGTGGAACGGGTGGTGCTTTCCTTCACCGGGGGCGTCACGGCTTCCGGCCGGCGACGCCGCGCGAGGTGGGCCTGCCTGCGGATGCCGGTGAGTCGGGCGGTGTGCGCCTCGACGACCTGCTCTGGGGTGAGCGGGCTCGGCTTCTGCACGACGCCGTGGTGGGCGGTGCGGTCGTACATGCCGCGCTGGAGCGGGGCGCTGTCAGCGAGCGTGGTGACGAAGGCGTGCACCAGGTGGGTGGGGGTGTGGCCGTCGAACCAGGCGTGCCACAGACGTGGTCCCCGGGAGCTGTGCTCGGGATCGTGCGCCTCCACGTGCCAGGAGACGCTGGCCGACACGCCCCAGGGCACGGTGGCGTCGCCCTGTTCCGTTCGGCGTTCCACCGTGCACCCCGGCGGGTCGGAGAAGGCTGATCCGCGGCCGTCGATCAGCCATCCGGCGTCCTCCAGGGTGTTCAGAGGGGCCGCCGACAGGGTGGGTGGCGGCGAGACGAGGGCGTCGGTGAGGCTGCCGAGGATCTCGGCGGGGACGAGTTCGCCGAATTCGGCGTACCAGCCCGGCTCGGTGCCTGTGGGCTCGGCCCGCAGCCGCCACCACGCGGAGGTGGCGGACTGCGGGTCGAACTGCAGGCTGTGACGGTAGTCGGGGCTGCGCAGGACGATCTCGGCGCTCAGCGGGTCGGACGTGCGGGTCCATCCGGCTGCGGCAAGGCCATGGGTGACGTGGCGGGCGTCGCCGGGGCCGGCGAGGTGGCGGGGGCTGGTGTCGAACGGGATCCGCCAGGCGTGCTTGTCGGCGAAGGCAGCGAGCTGCCGTTCGCTCACCGGCACCGGCCGCACCCCTGCACGCCCCCGGCGGCACTGCCGTACAGCTCACGGAGGCCGTCCAGCACGCCGTGGAGGGAGTGCTGGTCGGCTTGCTCCCACGCGGCGATGCGCAGCTCGGTGATCAGCAGGTCGCCAGCCAGGGTGCGCGGGACGTCCGGGTGGTCCTGGAGGGCACGGGCGAGGGCGCGCAAGGTGTCGGCGAGCTGGACGGGCAGGCCCGTGTACTCATCGAGCAGAGGCTCTACGAGGGCGAGCGCCTCTTCGGGGTCGGGGCTCTCTCGCAGGTAGTCGGTGAGAAGGGACAGGGTCTCGGTCGCCGAGCGGATCGTGTCCGGGGTGAGTGCGGGCATCAAGCTCCTCAGTTGGTGGGTGTGGGGGATCAGCGGTAGGTGCGGGCGCCACCGGCGTCAGCGTGGGAGCGGGCCGTGGTGCGGGGCCGACTGCTCCGAGCGGCGTTGCGCGCCCAGGTGGCGGCGCGGGCGGCGGCGATCCGGGCCTGCTGCCAAGCGCTGAGCTCGGAGGGCAGGACGGACACGGACGTGGTGCGGATCTGGGCGCTGTGTGGAACCCGCCCGAGTGGGCGCATCACGGGCTCGGGACTGGCGAGCGCGGTCGAGAAGGCTTGCACGAGGTGCATCGGGGTGTTGGGTGCGAACTGGGCGGTCCAGCCGTTGCCTTGCTCGTCCTTCGCCCCGGACCACCACACCGCCTCGCCGTCGGGGCCCTGGTGGAACTGCATCCAGGCGCTGCCGTCGGGGCTGGTCGCGGTCACATGCTCGGCGTTGGGCGGACGGTGCCACCCCTGGTCCCGCAAAGGTGCCCAGACGTTGGGGGCGTGCGCGGAGCGGGGGCGGGTGAGGGCGTCGGTGAGACCGGCGACGATCTCTACCGGCGTTTGCCGCCCGAGGACTGCCCACCACTGCTCTTGGTGGCCGCTCGCGGCACCGTGGATCGTCCACCCGCCGGGCAGTACGAAGGGGTCGTAGGCGATGCGGACCATGCGGTCCGGGCTTTCCATGGCAAGGGGACCGCCCGCCTTGGACTTGTCCCGCCACCCACAGGCGCGCAGGAACTCGGAGACGTGCCGGAGATCGCCGCCCCCGGCGAGGGCACGGGGTTCAACCAGGTAGTGCTGCTCGGCCTGCTCGTCGGGGCCCCAGCCCTTCCACTGCTGCCTTTTCACCGGTGCCGCCGGACGACGAGTGGAGCAGGGGCTGAGGGCTTCGCCGGTCCGGTGTTGGGCCGGTCGCTGACGTACTGGAGGGTCTTGCGGTGTTCGTCCAGGTCCCCGCCGATGGCGTCGAGCTCATTCGAGGCCCGTCCCAGGGCGAGCCACACTTCGGCCGGCAGAGCGCCGCGCTCGGCCTGCACCTTGGCGAACATGCTGCTGACGGACACGAGGTGGGTGACCCCGGCGAGGACGCCGTCCGCAGAGTCCACAACGCGTGCGATGACCTGCGTGGCCTCGTGAGGGGGGAGTATCGCGAGTTTGTCGCCGAGCTGGCCGAGCTGACGGGCGATCTCGTCGGCCAGGTGCACGTGCGGGTTGGGGTGGGGCATGCTCCTCCAGGACGAGGGTCGGGATCAGTGGTGGTGGCGGTGGCCAATCCGCCGGGCTTCGCTCGGACCGGCCTCGGGGCGCGCGCCAGCCAGCGGAACGGTCCGATCGGGACCGATGGGGGTGCAGGCGCGCAGGTAGCGGCGGAACAGAGCGGTGGCCAGACGGGGCGTGAGACGCCGGGAGATCGGCGTGGTGGTCGTGCGGGGTGTTACGGGGACTCCAGTCGGTGGTGCGGTCGGGGGCGGCCCCGGCAAGAGGGCACCGGGGCCGCCGTTCGGGCTTACGGGGTACGGCGGGCCGCCGCTGTGGGAGGAGAGGCAGCAGGCGAGGCGGGGCTGCGCGTGGCGGCCCTGGGCTGGCGGGCGCGTACCTCGCGTGCGGCCTGCTGGTAGGCGGCCTCGTCGAACAGGTCCGGATCGATGTTGACCTTGTATCCGGCCACGAGGAGGGCTGGGATCGCGCGGGTGGCGAGGCGCTTCTGTTCCACCTCGGACCAGGTGGTCGGGGACGGTGTGCCAGACGTAGACGGGGCCGCCGGTACGGACCTCCTGGCGCTCCAGGCCGAGGCGGTCGAGCAGCGCGAGGAGCTTCTCCGACGCGCCGGTCGGCGTGGCTGCGTAAATGGTGCTGGTCAGTGCCTTGACGTAGAACTCGACGTCCGTCCCGTAGTCGTCGGCTCGGTTACCCAAGTGCGGTGCTCCTGATCGTCGTGCGGGTCAGCGGCGACGGGACGGCGCGGATGCCGGGGGCGGGGGTAGTGCTCCGGCGGCGGCGCTGTTGCCCGCCGAGGGAGTACGCCCGGCCAGGTTGCGGAGGTACTCAATCTGCCGTGTGTCCTGGGAGAGGCATCCGGTGAGGCCCATGAGCTGGTCGGCGGGACTCCGCTCCCGGCCCGCGCGGGGGCGTCCTTGGTGATGGTGACGTACTCCAGCACCAGGAAGTCGGGCTCCCCTTGCTTCATCGAGCCCTGGTGGCCGGGGTTCGTGTGGCGGCCGGGGCCGGCGGCATGGCGGCGGTGGGGGCGGTCCGTAGCGCGGGGTGCTGGAGCGCCGTGCCGATGCCGAGCGCGTCGAGCTGGGGGCCGATCGCACGCAGGGCGCGAGCCTGGGCCCTGGTGTCGTCTGCGTCGAGGCGGTAGATACCGGTATGCGGATCCTGGATGAAGCCGTGAGCCACGAGGACGGCGCCGGCCGTGTCATCCACGGGCGCGGCGGCGACGCTGCCGTCCTGCTGCCAGGTCAGAACGACCCGATCCGACTGGGACGGCTGGATGCCGCCCAGGGCGTTGTGCCTGACCTGGGCGAGCGCGGTGTCGTAGCGGGCGAGCAGGTCGCCGGCGACCTGCTCGGCGCTCAGGAACGGATCGTCCGCGAGCGCGATGCCGTTGGGCTCGGGTACTGCGCGGTATGCCTCGTCGGGCAGTGCGCGCGGGGCGACGGCGGCAACGAGGAATCCGTCGCGTTCGTCGTGCCGTTCCAGGACGACGAGCTGGGCTCCGTCCGGGCGGCTCAGGACGGCGGCCTGCTGGAGTGGGTGCTCAGCGAGGGAGGCGGCGACGAGGTCCAGGTCCCAGATGCGGTCGGCCAGTTCGGCGAGGTCGTCCTTGTCTTCGGGAGGGAGGTAGGAACTGGTCCAGGCGCCCGGGAGTTCGCCGGCGAGGACGTCGGCGTACGAGGCGAGGCGCTCGGAGTTGTCGTAGTCGTGCATGGTGTCCTTGAGCGAGGTGGGGTCAGCGGCGCAGCCCGGCGGCCACGGGAGGCGGTGGCGGGGCCGGCGCGGTGCGCGGTGGTGGTGGGCAGGCGCAGACGGCGGAGCGCTCGGGTTCGGTGGAGGGGACCTCTTCGGCGCAGCTGCTGCGGCCGGGGTGCGGGACGCGCCGGTCGGCGAGGGCGTTACGGGTGTGGGAGAGGTCGCTACGGATGGCTTGCAGACGCTCGTCGGCGAGGTAGCGCAGACGGCGGGCGATGTGCGGGTCGGCCGCGTCGCCAAGGCCGTCGTGGAACTCAGCGGTGGCGATGAGGACTTCTTCGAGGGCGGCCAGGATGCCGTCGTGGGAGGCGGTCAGCTCGGTGAGCACGCCGGCCGCATCCCACGTGGTGGTGGCTTCGCGGATGCGATGGGCGAGATGGGCGACCGAGGCGCCCAGCGGCGGTCGGCGGTCGGTGTCGAAGTCCTCGTCGCAGTCGACGTGGTATCCGACGGCCCGAAGCCGGGCGACGGCTTCGATCCCGAGGCGGGCGTCGTCGTCCTCGATGAGGTTGGTGGGGGCGCGGTGGTAGGTCTCGTGGACGCGGACCACCGGGACGAAGCCCGTACGCTGCAGGACGCTGTGGGCCTCGGGGTCTCCGCCGCGGGCGAGGACCTCCTCGGAGTGCGGGTCACGGCGGACGGTCAGGAATCGGTCGGCCAGGGGCAAAGAGACGTTTCTCCTACTGTGATCGCCGTGCGGCTGCCGGGATGCTGGGCAGTACCGGGAAGGCTGTGCGTGGCCGGGTGGGTGCGTTCAGGTGGGTCGCGGTGGTGTCGAGGTCCTGCTGGATGCCGTAGAGGCGGCGGGCGATCAGCTCCAGGCGGTGCGCCATGGCGGTGCTGGCGGCATCGGGCTGGCGGGCGATGCGGTGGGCGGTGTGCTCGACGAGTCCGCGCACTGTGGCCAACGGGCCGGTCTCCTCGTCGGCGAGCTGCGAGAGGATGGCCGCGAGCTCGGCTGATGCTGTGGAGGCGGGCCGGGCGAGGGCTGGCGGCCTTGGAGTGCTTCGTACGGGCGTCAGGCGCAGGTCCTGCTCGATGCGGCGGGACTCGGCCGAGAGGCGTCGCAGGACCTCGGCAGTTTGCGTGTGCCAGGAACCGTCGAGGCGGATCAGGTTGGCGATCAGGTCGAGGCGTCCGGGCTGGGCATGGACGGCGATCCACCGGCAGCCGTTCGCCTCGCCGGGGACTTCGATGCCCGCGGCGCGGGCCAGCCGGTTAGCGGCCTCGGCCCATTCGGGGCCGGTCAGCTCACGGTCGTCGGGGTGGAGCCGGACCTCGAGGTGGAAGATCGCGCGCCGGTCGCCGTTCGCGCTGGCGGCGAACGGGTGCTCCATGAGCGGTTCTTCGAGGTGCTCAGCCCACTGGAGGGACGTCCAGATCTTCTGCTCATCGTCCAAGGTGTAGTAGTCGAGGCCCGGCCAGTGGGCGATGACGGTGTGCTCGGTCAGCCCCTCGTCCGGCGACACCGGACGTCCCAGCGCCTCGGTGAGCACGTCGTTCGGCGTGTGGGTCCGCTCGTGGAGACGGGGAATCACCGGCTGCCCCGGGCATCGGCGATGTGCACCAACTGGTTGAGGGCGGTGGTGGTGTACCAGCCGCAGTCGATCAGGGTGTTGTCGTCGGTGTACTTCGACAGAAGGGCATCTTCCATGGCCCGGAGATGGATCAGGCAGTCCGGGCAGCGACGTGAGAGGTGCACGAGGTAGCGGGGGTGGGCGGTGATGTACGTCTGTGCGCCGCCGGTCGCATCGCGCAGCCGCCATCCGTCCTCGTCAGTCGGGGTGTGCCAGGACGGGGCGACCACGCGCATGGCGTCTCCCCACAGTTCTCCGCCGGCGACCCCCTTCAGGACGACGACCGTGTCGCCAGCCTGGAAGTGGGCGTGGGTGATGTCCCGGTTGGGGGTGAGCGGGTCGGGTGTCGGCGCGAACGCCGGAGTGGGCGGGGGCTGGGACATGCGGTTCCTTCCACGCGGGGCGGGTGGCGGTGGGAGGAACAATGGTCCGGAGGATCGCCGGTTTGGCTAACCGGCGATCCTCGGCTATGTTCCGCCCCCGTCAGCGGAACGGGTTCTCCGTCCCGCGGTCGTCTTCGCCGGCGGCGTCGAGGAGTTCGAGCAGGTCGGTGCCCTCCGCGTCCCGCTGGTCGATCCACCATCCGGCGCGGGTGATGGAGCGGGCCTTCTCCTCCAGCTCCGCCCAGTCCGCCTCGTCCCAGGACCCCTCGACGACCAGCGCGGTGTGCGCGGAGGTCATCAGCTGGTGGCGGGACCGCTCCCCCCAGTCCAGGGCCTTCTCCGGGCCCTCCAACTGCGGCATGTCGAACTTCTCCGCCCACTCGACGGCAGCCTGCTGCTCCTCGGCGCGCTTGGCGGCGAGCCACTCCTTCGTGGCCTCTGCGTCGGCATCGCGAACCGCCTTCCAGCAGTCGGTGCAGTCCCGGCCGGCGAGCCAGCGGGCGAATCCGGCGCGCTTGTCGGCGGGACGGTTGGACATGTCATGGACGACCTCGTGGGAGCAGGAGTGCTCGACAGTCCACTGTGTACGGACAGCCATAGATGAATCTCCTCAAATAGGTATGAAAGTCAGAGGCTTGCGGTGTTGTTCATGGGGGCCTTGTGCCGGCCCTGGGGTGGGCGGCGGTGTCGGTCGGCCCGGGAGAGATGGCCAGCGGGGCTGAGGTGCGGGCGCGCGGCGAGCAGGACGGTGACCGCGAACGCGGCGCCGGCGGCGGGGAGCGCGGCGCTGGCGAAGGGCTGCTCGGCGAGGCGTCCGGCGAGGGCGGTGCCGGCGGACTGGCCGGCACCGATCGACAGGATCAGCCACGCGTACGCCTCGCTCGTGCGGCCCGCGGGGGTGAGGGCGTCGGTGGTGACGTAGGCGCAGGCGACCACGACGGTGAGGAACGCACCGGGCACGATGACCGCGAAGGTGGCCGCGTACGGTCCCAGGAGGGCAAGCAGGGGGGAGCCACCCGGCCAGGAACGCGGCTGCGGCAGCGATCAGTCGGCCGGTGGTGGTGCTGGTCCAGGTGCGGCGTCCGTAGACGAGGCCCCCCAGGAAGCTGCCGGTCGAGAACGCGGCGGGGAGGATCCCGGACAGCATGTCCTCGTCGTGGCGCTCGGCCATGGCGATCGACCACACGTTCATGGACCCGATCGCGAACCCGACGCCGGCGAGGGAGACAAAGAGCAGCACCAGGCCAGGGCTGGTCAGCCGCCGCCCGGGCCCGCCGTCCGTGCCCGTCGCCTGCGCGGGACGCCAACGCCGGGAAGGGGATGCGCAGGCGACGGTTGCGGTGCCGACGAGACCGAGGGCGGCGGTGACGGCGAGCGCGAGGGACGGGCCGTACGCGGAGGCGAGCGCGGCGACGAGCAGTGGGCCGACGATGTACAGCAGACCCTGCGTGCCGGTGTCGAGGGCGAGCGCGGCGTGCCGCAGCCGGGGATTGGGCAGCACGCTGGGCCACAGCGCCCGGAGCCCGGCCTCCAGGGGCGGCGTGGTCAGGCCGGCTGCCACGACGACCGCCGTGGCGAGGGCCGGACTTCCCTGGGGTCCGACCACGGGCAGGGCCACCAGCAGCGCGGAGTTGAGCAGGGCGGCGGGCAGGTGCACGGCGGTCTGGCCGTGGCGGTCCATCAGGCGTCCCTTGACCGGCTGGGACAGCGCGGAGGACAGCCCGTACAGGGCGCTGAGCAGTCCGCCGAAGGCGATGCTGCCTCCGGTCGCGGTGGCCCACAGGAGGATGGCGACGGGCGCCATGCCGTTGGGGAGGCGGCCGGTGAGGGTGCCGCCGAGCAGGCGGGCGACGTACGGGCTGCCCAGCACCGCGCCGTAGGTGATGCGCGGTGCCGGGGCCGGGGGTGCGGTCAGGGACAACGGGTGCTTTCTCTCGGGGAGCGGTGCCTAGCGTTGGCGGGCGGTGGTTGTGCGGGGTGGCGGTGTGGGCGGTGTGGTGTCCACGGCGGGGCGCGGGCGGACCCGTAGGGCGGGGGTGCGGTGCGGCGGCAGGACGGCGACGGTCGCGCCGAGGTCCTCGGCCGCGTCGTGCACTTCGCGGGTGAGGAAGTCGATCTGCCGGCCGAGTGCGGTGAGCCGGGCGGCGATCTGCCGGCCCTGGACGGTCTCCAGTGCGCTGGCGAACTGGCCTGCCGTCTCCAGGAGTTCCTGGAGGCGGATCATCGGGCCCGCGTTGTGGCCGCGCTGGGTGGCGCCGAGGAGCGCGTTGGAGGCGTCGCCGGCGTGCTGGGCCTCGATGACGTCCCGGATGAGTTCCTGCAGCGATACCTCGGGGGCGGGCGCGGGGCGGTTGAACTCCGAGACGTCCGCGCGCAGCACGCCGGGCGGGACCGCAGCGGGCAGCACCTGCCCGGCCTCGTACTCGTGGGCGAAGTGCCCGATCACCTGCCAGCCGGGGGCGTCCGGGTCACCTCTGAGGGCGACCACCCTCGAGTCGTCGTCCTCGATCAGATGGGCGAGGGTGATGGGCTGCCCGTCAGCGGCGTACCACGACTCGGTCAGCTCCAGCTCGCCTCGCCGCTGCGCGACCTGGGCCCGCTCGGTCCACGCCAGCTGTTCTTCGTCGGTCAGTGGGGCCTTGTGGTGCTGGTGCTGGTTCTGATCGGCGAGGTTGCCGGCAATGGAGCCGTGGTCCGCCCAGGCGGCGAGGTGGGGCCACAAGGCCGCATGCTGCGTGCGTACGGCGGAACCAGGGGCGGCGGGCCGGTCGAGCGCCCGCCGGATCTCGGCGGTGGAGACGGCGAGACCGTCCAGCACGGCCCGCCACCCGGCCAGGTGCCGGGCGGGCGGCAGCTCGTCGAGCGCACGGCGGGCGGCATCGAGCAGTGCATCGACGTAGGGGGCGAGGTGCGTGGCGTACGCCTCCACGGCCGCCTTATCCCGGTGGGCGCGCGCGGCTGCCGCGGCGCCTTCGTGAACGGTGCGGCCGTAGCGGTCGCGGGTCATGTCGAGCGCGACCTCGGTCTCGCAGGCGATGACGGACATTCGTAGTCGGAAGTCCCGTGCGCGCGTTGCGAGGTCAGGTGCCACGGGCAGCGGGCTTTCGGGGGCCGGGTCGCTTCCGGGCGTCATCGAGATCGCCCGCCACCGGAGGCAGTCAAGTGGACGGTCGGCGCGTATGCGGGCTTCGGCGGAATCGGCCGGGCCGACGGAGGCGAGGTGGTGGGCGCCGTGCCGCGCTGTGTCGTACGGCCGGCGGCGGCCTGGGCGAGACGGCTGCGGCGTTCCGCGAGCCCGTTCGGCAGGACGGGGCGCGGCGGGCTGGCCGAAGCGGCGGGGTCGAGAGCCATGTCAGCATGCACGGTGTAGCCCTGGCGCCGTAGATCGTGGACGGCCTGGCGGGTGCGGCGAGGGCCGTCCCGTTCCGGCTCGCTGAGCCTGAACAGCCCCGGTTGGCTGGGGACGGGTTCGAACTCTTCGCGCAGCAGGAACCACTGGGCGAGGTGCGAAGGCATGGAGGAAGTGAAGGAGGCGACGAAGCCGTATTCCTTGTGGGTGCCGAAGACAAAGTGGGTGCCGGGTTCCAAGAGGGCGGGCAACTCCTCACGAGGTCGGTGGTGGAGCAGGTCAGCGGCGTGGTGCCGGACCGGCCGCAGGCAGGGGGCGCAGCGGCGCGGACACGGCGAGGGCCGGGCGCCGGTGCGGTGCGCTCACGCGGGCTTGGCGCAGGAAGGTTTCTCCATCGGTGAGCCAGGTCTCGATGGCCGACCACGCCCGCGCCTGGCGTTCGTTGGGTTCGAGAGGCCCGCTGTGGACCGCCTCCTCCAGCAGGACCTCGGCGTCGGCCACGGCATCGGCCAGGCGGGAGAGCGCGGCGGCGTCCTGTGGCCATGGGCTGCTGGCGGGCCGGCAGCGCTCGAGCAGAGTCGGGGCGTGGTCTACGACGGTGAGGAAGCTGCGCCAGGAGTGGTCGAGGAATTCCTCGGTCGCGGCGCCGAGGGCATTGACGCTGAGCGGGGTGGCGTCGCTGTAGCGGGCAGAGGCGGCCATGGCCTGCCAGGTGTCGCGCTCGGAGCGGATGTGCTGGAGCACGGTGGAGATGGCCGCGGTCCGGCGGGCATGGACGGCCTGCTCGTAGGAAGGGAGGTACCGGTCGGCGACTGCCTGGGCCGCGCGTCCGGGGAATGGCGGCAGGACGATGCTGCGCGGGGCGTGCGGATCGCCGTAGCCCTCCTCCAGCCCCTTCGGTGCGAAGGCCCCGATGAGGTAGTCGAGTTGGCGTCCTGGGCGCTCGGTGAGCAACAGGGTGGTGCCGTGCACCATGTCGGTGAGGGTGGCGGCGTAGGGGATCCGCTCGGTCTGGAGGGCGCGGCCGAGTTCGCCGCTGTCCCATATCCAGGGAACGAGGTCCTCCTGCCAGACGGGGTGGGAGTAGATCTCGACCGTCGCGCTCCACTGGCCGGGCAGCAGGTGTGCGATGTCGCGAGCGGCGTCGCCGATGAAGCGCCGGCTGCTGGTGGACACGCTGGTGCGGTGCCGCTCGGCGCAGCTGATCAGGCCGGCCACCGTGGCGCGGCGGGAGGCATCCGCGTCGTCGGCCGGAAGGCGGTAGACGCCGGCCTCGCCACGGCGGAAGCCGGACTCCTCCAGCGCGGTGTGGGCCCAGGGGTACTGCTCGCCGCCGGCGATGGCGACGATGCCGGCATCCCGGCTGTAGGCGAGGACGATGTGCGCGTCAGCCACGGGCGAGGGCCTCGCGGGTACGAAGGGCGGCCCGCAGGCTGAGTCCGTAGCCGTGCGCGTGCTCGCGGGCCGCCGCCTCCAGCTGGTCGTACGACGCCTGCTGCGTCATCTGCCCCGGGTGCTTGCGGTACCGGTACACCGGCAGGCGCAGCAGGATCCCCGGGGCGAGGGCTGTAACGCCGACGGCCGCCATGTAGTCCTCCCCCTGGACGAGTCCGCCCATCGGGGCTGCGCGTACGAGGTCGGTGCGGGCGAGGATCGTGGTCGGCCCGATCGGGATCGTGTCCTGTGGCCGTGCCCAGTAGTTCATGACGTCGCCGGCCTCGTGTCGGCCTGGCGGCGTCGGGCAGCGCCACAGCGTGGTCGAGCCGTCGGGGTGCAGGTCCTCACTCCAGCCGGCGCACCAGCCCACCCCTGTGGATTCGAGGGCGGACAGCCGTGCCGTCATGGCGTCGTCGGTGAACTCGTCGTCGTCATCGGCCCAGTTCACGTACTTGGTGCGGACCTGCGTGAGGGCGAGGTTGCGGGCGCAGGCGGCGCCGACCGCGCGGGGCAGTGCGAGGGTACGGATGCGCGGGTCCGCCGCGAGAGGGGCGGGCAGACGGCTCGGGTCGGCGCCGTCGAGGGCGATCACTGCCTCCCACGGCACGGACTGCCGGGTAAGGCTGGCGTGCATAGCGGTCAGGTAATCGAGACGGTCCTCGCGCAGGCGGCTGGCGATGACGACGGTGATCGGGGGCGTGGGCAGGGAAATCTCCGGGAAGCGCGGGCGGGAAGGGTCAGCGGCGGGCAGCGGTGCGGGGACCAACCGAAGGCGAGGTGGGGGCCGGACGGGCCGTTGGCGCGGCGGTCGAGGCGGGGGCAGACCAGTGCGCCGGGTGGTTGCTGAACCGGGCGCGGGGGTCGGTGCCCCACGCGATGACGGGACCGGCGGCGGCGTGCAGAACGCTGATCACTTCGATCCCGTGGGGGCGAAGGATGTACCCCCACTGCACGTCCAGATCGGTGGCGGTCTTCTCGGTGACCGTCATGCAGACCGGCGGGGAGCCGTCGGGTGCGACCAGGTGGTCCAGGGTGCTGCTGGACCATCGTTCACCGCCGGTCAGCGCCGAGAGGATCTCGGGCGGGGCACCGTCCAGGAGATCAGTGCCCAGCTCGTCCCATCCCACGGCGACGCCGTCCACGAGATGCCGCGTCATGGCCTCGACGTCATGGCCGAACCGGTATCGGTGGGCGGCGAGGAGGATGGGCAGTTTCTCGCTCGGCTGGCCGTCGAGATGGACGTATATGCCGGTGTAGCCGGTCTCGGTGGGGCGGGCGATGAAGGAACCGGTCGACAGGAGGGGCCTCCAGGGCGTTTCAGGATCACCGGCTGGGTGCCGGGCCGGCGGGCGGGGCGTGCGGCGGGGCCGGGGGGAGTGCCGTCGAGGCTCGGGCCGGGCCCGGCGGCGGGAGGTTCGGCGTCGGCGCCGGGTCGTACGCAGCGCGCAGAGTTCTGAGATCGGCCTCGTCCGCGATGGCCGCCACGGACAGGTTGCGGCTGGCCGCCTCCATCAGGAGCTTGGGCGGCGAGCCCTTCGCCGCGCCGCGGTGCTGGCCGCGCCACTGGGCGGTGGCGAAGAGGTAGTCGCTCACCGCCCGGAGTGCGGGTTCGGCGGCATCCAGAAGATGCTGGGTGACGGCGCTGACCTCGGCAGGGGTCTCCGCCGCGGCGAGCGCGGCCAGGTAGGGGGAGCGAGGTCAGGGCTGGGCAGGGGCTTGTCCGGCAGCGGATGCTGCGCGAGGAATGCTTCGGAGTCCCGCTTCGCCCACCGGAGCAGATCGCTGCGGGTGGCGATGCCGTAGCGGGCGGCGACGATCTTGTCGGCGTCGCGGCCGACGTTGTCGTACAGCTCGAAGTCGGGGTCTTGGGGCACGGGTCCTTCTAGACGGAGGTGCTGGAGCCAGTGGCCTTGGCGTCGGTGCGGCGGCAGCCGTAGCCCAGGAGGCTGGACGGCTCGGGCACGCTCGGGACGGCGGCGATGTCGGAGCAGGTGAACGTGTAGGTGAAGGCGGGGCTGGGGCTGGTGCCGAGCCAGGCGCGGTCCTGCTTCTCCGGCACGACCCCCAGGCCCGGGGCGGTCACCGCGTCGTGCTGGGTGTGAGTGTGGGAGAAGATCACGAGTGCGCCCGTGGTGGTCTTCAGCGCGTAGGCGTCGGCGAACTGCGGGTCGGCGGAGGCGAAGCGGGTGGTGCCGCGCGGGCCGAACTTCCGGGTGGTCTCGTCGTGGACCTTGATCTGCCGCTGGGAGGTTTTCGACGGGTTGAAGACCTTCTTCCCGGTTGTCTCGCCTCCGGTGGCGAAGTTGTCGGTCACGGCGGAGCGGAGCACGTCGACCGGGGCGGCCAGGGACTGCGAGGTGGCGTCGACCGCGGTGGCGTATCCGTCCTTGTCGAGCACGATCTTCGGGAGTTGCTTCGGATCGTCGATGTTGACGGTGGCGACCATCTCCCACTGCTGCTTGGACTTCGTACTCTCCGCCAGGATCAGGACGCGGGCGTACTGCTGTTGGGTGCCGGCCCGGGTGACGGCGGCGAACCACCGCTGCTGTCCGTCCTTCAGGCGTGGGATGTAGAGGTCGGTGGCGGACAGGTCGTACGACCACGGTCGATACGGCTCACGATCGGTCTTGGGCAGGGCCTCGTCCTGCTTGATGTCGGCCAGTGACATCGCGTACCGGGGCCCGCCTTCGACGGTGTCGAGGAGGGCGCGGTCCTGGCTCTGGTGAGCGAGGTTGTTGGTCTGCGAGTAGTGGGTGATGGCCTCGCGCGCCTGCGCCTGGGTGAGCGAAGGGACCGGCGTCGGCTTCGGCGCAGTGCTGGCTCTGGGGGCCTGCTTGGACTCGGTGGTGCCGCTGTCGTTGGTGCAGCCGGTCAGGACCAAGGCGGCGCACGCGATCAGCGGCAGGGTGTGACGGGTGATGCGGATGGGGGGCTCCAGTGGTGCTCGGGGCGGGGGGTCAGCACGTCCGGGTGAACGTGGTTGCCGGTGCGGCGGGACGAGGACGAGGCGCGGGCACTGACGCAGTGCGCGACCACGTCGGGGGTGCACCGGCCCGCCTCACGGCGAGGTACCCGGGCATCAGCGCCGTTGCCGCGGCTGTGCCGGCGGGAGGACTGGCAGGGGGAGGCGTGAGGTACGGGGCGGGGCGGCTGACGGCCGGGGTGCCGGTGGTGGCGGGTTCAGTGCCCGCATCCGGTCCTCGGCGACGTGCAGGACTTCCCCGAGGTTGCGGATCTCAGCCGCGGCTCCGGCGAGGTCGTACGACAAGTCGAAGCCGTCATCCTGCTCGGCTTCCTTGGCCTTCTCCCCAGCTGCTTCGAAAAACTCGCCGAGCCGCTCCAACAGACCGTCGGTCGGATCCAGGATCTGGTGCAGCAGGGCAGCGGCGTCCGCGTGCGACTCGGTCCCGTTGAGCCGGTCGGTGAGAGCGAGGATGGCATCGCCGTAGACGTACGCGGAGGTGCGGTCCGCGCTGCGGGAGAGGTCCGGGAACTCTGGTGCGCGGGGCTGTGAGGCTGAGGACACGAGCGGGCCTCCGGTGGACGAGCGAGGAACGGGCAGCAGCCCGAGCTGGGTGAGCCGCTGGTTGATGGCCTCGACCACGTGTGTGGCGCTGCCGCCGTTACGTGCTTCGGGCCGCTCAGAGGCACCAGGGCCGGTCGCGGGGGTCGAGTCGTAGATCACCTCGAACAGGGCATGGTCATCGGGGTGCTGGCGGGTCACGATCCACCCCTCGGGGTCCTCCGGTGGACGGTCGGAGGAGGGCTCCTGCGGCGGGCCGATGATCAGGTAGCTGCCGTCGGGGAGCGAGACATGCAGGATGTACGCGCTGAGTCCGAACTCGATGTCGTACTCCAGCCCGCGCTGCCGCAGGGGCGTGGTGATGTGCGCGTGGCGGCGCCACAGCTCCTGCCACCAGGCGGTGTTCACGTTGCGGTGGTTGGGGAGCGGTGCGAGTGGAGCGGTGTCGACGGACGTGCGGCGGGTGCCCGGGTGCGAGGTGGCCGGGGTGTCCTTGTCGTCAGCGACCACGGCTTCTCCTGCACGAGGTGGCTGCGTGGTGGACCGGTCGAGTGCGGGCGTGTGGGGCGGGGCTTTGGCTCCGGCTGATAAGGCGGAGGGTGTCGTCGCGAGGTATCAACTCGCGCTGGACGTTGGGATCCATGAGCCTCTCAGTGCATGCGGGCGTCGGTGTCGAAGAGCGCCAGCTCGTGGCTGTGCAGGAGGTGCTGCACGATGAAGGATCGTCCGGCGACCTTCCACAGGCCCCTGCCGCGGTTGAGGTGTGCGATGGCGTCCATCTCGACGGAGGTCAGTCCGAGCAGGGAGGCCGCGGCGTGGAGCTGGTCGGTCTCCTGGCGGTAGATGATGCGGGTGCTGCAGTCGGCGAGGAGGCCCTCGGCGAGAGCGCGGCCCTGTGATCCGGCGTCGCCGGCGGTGAGCAGGTCGGACAGCCGGTGGATGACCATCAGGTTGGCGATGCCGAGGCCGCGGCTCAGTTTCCACTGGGCCTGCATGCGCTGCAGGAGGCCGGCGTGCCTCATCAGGCGCCATGCCTCGTCGTACACGATCCAGCGTCGGCCGCCGTTCGGGTCGGAGAGGGCGGACTCCATCCAGGCGGAGGCGCACGTCATCGCCAGGACCAGCGCCGTGTCGTCGCCCGAGCCGCCGAGTCGGGACAGGTCGATGGTGAGCATCGGTGCGCTGGGATCGAAGGCGACGGTGGAGGGGGCGTCGAACATGCCGGCCAAGTCGCCGTGGACGAGGCGACGCATGGCGTGGGCCAGGTCACGGGCCGCGTCGCCGAGTTGTCCCGACACCATCCCGGCGGCCTCGTCGAGCGCGCCGGAGTTGTTGAGGGTGGCGGCGACGTCACCGAGGAGCGGGGTGGTGCCGGTGTCGGCGGCGCGGGTGACGACGGCGTCGAGGGCGATGTCCAGGGCCGTGTGCTCCATGGGCATCAGGTCCCGGCCCAGGACGGTACGGGCCAGGGAACCGAGCAGGAGAAGGCGCCGTTTGCGGATCTCGCCGACCCAGTCGGTCTCCGTGACGCCCGTCGGGCGCGGAGCCGCGTCCAGCGGGTTCAGCCTGCCGGGCAGTCCGGGCCCGAGGGCGACGGATCGACCGCCCAGGGCTTCCGCCACCGGTGACCACTCGCCCTTGGGATCGCACGGAACATAGACGCGGTACCCGAAGGCCACCGAGCGCAGCGCAAAGGACTTCGCCAGCGCGCTCTTGCCCTGGCCGATCACGCCGGCCAACAGGATGTTGGGGTTGGTGAAGCCCTCAACCTTGCCGTACAGCGCGAAGGGGTCGAAGACGAAGGATGCCTCGGCGTGCACATCGCGGCCGATGTAAATGCCCTCGGCGCCGAGGCCGCCCTCGGCGAGGAACGGGTATGCGCCGGCGGCTACGGCGGTGGTCATGCGGTGTGCGGGGAGCTTCAGCCGGTTCTTGCGGGCGGAGGCGGGTCCGGGGCGTCCGCTCGGGGGGTAGAGGGCCGCGGGTGTCTCGTGCTCGGCGGGTGTGCTCTCTGCCTGGTGGGCGGTGGCTTCGGCGCGGGCCTTGGCGGTGGCTTCGGCGAGCTGGCGACGGGCCTGTTTGCGGCTGGCCCGGTCGGTTCCGTGGGGAGTGAACAGCGGAGACGCGGAGGCGCGGCGGGCGCGGCGGGCGGGCCGGTGGCTCATCGGGGGCCCTCGATTCTGCGGGTGGTGCTCATCGCACGCAGGCCGTGGTGTGCGTGCGGAGGTCGGTGGGGGTGGTCTTGCGTCGGATGATGTGTCCGGCTGCGAGGTGGCGCTGGCAGATGGTCAGCACGGGCGGCCCCTCGGGCAGCCGTTCCGGATGGCACGCGCTCGCCTCGGCGCCCTCTGCCGCCGTGTTGCTGGGCAGCAGGTGGAAGGCCGAGTGGATCTCGGCGGTGGCCTGCCACATGCGGGTGTGGGCGGTGGCGAGGTGGCGTCCGGCGGCAGGGTGCGGTGGCCGAGTGGTCTCGGCGAGCCGGTCCAGGAGCTGGTGCAAGGCGGTGAGGTGGGCGTGCAGCACATCAAGGTGCAGGCGGTCCACCGGCGTGGGCGGGGTGGCGTCCTGCCCTGTCAGAGCACGGGTGTGGTGGCGGACTCCGGCGCTCGCGGCACGAAGGTAGGGGTGCGCGTCCTCTGGACGCGTGCGAGAGGTCAAAGGTGGGGTCCTTCCTGCCGGGAGGCAGGGGCGGCCAGGCAGGTGGCTCTGCCGCAGCGTGATCGGAAAGGGACGGTTCAGGGTTCTCGCCATCGGACACGGCTCGGGCCGGCGGGGGAATGGGGCCCGGTCACAGAGCGGTGCGGGCGAGCGGCAGCGCCGTGAGGGCGAAGGCGTCGGGCTGCTGGTAGTTGAGCCGTCGCAGGTCGACGCCCGAGGTGACGGCGCTGGTCTCGATCTGCACGCAGGCGGCGTCGAGGAGGGCGTCGGTCTCGGCCGTGACGGTGACCAGGCCGGTCAGAGCCACATCCGCGTGCCCGGCGATGAGCTGGCGTTCACGCATTTTGACGTCGGCGTACTCGACGGAGTCTTCCTCGCTGTCGACCTGTCCACGGCGGGCGCGCTCGTTCGCGTCGGCGATGATCGCCGCCTTCTTCCGCTGGACGTCCCGCAGCGCAGACTCGAGCCCCTGGGGCGCGTATATAAGGGACAGGCTGCGCCGCACTCCGGCTGTGAACATGATCCCGTGCAGGAAGCCCGCTCCCATTTCGGTGCGCGGCCAGTTCTCCACCCAGTACGTGGCGTGGCGGGCGGAGTCGGTGGCGAGGCGGTCGTACTCCTCGACCTGGACGACGGGCCCGGCGGCTGCGGGGTCCGCCTCGGCGCGGCCGGTCTCGGACCACTGCTGGAGCGCGGCGAGGACCTTCGGGTCGTAGGCGGTGCGGATGACGGCGGCGATCTCCCGCGAGGTCAGCCAGCCTGTGACCATGAGTCCGGCGTTCCGGGCGGCCTGGGCGATGGACGCGGTGGTCTGTTCCATGACGGTGAACGCGCCCGGCAGCCCGCCCCCGGCCTGGCTGATCAGGCGCTTGGCGGCCTTCAGGTCGAGGGAGATGGCGAGGTAGGTCTCGTGCGGGGCGGCGGCGGGGCCGGCCGAGGCGACGAGTTCGGAGTAGATCTGTCCGGCGACCGGGGTCTGGGGCTGCCCGTTCTGGGTCCAGTGGCGGGTGAGGGTGTCACCGCTGTCGGGGACGGTGCGCTCCAGGACCTGCACGGTCGCGATGTGGCCGGTGCGGGCGATGCCCGCCAGCGCCCGCCCCCAGCTGGCCACGTTGTGGTTCTGGGTGGCGGGGTCGAGGAGGGCGAAGGCGCGGGAGGTGACGCGGGCGATGGCGGTCAGGGTCTGGCGGTGCGGGTCGTGCACGGCCGCGGCGCCGTTGGCGGAGTCGCCGGGCGTGACGACCTTGAGGGAGGCGGCGGTGCCGGGCAGGTGAAGGACGCCTTCCTGCCGGGGCCGGGTGACGGGCCGGGCGAGCCAGAGCGTCTGGCCGGTGCGTCGGCGCTGTGCGTAGCGGGTGACGATCGGCGCCCAGTCGATCAGGGAGCGGCCGTGCCGGCGGATCGCGACGAGCGCACCCGACGCCGCCCATAGCGGGGTGAGGGCGACGGCGCCGAGCAGCCCGGTGGAGACCACCGTCATCAGCAGCAGCGCCAACGTGCACGAGACGAGGACGAGTTGGGGAAGGGAGAGGCCGAGGAGGATGCCGCGACGGGACCGGTGCGGGAATTTCACCGTGACCGGGGCGACGGAAAGGTCAGTCATGGGGCGGGTCCTGGAGGCGCGGGCGGGGACCCGGGGGCGGGGCGCGTAGGTACGTCCCGCCCCCGGGAAGCGGGCAGAGGATCAGAGGCCGGCCGGAGGCGGGGGCGGCCCAGCCGTTCCGCTGGTCGTGGCGTTCTGTGAGCCGGAGGGCGGCGGTGCGCCCTGGGGCGGCGGGGTCGTGGTGGGGGGAGCGGACTGCCATCCGCCGCCCTGCCCGGACGCGGCGCTCGGGCCGGACCCACCTGGGCCCGGACTTCCGCCCACCTGGCTACTGGTGTCGTCGGAGACGCTTGTCGGCGGGGGCTGGACGGCCTTCTCCAGACCGGACTTGATGGCATCGCCACCGGGCGAGACGCCGGTGCCGCCGCCTTGTGAATCTTCCTCGCCACCGCCTGTGCCGGTCGGGTGGGAGGCGATGTCACCGGGGAAGCCGCCTCCGCCCGCGGCGTCGGGGCCTTGCGGAGCGGCGCTCGCTCCGGCTGCCGCGCCGCCGGTTCCGGCGGTAGCGGCTGCCGCGGCGGCCTTGCGGGCGGCCTTCTCGGTATGCGCCTTGGCGATCTGGGCTCCGGCGCCGCCAGCGCGGTGGATGGACTCGCCGTCGGTTCCGTCGGCCGCCCAGTGCACGAATTTGAAGACCGCGTACGGGCACAGCAGCACCAGCACCATGATCACGATGCCGGACATGACGTCGGCGAGGGCACCGATGCCGTCCTTGGCCTCGGTCTTGCCCATGGCGGCGATGCCGAGCACGAAGATCACGGTCATCAACAGCTTGGAGACCACGAGGGTTGCGGTGGCTTCGATCCAGCCCTTGCGCCAGCGGCGTGCGACCTCCCAGCCGCCGCCGGCGCTGGCGAAGATCGCCAAGGTGACCATGACGAGGATGCCGACCTTGCGGACCATCATCACGCACCAGTAGAGGAAGGCGCCGATGGCGGCGCCGAGGCCGGCCACGACCGGGACGAGCCAGCCCAGTCCGGCCAGGGCGCCGATCTGGCTGACCTTGACGATGCGGCGCACGGCCGTCTCGATGTCGAGCTTGGCGGCCTTGAACAAGCCGTCGGAGATCGCGTCGACCACCTCGACGGCGACCGTGGTGAAGGCGATGGCGCAGAAGGCGAACAGGACGCCCGACATGGTGCCGGTGAACGCTTGGGTGAGTGCTTGACCGTCGCGTCTGACGGCGGCCCGGACGAGCTGCGCGCAGAACGTCGCGACCAGCAGGACCAGGCCCAGCGGCAGCAGCATCTCGTAGTTGTCGCGGAACCAGCCGGCGTTCAGGTCCACCTTCGTGGTGGTGTTGACCGCCTTGGCCGCCAGGTCGGCAGCGGCGGCTGCCAGTTCACCTGCCGACTTCGCCATCCAGTCGCCGATGGCCTTGCCGGGATCCGAGGCGAAGTCGACCGCGTCGCCGACAGCGCACAGCTTGTCCGCCAGGGGGAAATCACAGAAACCCACGGGGAGTTACTCCTCCTTTCTTGTGTCAGGCGCGGGTCACTGCGTGACGCTCGGAGCGATGGCGGCCAGGGCACAGTCATGGTTGGGCCGGCACTGCACGGCCAGGGTTACGGCGCGTTCTTCGGCTCCGCCGCCGCCCTTCTTCCAGGCGATCTGCTGCTTGCCGTTGACGGTGACGACGTAGATGTATGCCTTGGTGATCGCGGAGGGGTCCTCGGCGAGGGCCTGCTTGAACGCGCCGGGGTAGTGGCCTTCGGTGACCGTGCCGGTGGCGTGCTGGTCCTGGTCGGCCATCCGCGACCAGAGCACCGGATCAGGGACTTGGCCGGAGACGGACGCCCAGTCGGCGTACTTGGTCTCCTTGGTCATCCAGGCGTGCATGCCGGCGAGCTGTTGGTCGCGGCTGGTGTCGCGGGTGTCGTAGGACCACAGCATCTGGGCCACGGCCTTGGCGTAGGCGACGGGCTCGGCGATCTGCGGGGGCTTGGGCACCGACCCCGATCCGGCAGTCGGCTTCGGGGCGGCCTCGGAGGAGGACGGGCTGCTCGCCGGCGCCGGGGCGGCGTGGTCCGGACCCTGGTGGCCGTTGCCGTTCCCGCTCAGCCAGGCGACGCTGGCGGCGGTTGCGAGCAGGACGGTGACGACCAGAGCGACGATCGCGATCCGCTTGTTGGCCGACCAGCCGATGCCGTACGAGGACAGGGAGAGGGAGGGAAGCCGTTTCTGCATCAGTGGACCTGCGAGCCGAGGGCCGAGAAGAACGCGACGATTCCGTTCGCGGCGCCCAGGCCGAGAGCGGCGCCCGCGGCGACGACGGCGCCCTTCTTGCCGTTGGCCTCGGCCTGGTGGCCACCGGTGTGGTGGCCCCAGGCCCACACGCCGAGGGAGACGGCGAGAGCGCCGACGACGGCGATGATCCCGAACATGTTGATCGAGTTGACGACGTTCTTCAGCACAGCGAGGCCGGGCAGGCCGCCGCCCGCGGGGGTGATGCCGGGGTCGAAGGCGAGCTGGATGACGCGGTCTGCGAGAGGGAGGGGCATAGGTGTGGCGAGGCTCCTTGCGAACGCAGGCCAAGCGGGGGGCCGGCGGGAAAGGGGGAAGCGGAGGGGGAGGCGCGCTCGGGGCGCGGGAAGTGGCCGCGGCGGCGGCCCGCCCGGAGCGGCGTCCGGGCGGGAGCGGCGTCAGATGACGCGGCGGGTGGCGAGCATGTCCCAGTCCTTGATCGGGGTGATCCGGACCGGTTTCGATGTGCGCGGCGCCTCGATCACGAGGCCCTCGCCCATGTACATGCCGACATGCTCGGGGCGGCTCGCGGTGCCGCGGCTGAAGATCAGGTCACCGGGCTGGAGGTGGCTGGGGGAGACAGCCTTGCCTTCGTTGACCTGCGTATACGTGGTGCGGGTGAGGGTGATGCCGGCGTGGGCGTACGCCTGCTGCATCAGCGAGCTGCAGTCGCAGCGGCCCATCGGATCGGGGCCGTGCGCGTCGGTGCAGCTGCCGCCCCACTGGTACTGCGTACCGAGCTGGTGCATCGCCCAGTTGAGGGCTTTACGGGCCTTGGGGTCTGCATCCTTGGGGATCTTGTATCCCTTCGGGACGCTCCCCTCCGGGATGCGGCCGAAGCCGGATCCGTCCTTGGACGGAGCACAGCCGGTGGTGCCGGTGGCGGACTCCTTGTCCGGCTCCCTGTCGTCCTTGTCCTTGCCGGTGCTCGGGAAGGTCTTGGCGATGGCTTCCTGCAGCGCGGTGGACAGCTCCTCCCACTGCGCGTACGCGTCCGGGTACCCGGACTTCTGCACGGCCTGTGCCGCCTGGGTGACGGTCATCTGCTGCCACCCCTTGACCTTCAGCAGCTCCTTGTAGAAGCGCTCACTCGCGTAGACGGGATCGCGGATCTGCTGGGCGGTGCCCCATCCCTGAGAAGGGCGTTGCTGGAACAAGCCGAGGCTGTCCCGGTCTCCGTAGTTGAGGTTGCGCAGCCGCGACTCCTGCATCGCCGTGGCGAGCGCGATGATCTGGCCCTTCTTGGGCACGTCGAGGCTGATGCCGGTGGCCACGATGGTCCGCGCGTGGGGGACTTGCTCAGCGGGCAGATCCAGGCCCTCGATGTGGACGTCGTTGCCGGATGCCCCGTCGAGGATGTCGGTGACGTGCTTGGCGACCTCGTCGGAGTCGATATCGGTCAGGCAGCCGCTGAAGGAGCCGGAGGTCTGCACGGCTTCGGCGGAGGAGGCCATCATCATGGCCGTTCCGGCGAGCAGGAGTGGGGAGAGGAAGACGACGCCGATGCCGACGGCGACCGCCTTCAACCGGCGCGGACCGCTCGTACGTCAGCGGTTTCGGGCATGGGTGGGCTGTAAGCCGTCATGAACGTGTCCTTCGAGGTGCGGTGTCCGGCATGCCGCGTGCGCGTGGCGGGTGGAAGGGCGCGGCAGCCGGGGTGGGCGATCGGGGAGGCCGGTGGGGGCGAGTTGCCGCTCGCTCCGCGTGGCCGTGCCGTGAGCTAGGTGTGCCGGGGCAGGGGGTACCTCCGTGAGGCGTGGTGGGGAGTAGCCAGCGGCGGTGTGCGCCGGGCGGTTCAAAAACAGTAGGCCCGGATCGGCGGCTGACCAAAAAGTCGGCACGAGGTGCCGGAATCCGGCACCTCAGCACCGGACTTCTTGGTCGTCGACGCATTCACCCCTACAGTTTTTGGACTCCCCTCGCCCTCCTCGGTCTGCGGCCCGGGCTTCTCCATGCCCAATTCCGGTCTGCGAGGACTCGTATGCGAGACGGGAATCTCCCTCCACGCTTCCACACCCGAATTGGGGCCCTCTTTGCCTTTTTCCCTGCACCAGGGCGACGCTCTCAGCGTCCTTGCCGGCTTGCCGGACGACTGCGTCGACTCCGTCATCACCGACCCGCCGTACAACTCGGGCGGTCGAACTGCGAAGGAGCGCACCACGCGCTCGGCGAAGCAGAAGTACACCTCCGCCGACGCCCAGCACGCCCTGCCGGACTTCACCGGCGAGAACATGGACCAGCGCAGTTACGGGTTCTGGCTGACGCAGATCATGACCGAGGCCCACCGCCTCACCCGCACCGGTGGCACGGCGCTGCTGTTCACCGACTGGCGGCAGCTCCCCACCACGACGGACGCGATCCAGGCGGCCGGTTGGCTCTGGCGCGGGGTGCTGGCGTGGCACAAGCCGCAGACCAGGCCCCAGAAGGGCCGGTTCACACAGAACTGCGAGTTCATCGTGTGGGCCTCCAAGGGTGCGATCGACGGCTCCCGGAACCCGGTCTACCTGCCCGGCCTCTACAGCGCCTCGCAGCCCTCCGGGGCGAAGCGCCAGCACATCACGCAGAAGCCTGTCTCCGTGATGCGCGAGCTGGTCAAGATCAGCCCCGAGGGTGGCACGGTGCTCGACTTCTGCGCCGGCTCCGGCTCCACGGGCGTCGCCGCCCTGATGGAGGGCCGGGACTTCATCGGCGTAGAGAAAACCGAGCACTACGCGTCCATCGCAGCCGACCGGCTCACCGAGACGGTCCGCGAAACCCTCACCCAGGACGACGTGGTCCTGTCCGTCTGAGGCGGCAACCGCGCCTTCCAGGCGAATTCCGACGCCATTTCCAGCCCTGGGTGGCATCCCGCCGTGGCGCGAGCAGTCCGTCGACTGGCCCACTCATCGCTGTTTCCGCTTTCCCTGTGTCCGCCCCTCGTAGGAGGCCCCGCGTTCCATGTCTGAATCAGTAGAACCCTCGGACCGTGGGGAGTTGGAGCCGGTGCGTATTCCGGACCCCCACCTGGAGGGAATCGAGGCCAGTGTCCGCAGGCTGATGGAGCAGTCGGCGCAGCAGGCCCAGCAGCTCGACCATCTCGCCTCCGCACCATCGCCGGGTGGATCACCGTTCGCGGCGTTCGGCATGCCGGGGCTCGGCGGACCGCCTCCGGCTGCGCCGCCGGAGCCGCGCCCGATTCTGGAACTGGACGACGAGGAGCGCGAGGACGAGCTCGACGCCTTGTCCGACTGGGTCGACGACTTCCTTCTGCCCGTCTATGGGGCGGAGGTCACCACCGCGGCGCCCTGGTGCCTGCAGTGGCAGGAGCACGACGAGGTCGTTGCATGGCTTCATGCCCTGTGGCTCGCATACCAGCAGCACAAGGACCCCGAAGCCGGGCTCTCCGGCCTGTTCGTGTGGCACCGGGACTTCCTCACCCACGCCATCGCGGCGATCCGCGCGCCGGGCGGTCCTCTGTCGGCTTGCATGACCTCACCCGAGCGTCCCGCCCACCGGCTCCTTCCGGGCCCGCCTCCCTCAGCACGTACGGAGAAGGCGACGGCGGGCGCGGCGGATGCGGCCGGGCCCCCTGAGCCGGACGAGCCGACGTCGTGAACGGCGGGCAGCAACCGGCTTTCGGCCTGAGCTTCGACCCCCGAGCCCTGACCGATCTCCTCCAGGCGCCCAGCGACATCCGCGATCTCACCCTTGCCTACCTGCAGGAAGTCGTGAACGCGCAGCGCTTCGGGCTCCGGCTCACGGGCGACCTGGAGGGCTACCGCAAGCTGTTCGTGGACTCCCGCAAGGACTGGCGCGTCGTCTACGGCGTCCGCCCGGCGCCCGCAGAGTCCACGCACCAGCGGGAGATCCACGTCGTCGCGGTCCGGCCGCGTGCGGGCAACGACGTCTACGACGAGGTCGGCCGCCGCCTGGGGATGATCCGCCGGCCGCTGAGCGCCCGCACCCACGCGGCACGCTCCTGCTCCCCGCAGCTGGCGACCCGCAGCCCCGCACCGCGCCCCGCTCCGCTTCCCTCCGCGCCGCCGGGCCTTCCCCGTCCCGCGCAGAACCCCTCGCACCATCACGCCCGCTGAACGACGGAGCCCCGCCTATGCCCCCTGACCCCGCGCCGGCAGCAGTCCGGCGTGTGGGTCCCCACTAGACCATCGCATCGAAGCCGTCACCGTCCATGACTACAGCTGCCAGAGCGAGTTCTGGACCTGTCCGTCATGGAGTGTCACCACCTGGCTGCCAGGTCGCTGCATCCAGGCCATGAGCGTGCCGAAGTCCGGCCAGCTTTCGGCAGCCCTGTGCCAGTGCTCGGTGAGGTCATTGGCGGTACGGCAACTCTCGCTGAGCGCGTAGATGGTCCTACCAGTCTCCGGTGAGGCAGGGTCGAGTGCGTTGGACCGCTCCGGCCCTTTGGCAAGGCTGAAAGCGATGAGCACGTCCCTCTGCGTGTGGCGCATGAAGTCGTAGTAGCTCTGCCAGAGCGAGTCACCCTCGGCGACGTTCTGCTGGTCTGTAGTCACCACGATGGTGAGTTCGTGAGTAGAGGTCGTCTTTGGGTTCGGCGGCAAGGTCATCCGCGAGGGCCTTCCTTCAGGTAGGGGACGTAGTCCCGGCATGTCAGTCTGCCGGCGGCCAGCTGCCGGTTCGCACCTCAGCAGCGCTTCCCTTCCCACTCAGACACCACCACAACCTCAACCTCACCGGCGTCACCCGATCAGTGGCCACGCTGAAAACGCTCACTGCCTCGGCACGCGCATCCCCTACGCCGAGCTACAGCAGCTGGAGGATGCCGGCCTGGTCTCCCGGGATACCCGCCACCCGGTCCACGCCGGCCAATCCGTCGCACTGACTGATGCCGGCCGCGCCACATTGTTCGCCGCGCGTGGGCCGCCCACGACCCAGGTGCCGAAGCCCTTGGCTCGCCCCGGTGCCTGGCCGTCCACCCCAGCGCGGCGGCGCTGAACTCTCCGAAAGGCCCTTGTTGTCCCCCAGTGAACCGGCACCCGCTCGGAAGGCTATCCCCGAAGTCGATTTCGAGGTAGACGAACTCGACGCCGACGAGCAGATGCACCTCGACTTCTACCGTCGGGTCGAAGTGCGGTCCGACATGCTCGTCCCCCTCGCCGAACACCACACCGCCAACGGCGTGCACAGCTACTACGTCCTGTTCGACCGCACCGCCACCTACGGACACCCCGGCAAGCCGCAGTACGTCGCCGTACATCTGCAACGGGACAGGGAAAAGCGGACGTTC
Organism: Streptomyces sp. G44; assembly: GCF_016905445.1. Lineage (GTDB taxonomy): Bacteria > Actinomycetota > Actinomycetes > Streptomycetales > Streptomycetaceae > Streptomyces. The sequence continues at coordinate 85,771 of NZ_JAFEXF010000001.1, forward strand.
AACTTCGAGAAGGAACTGCTGCCTCTGCCCGCGATGGCGCAGTCCTGGCTGATCCACCGAGGCTGCCCTCCCGATGCCATCGGCCTCAACCCCGAACTGGGCCCGCCGCCGGCGGACGAGGCGACGCGGGCCCTGGAGCAGCGCCTCGCAGGCGACGGCGACCACTACGCGATGGGCTACTCCTACACCCGAGACGACCCGGACGACATGGTCACCGTCGTGGCACTGCGCGCTCTCGACGAGCGAGCCCCCTCCTCGTTCCGCGTCGTGGTCGAGGAAGTCGACACCGACGCGTGGACCCACACCCTGCGAGAGGGCGGCTTCGCCACGGTCGAAGAGGCCCTTCAGTGGTGCGACGACCGGCTCACAGGCGAGGCCGGCCCCCTCCCGCCGGTCCGCCCGGCAGCGTCATTCACCCGCCCGACCGCCATGCCGAAGACCCCCGCTCCACGCCCGCCCGGCCGCTCGCGCTGAATGCCGAGGCCGACCGGCGCGGCGAAACATAGCCGACGATCGCCGGTTAGCCAAACCGGCGATTCTCCGGACTCTTATACAGCCGCCGGGACAACCCCGCGGCACCTTTCCACGAAATCCCTATGCCTCATGGAGGTTTCTTCCGCATGCGCTCCACCCGAATTGCCATATCCGCCGCGATGCTCGGCGCACTCGCTCTGCCGGTGCTGTCCGCCACCGCCGCCAATGCGGCCCCCGTCGCCACCGCGGCAACTGCCGTCCCGACGAGCAGCTGCTCATCTCTCCCGCCGCTCCCGTACGAGGTGCACACGAAGGCCGTGACCATCCGGTCCAAGGCCACCACGAAGTCCACCGCGGTCGGAGTGCTCTACCGCAGCCACAAGTTCACCGTGCACAAGAAGAGCGGCAACTGGCTCTACATCACCGACAAGACGACCGGCGTAAAGGGCTGGGTCTCCGGCACGTACGTCTACCGCGACGTCCGCATGTGCCTCAGCTGACAGCCCCGCAGCAGTAACCCGCCTACTCATAGCCGAGTTGCCCGACCGCTCGTCAATTCCCTGCCGCTGAAGTTCCAGGTGTCGCCTTCCGGAAGGAGTTCCCCTTGTCCGACGACATACCCGATGGCACTGAGGATGTCGTGGGTGTGCTCACCGAACGGATCGAGACCCACTTCGGAATGGGCATGGATCAGTTGAGGGCCGCAGTCGCCCTCGAGCCGACCGCGAATCCTGACGCCACCGAGGTCGTCACGTGGCACGGCCTTCTCATCGACTCCCAGGCTGTGCTCGACCGAGCGGAGGATGATCTCCTCGCCGCGTTGGAAACGCAGCCCAGTGAGGTCGACGACCCGACGATGGACCTCGCCCAGCGCGTCAACGCGGCCGTCACGACACGCGACGGCCGGGCCCTGGTCGTGCGGTGGCTTCTCGATCCGCACGCTCCGGGCAAGAAGGACCTCGCTGCCGAACGCCTTGCCCGTCTCAATCGCGGAGTGCGCAAGGGCCCGGCGGTGCCAACCAGCGCTCCGCACCGCCCTGCGGTCGCACTTGCGCCGGCATCGGTATTGCGAGCGGGAAGGGTCGTCCTGTGAGCGTCCGGCTCAAGTCCAGCACCGTGGACGGCCGGCTGCAGGAGGTCTTCGGCGCGCCGGTCGCCGAGCTGTACGCGACGGCTACTGGGCCCGATGCCCGTCCCGCGCTGACCCGCGCCCTGGAGCTGCGCTCCTTCCTTGCCCTGGCCGAGGAGCAGGTCGCCAGGGTCCGCGACCGCGTGCACGAGGCGATGGCACCCGACAGGGACATGGGCGAGCTGTCAGCCGCTGACCTCCGCTTCGACGCGCAGTGGCTGGAGGCGGCGCTCGATGCCCGCGACGGCTACCGCGCCGCGCTCGGCGAGCTGCTGCGCACTGTGCCTCCGCCCGATCATCAGCCCCGCCCCGTCCGTACGGCGCAGCCGGTGGTCGCCGCCGTCCTGCCCCCGTCCCCCGCTGCCCCGGCACCCGCGCGTGCCGGGGCAGCGAGGGCCCGCCGACCGTGAAAGCCCCCGCTTGCCCCACTCGACGTCCACCGAGATAGCCGGACGGATCGAGGACCTGTACGGCGCACCGCTCGCCGAGCTCGAAGCCCACGCGCAGGACCAGCCGCCCGGCATGCTCTCCGCCCTGCTCGGCATGCACGACGCCCTCACCCTCGCCGAGCGCAGCATCGACTTCCATCGCGACCGCCTCGCCCAGCTCCTCCATCCCGAGCGGCAGATCGGCGGACACGAGGTCTCCCACCTTCTCGACGGCGCCCGTCGGCTCGCCGAAGCGGTCGCCGTCCGCGACGTCCAGGCCAAGTCGGTCTCCGCCGTTCTCCAGAGCCTTGCCCGCGTCCCCGCGCCTGCACCGCCCCCGGCCACCGCGCCAGCTGTACCCGCCCCGCCCGTCCCGGCTGCGAGCCCGGCACGAAGCCGCTGACCCGCGGGCATCCCCCTTCACTCACCCAGGAGTTCCTCCCTTGGCCATCACCGGTCTGCCCCCTGACACCGACGCTGACATCGCGCGGGTCACCGAGGCGCTCGCCATGATCACTCCGCGATGGAACGTGCGGATCCTGCTCGCACTCTCCGGGCCACCGCTCCGGTACAGCGAGCTGGCGGCCAAGGTGTCCTGGCTGCAGAACGGCCAGCTCCACCCCAAGCTCAAGTCGCTGTGCGACGTCGGCCTCGTCCAGCGCACCGAACACACCTCGCGGCACGTCACCTACGGACACACCGACCGCGGCGCAGCCCTTCTGCCGGTGCTGCCGATGATCGTCACCTGGGCCGAGGAGCACCTGGAGAAGGCGGACCGCCCGCTGCCCGCGATCGAGCAGATCGAGGACAGCCTCACCCTTCTCATCCGGCGGCATGCCGCCGCCATCCTGTGGGTGCTCAAGCAGCGCGGGGAGGTCAGCGGCCGGGCGCTGGCCAGGATCGTCATGCCCAGCAGCGACTGGACCAACATCTACCCGCCGCTGCGGCAGCTCGTGGCCGACGGCCTGGTCGACACCGAGGGCATAGGCCAGCCCTACCGGCTGTCCGTGGCGGGTGACGGCCTAGGGCCCGTCTTCGGCGCCCTGTCCGCGTGGTCCGCCGGACAGCCGCTCACCCATGCTGCCCAGCACCCGGTGTGGGGGCGCCCGGGGGCCGTACCCGCGCCGAAGCCGTGGGTCAGCAATGTGTCCCTGCCGACTCCCTCAGCCTCGTCGGCTGTCCGGGTTGCGGGGGCCTCTCGCCCGACGTGGCAGACCCGCGACCTGTTCTCGCACACCGCGACCGTCCGCCCGAAGGTGGCGCTTACGGCGGGAGGTCCGCGTCGCCGATGACCGCCTCCTTCCCTCCTGCCGAACTGCGCAACGCCTTCGCCCTGCTGTCCTCGCCGGGCCTGATCCGGCTGATCACCGAGATCGACGACAACGGGCCGATCCCGCCGAGAAGGCTCGCCGGCACTCTCCCCGACCTCTCGGCGCACCACCTTCGCCGGACCACCCACGTTGCCCGCGTGCACGGTCTCGTCCGGGTCGCACCGGGTGCCGGCCTTGCCCTCACCGAGGCCGGCTCGGAGCTGGCCGACTTCTACGACGCCACCGCACGCTGGGCCCGGCGCCACGCCTACCCCACCCCTGTCTGCGACTTCACCACCCGCCTCCAGCACTCCCTCAGCCTGCTCGCCACCGCGCTCCTCGCCGACCGAGCTGACGGCTCCGCACGCCCAGCGGGCGAGGGCACGCCCTGCGCCGAGGCCGAGGCGGGTCTGGCGCACCCGCGCGCTCTGCTGGTCCAGTGGCTGAAGGCCAACCCGCAGGTCACCGTGCTCCTTGAAGCAGAGCCGGTCGCGTGAGCGAAGGCGTCACCCCCCGGCACGCCCAGCACACCGGGGGACTGCTGCGTAGCATCTACCTGCCGCGCACGGTGGACGCCCTCGCGTTCGCCATGTCCACCTACGGCATCCCGCTCCTGGTGCTGGTCACCACGCGCTCCGCGGCCTTGACGGGCCTGGCGTTCGCCCTGGAGTGGGTGCCCAGGTTGGCAGCGTTCGGGTGGACCGGCGGGATTGTTGACCGGCGCGGGGCATCGGTCGTCTTCTTCCTCGCCTCCCTCGGCCGCGCGCTGGTCGTCGCCGCCGGCGCGATCCTTCTCTACCTCCACCCATCCGGCGCCGTGGCGAGCGTGACGGTGATGGCACTCGCGGCCACCACAGGCGTGCTCACCGAGTTCAGTTACATCGCGGCCGAGACCGCGGGCGCAGCCGCCGGCCGCCGAGCAGGTGCGCGGGCCCACCGTGTCCAGGCCGTGCTGCTCGGGATCGACCAGACCGCCACCCTGGCCGGCCCGGCACTGGCAGGTCTGCTGCTGCTCGCCGGACCTTGGCAGATGCTCGCGGTGATCACGGTGTTCTCGCTGCTCGCCGCGCTGCTCGCCCTGCGCACACCGCCGTCGCCGATCCCCCCGGCCCGAGCAGCGAAGGGCCACACGAGTGCGGGGCTGATCACCGGGTGGCGGACCATCCGGTCTCTGCCCGCGCTCGGCTGGCTCGTGACCGGACTGACCCTGTCCAACCTCGCCATCGGCTTCCTCCAGGCGGCCGGTCCGGTGATCGTCATCCACCACTACGGGCAGTCGGCCACCGCTGTCGGCCTGGTCTGGTCCGCCGCTGCCGGAGCGACGCTCCTCAGCGTCACGCTCTGCCGGTTCGCGATCGACCGCCTGGGACTGTGGCCGGTCGGCGCCGCCTGTGCCGCCATCGCCTCGCTCGCCACCCTCGCCGCCGCACAGGCCCCCGACTACTTGTCTTATCTGGTCCTGGTCGCGGTCCTGATGGCCGCAGAGGGGGGCATGACGGTCGTCCTGCGCACGCTGCGCTCCCGCCTGATCCCGCCCGAGAAGTTCGGCAGCACCCTCTCGGCGACCATCCTCATCCTCCTGCTGCCCTTCCCCGTCGCCGGCGTGCTCACCGCGATCACCCCGCCCGACGCGCTCGGCCACGTCATCACCGCGTGCGCCGTCCTGCAGGCCCTCGGACTGATCCCGGCCTTCGCCCGCCTGCGCACCGACCCCGCCCTGCGCACCTGACCCGTTGCGCTTCCCCAGCCTGTGGAGAACTTCCCCATGCCCGCTGCCTGCTCCAGGGCGAACCGTACGAGCGGTCGCACCATCACCGAGCAGTTCCACGCCTTCGACGCACAGAACCCGCACGTCTACCGCGCGCTCGAGCGCATGGCCGCCCGTCGCCTTGCCGCCGACGCCACGCGCATCAGCCTAAAGGACCTCTTCGAGGACCTGCGCCGACAACTCCCGTACGGCGTCCGCGGGCTGAACAACAACTACACCGCCCTCTACGCCAGGCGGCTCATCGCCGCGCATCCCCACTGGGCCAGCGCGTTCGAGCTACGCCGCCGCCGTGCCGACTGACAGCCCGCCTTCCCGTACTGCCGTCCAACGATCCGGAGAACTGCTTCCTTGTCCGCTCGTCCCCTCGTGCTCGTCGTCGCTCCCGGCGATGAGACCTATCGCGGCTACTGCCTTGAGCAGGTGGCTGCCGCGTACGACGTCGTCCTGCTGACCGGCACCGAGCCGTCATGGGAGAAGCCGTACATCGTCGACCACGCCGTCGTCGACCTCCACGGCGACGCCGCGCTGCTCGCCGCGGGCCGGGCTCTGGCGGCACGCCACGAACTCTCCGGCGTTGTCACCTGGCAGGAGTGGCATCTCGTGCCCACCGCCCGCCTTGCCCGTGCGCTCGGTCTGCCCGCGAACTTGGACGAGGTGATGCGGGCCTGCCGCAACAAGGCCACCGCCCGTACGCTGTTCGCCCGCCACGGGGTGCCGTCGGCCGCCTCGATGAAGGCCCGCACCCTGCTGGAGGCTGAACGGGCGACGGCGACCATCGGCTTCCCCGCCGTCATCAAGCCCGCCGCATCCGCCGGCAGCATCGGCGTGATCCGCATCGACCGCCCCGAAGAACTGCCCGCCGCCTTCGAGTTCGCCTCAGCCGAAGCCAGCCAGAGCCGCGAGGACACCGGTGTCCTGGTCGAGGAGTACCTCGACGGCCCTGAGGTCTCCGTCGAGTGCGTCACCCACCGCGGGCAGACGACCGCCGTCGCCATGACCCGCAAGAGCCTCGGGCCCGCCCCGTACTTCTACGAGACCGGACACACCGTCGATGCCACCGACCCGCTCCTCGAACAGCTCGCCCCGGTGGCCGCCGCCGCGGTCAAAGCCATGGGGATCACCGACGGCGTGCAACACGTCGAGATGCGCCTGGTCGGCGGCCGGCCCCGGCTGATCGAGGTCAACGCCAGGATCGGCGGCGACATGATCGGTCACCTCGTTCGCCTCGCCACCGGCATCGACCTGCCGAAGGCCGCCGCCGACCTCGCCTGCGGCCGAACCCCGGACCTCACGCGTACCCGCCGCCAGGCCGCAGGCATCCGCATGCTCTGCCCGGCCGCCTCCGGCATGCTCACGGATCGGCAGGTCAACCAGCCGTACGCCGCCCACACCCCTTGGCTGCGGCAGGTGCAATGGATGCGACAGGTCGGCGACCTGCTCCTCCTTCCACCCGAGGGTGACCTGTTCACCGCCCGCGCCGGGTTCTACGTCGTCACCGGCCGCGACACCGCTGAGGTCAACGAGCGCCTCGACACCGCCGCCGAAGAGATCACCGTGACCACGCGGGCGGAACGATGAGCCACCAGCCCGACGCGCGCCACGACATCGACGGAGACGTCTACGTCTCCCCGCGCTACCTTGCCTCCACCACCGGGATCGGCGACCCCGCCCTCGCCCCGCTCCTCGACCTCGGCGGGGACCTCCAGCACGACGAGGACGGCAACGTCTATGTGAGCGCCCCCGACCGGCGCGTACGCCTGGGCTACCTGCCCGAAGGCGAGGACGACGGGCTCTGGCGCATCAACGCCTACAAGGACCCGTTCGGCACACCGACGTGGGGTGTTTGTTTCAACGACCGCTTCCCCACCGAGTTCGTGGCCGCCTTCACCACCGCTCTCGCCACGGCGTACGAACAGGGGCCGGCCGCCTACCTCACCAGGCCGGTCCCCGGGAGCGACGAGCACGATCCCTTCCTCGCCGTCGTCCCTCTCCTCAAGCAAGGCTGGGAGATCGACCGTCCGCGCTGGGGCGTCTTCGCGGTCCACTCCCCGGACGGGCTCGCCGGTCTGGAGTTCACCACCGGCGACCTCGATCCGGAAGCCGAGCTGGCCACGCGCGACGCCCGCTGGCAGCTGTGGGCCGGCAAGTCCGCCGACCGCCCCGTCTGGTACGCGACGGCCAGCACCGATACCCCCGTCGCCCTGCTCACCGCCGTAACGCAGTGCGTCTCCGACCCGGCCCCGCTGCCCCGTTGGCGTCAGGACACGCTCAGCTACATCAAGGGCATGGCCAAGCTCACCCCCATCCTCCCTCCCGAGCCACCGGCCCCCACCCCACTGGACGTCCAACGGGCTGCCGCATCACGCCGCCCGGCCGCACTCCCCGCTTCCAGCGTCCCGCGCTGGAGCACCACCAGCCGCCCGGCCTTGCCCGGCCCACGCCGATAACGACCTCGACCGGAGCCCCTTCTTGTCCCTGCAGGCCCCCGAGTTCTTCGCCGAACTGTGCCTCCCGTTCCACGACAGCACCGTCGTGGGCAACACCTACTACGCAACCCCCACCCCGGGCGCACCGCTGCGGCTGCGGATCACCTTCACCGGAACCATCCACGCGGACACCTACGGCGGCCTGCGCCTTGCGGTGCTCCACGCGGACCGGGGCGAGATCGATGCGGTGGCACTCAGCTTCGAGGACCACGGCACCTTCCACCGTCGCGACGAAGCCCACAACACCCGAAGCGGCACCAAGCAGTACGGCACGTTCGACAAGTACCACCGCCCCGGTCAGCCACCGTGGGAGGGCGCCGTCACCACCGGCCTGCGCGATGCCATCGAGCAGTACAGCGCCGTCTGGTTCCCGGGCGCGTGGACCGCGTCCGCGCCGAGCCGCGCTGCGGGCAGGACCGCCCACAAGGCTCCCGCCCCGCCAGCCATTCGCAGTGGTGGCCTCGCCCGCTGAACCTTAAGTCCGCTCACCCGCCCGGCCGCCCGCGCCTCCGGTCGCTGGCCGGACCCGATGACCTCCCCACCACCTGATCAAGGAGACCCTCTTCCCGTGCATGCTCGTTTCGTCCGTGGCGCCGTCCGATCCGCTGCCGTCGCCGCCGCGGTGACCGGCACCCTCACCTGGGCGCCGGCCGCGACCGCCCAGTCGTCCGAGCCGACGCCCTCGGCCTCCGCTGCCTCCACCGAGACACCAGCCCCGGATGCGGGCAGCATCACGATCACCAAGAAGGACACGGCCGGGGACGCCCTCCCCGGCGCCGAGTTCCTCCTGCTCGACTCCACCGGCAAGGAGACCGGACGCGGGAAGACCGACGCGCAGGGCAAGCTGACCTTCCCCGACCTTGCCCCCGGCGTGTACCGGCTGAAGGAGACGTCCTCCGGCAGTCCGCTCCACGAGGTCGTCGCCGACCAGGACGTCATCGTCACCCCCGGCGCGACTACACCGCTGACGATCACCGACCCGTTCAAGGCCGCCAAGGTTCTCCTCCAGGCCAAGGACGACAAGACCGGAAAGCTGCTGCCCGGCTCCACCGTGAACATCGGAACGGGCAGCGAGACCCTGCTCACCCTCACCACCGGGTCGCAGGGCACAGCCACCGGAGAACTACCCGTGGCCAGCCGGAAGACCGACTTCTGGGTGAAGCAGGTGAAGGCCCCCGCCGGCTACGACCTCTACAAGCCGTCGAAGACGTTCACCGCAGGCCCTGGCGCGCCGGTCACCGTGACCGTCACCAACGCCAAGACCGCCACCACTCCGAAGCCTGACTCGTCGGATAAGCCGACGCACGAGCCCACCGGCACCCCGTCCACACCTGCGGACAAGCCGAGCAGCAGCGGGACCGGCGGGACGAAGCCCTCCCCGACAGGCACCAGCACGCCGGACGCCGTCTCCTCGCCCACCGCAGCGGCCGACGGGTTGAACGACAACACGACGCCGAAGACTCCGGCTGGCTCCCTCGCCCACACCGGCGCCGACGCCACCACGTGGATTGCCGGCGGCGCCGGTCTCCTCGTCGCCGCAGGCACCGTCGCCCTGGTCGTTGCCCGCCGTCGTACGGCGGCCCAGCCCGAGCCGGACGACACCAGCGAGACCAGCTAACCGAAGATCACCCCGCCATCAGCAGGCCCCCGGGATGTCATCCCGGGGGCCTGCTCTCGTCTACCACCGGGCGGCGGCAGGGTCAGCCGCTGGAGGGCTGCGTGCCTTCCCCGAACATCGGCACGTCGGCCACGGTGACGTCCAGGCGCGGCCGTACGAAGCGCAGCGGGTGTCTCCACGCACCTCGGTCGATGGCGGTGTCGGCACTGACTTCCGCGACCAGGTGGGGAACAACGAGGATCGGGTCGAGGGGTTCGCGGCTGCCCCATGTGGTGGTGAACCGTACGCCGGTCCACGGGTGGCCGGGGCCAGCGGGGTGGAGGTGGTCGGCGAGCTGGGCCGCGGCGTCCGGTTTCAGCGGCATGGTGCGCCCGACCGCACGCAGTCGGCCGTCTTCGTCGTAGCGTCCGAGGACGAGTATCCGCGGGCGCCGCAAGGTGCCGGTGATGCCTCCGATGATCGCTCCGGTCGTGTCGCGGCGGCGGACCTTGAACCAGCCTCTGGCTCCCGGCAGGTAACGCTGACCCATGCCCGTGATTACCAGGCCCTCCACGCCCGGGACTTCCGTCCAGGAGGTCAGCCGCTCCTGGGCGAGGGCCGGGTCGGTCGTCATCGGGCACAGCGTCCACGGTGGCGACAACCCGCGCTCCCGGAACAGACCCTCCAGAGCAGCGCGGCGGCGCTCGTACGGTTCGGCGAGCAGCTCTTGGCCGGCTCGCTGTCCTATGCCATCGAAGGTTGAGCGCGCGCCATCGAACCTTGACCGACGCTCGCTTGTGTCATCGAGGATTGGTCGCGCTGGTCAAGGGCTGGCCTTGAAGAGGCCAGCCTGCTACGCGCGCCGGGATCGGCTGTGCGGGTCAAGCGCCCACGAACTCTGCACGCTGCTGACCTGGCACGATGCCTGCATGGAAACTGGTTTCCCGTGGGGGTCCACACCGACTGTCGATCTTCGCCCTCTGGCGCGCCGACGCCATCGTGCTGTTCGACTGGCTGATGAGCACCGACCTGAACGCTGTGCCGATCACGCACCCAGCTCAGAAGCAGGCCCTTACGGACCTCTTGGCCCGCCTGGAGGAGGTGGACGTCACCGAGTCGACCGAGGAAGAGATTGCCGCAGCCCAGGACGAGGTGGCCAAGAACATGGGCTGGTAGGTGGGCGGAGGAGATACGCGCGAAACCGCCGCTTTCTCGCTCCGGAGCTCCTACAGTGGCCTCATGAACATTCGCTGGGGTGGCTCGGTCTGGGAACTGATGCTGGTGAAGCGCGCGGTCGGGACAGCCCTGTCGAACTCGGCGAGCGGCGGGTACAGCACGCTCCTGCGCGACGGCGCCCGGAACTTGGTCGGCCACGCGGACCTGCTCAACGGGAGACGAGCCGTCGCCGGGCTTGTCGCGGTCTCCGCGGTAGCGGGCGGTGCGCTCACCGTCGCCACCATGAAGGTGACGCCGCACCTCAAGGCGAAGTTCCGCCCCGCGGCCCAGGACACGGCAAAGGAGGCGGCAGAAGCCACCTCCGACACCTCTGCTGAGGAGCCGGAAGCTCTCCAGGGGCCGCGGCTACGCGCTGTCTGACCATCGGGCGTATCTCCTCCAACGCCCTGATAGGGGTGCCGGTAGCGACCAACCTTCGCTGACACAGCTCAATGTTCGATGGCACGGGACACTCGCCTGTGAATCATGAGCTACGAGTGAATCTCAGCGAAGGTTGGTGACGGTGTCGACCGGTACCTCTGAAGTGGGAGATCCAACGCGCTTGAGCCAGCGGTCAACCCAGGCTGGCACGGAGAGGGCAAGCTGCTGCTGGGCAGCGAAGGTCGCCGGGCTGTGCTCCTGGATCCGCTTCAGGCAGTCGCCGTGGCGCTGGATGGTGCGAACCTCCAGCACTCCGGGCCGCTCGGCCAGGCCGGCGGCGACGGTGGTGCACTGGTCGCTGTAGCCGGGCGGCAGATGGCAGGTGCAGTGTTCGTCCACGGGGGCGAGGGGCAGGCCCCAGCCGGGCGCCGCGAGCAGTGCCATGAGCCGCCGGTGGCCGGTGGTGCCGGCACCTTCCGCGAACGTGGGGTCGATGATCCAGCGTTCGCCACCGCCGCGTTCGTGGTGGCCGAGCCAGCCGGTCACGGCCAGCGGCGCCCCCAGGGTGCGGATCAGGCCGAGACGGCGCAGCAGCCCGCTGGTCATCCAGGCCGACGCCGCGGTGCCCCGGCGGCCCGGCCGCCGGTAGGGGCGCTCGGCCGGGTGCCACCGGGCCGGCATGTCGCGGTGGCACGGCGTCATGCCGTAGGTGCCCATATGCCGGTCCTGGGCGTCGACCGCGAGCAGCCAGTCGTCGGGGTCCAGACCCAGCAGGGTGACGGAGGCGGACGTGTCCAGCACGCGCAGCATCACCTGCCCGCCCTCGACGTGGGTACGGGCCCCGGGCACCCCTTGGATGTCGCCGTACTCGTCGGCGCGCGGCAGCAGCGCCTCGGCCAGGTCCAGAGCCTGGGTCTCCTCCTGGTCGCGTTGCTCGACCGGGTCGGCCTCGAATCGGATCAGGAGGCAGTCGGGGCGCGGGTCGATATATTCGATGCCCCATGGGTGCAGAGTGGTGATCCGACGCCAGGCCAGTGCGGCCATCACCCGGGCCTCCAAAAGCATCTGGTCGGCGTCCGGCTGCGGGATCAGCAAGGAGCCAGGCGCGGCGGCCTCGACCCGGCGCCGGGCGGACTGCCAGGGCATCCCGGTGTACAGACGCAGCAGTTCGGCGCGACGTTCGACGGCGGTTGTCTTCATAACTCGAAGCTCCTCAACACCGCGGAGCCGTCCCGACACAGCACGCGCGGCGGAGAGCCACGAAGAACATGCGGACCATGCAGCGGCGCCGGCCGAGTTGGCTTCTCCACGGCGTGCTCGATGTCGGGTCGAGCACAGGGCAGGGACCCCGCCGGGCCCACCACTCCGGATTTAACCGCATCGACCCGGGGCAGGCCCTGGTCGCCGGGGCGACGCGCCGCCGCGTCACCCGAACGCGCAGGCGGACGTTTATCGAATCATCGGGTTATGAAGTGGATCCTCGTCTGCAGGCGGAACGCGTGGGCACCTGTGGTGCTCACAGTGGCCCACTGGCTTGCTCAGTCACATCTCCACGGGCTAGGCGTGGATCGGGGGTACGTCGTAGCGGCTGACGGCCAGGTACGTCTCCGGCGTCGCTGCTTCGAGAAGACCCTCGTCACCCTCCAGATCAAGCTTCGGTTCCTCGGGACGGCGCAGCAGGTGGCTCCAGTTGCTCGTCGCACCCCGCTCGTAGGCTTCACGCAGCAGGGGGCGCAGCCGGGGACGGGCTTCCTCCTGCTGCTCGCGGAAGATCTGTCGCCGGGTGAGTCGCTGTTCTTCCTGAGCGTCCTCGCTGAGCCCCGAGTCGTCGGCGAGCTGGTCCTCGGCGCGCAGCCCCGGGGTACGCCGGGCGATGGCGAGGTCTTCCTCGTGGAGGCGCTCGCAGGCGGAGAACAGCTTCCGGGACATGCCGAGGTGGACCTCGGTACCGGGGATGCGGCAGGTGAGGAAGTCCTCGAGCCCCATGGAGCGGATCCCGGCGCGCAGGGTGTGCTGCTCGACGTGGGGCGCCACTCCGCGGGCCTCGGCCCGCATGCCGAGCGTGAGGGTGTCGTCTTCCAGGGGGGTGGTCAGGCCGGAGCGCCGGTGACGGGAAGTGCGGTCGGCCGGCACAGGCACCGTGCGCAGCTGCGAGGCGGGAGCGGACCGCAGCGCCAGGTAGGCGAGCATCTGGGCGCGGGCCGCGCCGATGAGCGCGTCGCCGCTGTCACCGAGACGGTCTTCGAGGTTCCCTGGGCCCGCTTCGTCGTCGGGGTCGGATCCGGCCGGGGGGAGGGGCGGCTGGCCGGGGTGCAGGTCGTGGTCGATGGTGAGGAAGAGGTCGTCTCCGGGCCGCACGGAGGCTCCGACCAGGACGGTGCGGTGCGCGTACGAGCCGAGGATCTTGCTGCCGGCCTCCAGTTGCGCCCACCCCTTGCGGAGCGTGCCGACGCCGACGGCACCGCCCTTGGCCTCGATCAGCCAGTACATCTTCTCCGTCTCGTGCCGTCCCCACAGGTCGGGCAGATTCTTCTTCGGGTCCTTGAAGGTTTTGCTCAGGGCGGGGATGGGGCCGCCGAGTTCGAGGTGTTCGGTCTGCCCGAGGCCGAGCAGCGAGCGGCAGGCCCACTCGGTCATCGTCATGCCCAGCCGGTAGGCGGCGGCGTTCTTCGCGGTGCGCTCGGTTCCGTGCGCGTAGACCGGGTTCAGGGTCAGGCGCCGGCCCTTGGCGCCCGGTACGGGGTGCCGGGGCTCGACGGGGTGCGCGCCGAGGTAGGCGTACAGCGGGGCGACCCGGGCGACGAGTTCTCCGTGCGCGTACTGCGGCTGGTTCTGCAGGTGCGGGGTGACGTCGCGGCCGACCTCGGTGGCGGCCTTGATGATCTCGCGCCACGTGGTGGTCGGGGCGTACCAGCCATCCGCTGCCGGGAACCCGTCCGACCCGGTCCACGCCTTGTGCTCGGCCGTCCGCCACTGCCTCTTGGGCTTGTCCGCGGGCCCGTTACGAAACAGGACCGGTATGTCGAAGCTGTCGGCGTAGGTGAGCGGCGGCTCGTCGGAGACGTGTGCGGGGATCATGGGGTCCATGGGGATAACCCTGGCACGGGCTTGGGCTCTCCCCGGAGGCCGGGCGGCGGGCTGCCGCTCGGCATGGCTCTTGAGGTCATGGCGCAGCCGCGGCCATGACCCATGGCGACTGGTGTTGTTGGCCTGCCCCCCCGTCTCCTCACGTTGTACTGCTCACGGTCGGTCGGGCCAGAAGATCGACGAGGGGAGCCGGACGGAGGGCAGGTGCACAGCCTGGATCGGTCCCAGAGCGGCGGCAGCAGCACGAAGGGCTTCGTCGTAGGTGCCGGAGCCAAGGACCTCAGCAGAGCAGGCAGGACAGTCTCCGGGGCGGCGGGCGTGACCGGCGTTGCGATCCCTGGAGCCTCGGACGTGCGCGAAGGCGTCGTCGGGAAAGTCGGCCCGCACGGCATGCCAGACCCCGACCCGTTCGGCGTCGGGCAGCCCGGCCGCTACCTCCGGCCGCATCGGCAGTAGCAGGCGGCCGTGGTCCTGGACGAGGAACACCCGGTCGGTGAAGTCGACGCTGTCCCCCTCGGGGCGCTCCTGCTTCAGCCATGCCTGGGCCTCCTCGCGGGTGCCCGGCCCCCATAGGTAGTCCGTCGGGAACCGTGTGGTGTCGTAGCGGGTGTCGAACTCCGCCCAGTGAGCATCATTCCAGCGACTGCCCGGAATAAAGGGGATGGCCCGCACCACGACGTACTGGTACTCGTCGCCCTCGTCATCTTCCATGGGGTCGGGAGTGGTGAGCGCGCCGGCGGGTTCCATCCGTGCCCGCCCGGAACCGTTCCAGCTCAGCACGGTGATCTCCCGGTACAGGGGTGCCGGGTACAGGCGCCCATCGGGGGTAGCCTGCCCCCACAGCTGGTTGATCAGCTCCGCCAGATCCCGCACCGCTCGGGCCGCCCCGACGGGGGTGTCGACATGGTGGCCGGAGGGGTGGGCAACGTAGTTGCGCAGCTTGGCCAGCGCGTCTTCGGCCGCTCGGCTGCGCCGCCCGCGGAGCAGACCCGCCGTACGCGCCCACAGGCGGAGCCCGTGCAGCATCCCGTTGAACTCGATGGCGTGGGTGTCGACGACCAGCTTCGCGCGTTGCCGCGTCATCCTGTCCGCGCGCTTCTTGACGTCGTCGTACGACGTGACGGTGTAGGAGACGTCCGGCGCCTGGCGGAGACGGAAGGTGATGGTGCCGGAGCACCACTCCATGAAGCGGTCGCGCAACGCCTGCTCGTAGATGAGGAGCGCCTGGTCGCCGACCATGGTGTACACGTCGTAGCACAGCACGCCGTAGGCGAAGACGGTGCGCAGCCGCTCGAAGGAGTCGCGTGTTCCTGCCGCGACGCCGTCCGCCAGGTCGCAGTCGGCGATCTGCCGCTGCTGGAACTCCGTGGCGTCTTCGGGCTTCATGCGGCCGCCGAACCCGCAGGGGTTGAACGCCAGCGACAGATCGTCCGCAGCGCGCAGCTCCTCAAGCGGCCGGATCTCCATGGACTTCTCCTCACGATGGGAAACGCGCCAGCTTGCACCTCCGGGCCTCTAGTTGGCCACCCCTTTCCCTTCAGGTGACTTCGTGAGAGCGACGCGAAATGGGGTGGAAGGCAGCAGTTGTCCGCTGTCATCCAACCGAGGCAGTTGACATCGAACCCAGTCTTTTGTGCTGAGGCTGAGGCCACCGACGTGAAACCATGCGCGCCGAAGATACGAGGGAAATCGCCCCTGGATGGGCTTTTTAATCGCTAAGGAGTCGAATCATCTTCCGGAAGTCGCCATCCTTCTCTGCAAGCTCTTCGATGTCAATCTCGGCCGCACGGATACGCAACTCGTTCGGCTTCATCACACTTTTCGCCTCACGCTTAGAAGCGAAACCCAACCATTTCTCACTCCAGGGCCCGGCGATAACTCCCTCCGTTCGCGCCGCAACGTACATGACCTCATCGGGTAGCTGCTCGGCGGCACTCGATAGATCCGTGAAGATCACGACAGGTCCTACGCGAGATTCCGAAGCGGCCAGCGCAACGTTCGCAAGACCCATGGAGCCTTGTGACTGGATTACGGTCAACTTTCGTGTCTTGATGCCCCTGGAAAGGAGATTCTGTGCGATTCCACGGATAAACAGCTCGTCGCGCATCCCTTCCACTACTATGGTGAGAGGCTTGTCACTAGGCTCAATCGTTGCAACGTAGGGAACGAACACCTCCCCCAGCTCAGCTGCCAGACGGAGCTTGTGTCGGAGGACGTTCCCGAACCCGTGTGTCGCGGCGGCGAAAACGTCATTACGATCAAAAAGGAGTACGTTCAAATCCTTGCCTACGCGCAAGGCGTCGACGGCGCCGGGTCCGTACTCCGACATGGAAATGAAGATGCCGATTGTTCCAACGAGCTTGCCGTCTACCTTTCCTTTGAACTGGTAGATGGCGGATGCGGGAACCTGGTCCTTCCACCACTTCGCCTCGAGTAGGTGGAAGCGTCCCTCATACATAAAGGAACCATCTATTTCTTCCCCTGCGGGTCGAAATGAGGTCCTCGGAAACATCCCCTCCGCTGCGAGGAGCCTGTTCAACCATTCCTCGAACTTGCGCCCCCGTGTCTGTGGCGTCAGTCCCTGGTAAAGCTTGGCTAGGTTCTCTAGTTCTTCACGTGGCGTCACAGGTGGAACATTACGAGCCTTTGGAACCAGCCCGCAGGCGTAGTTCGGAGAAGGTGCGTCCGCCTCCGTCGTCGCCGCTGTCGAGGAGGCTACCCGCCACCCCGCCGGGTCCGCAGCGGTCCGCTCGGCGGGCGGTGCGTACGCACGGTCCGAGGCAGAGGGCGACTGGGTTCGATTGTCAACCGCCTCGATGGGACGACAGAGGACAACAGTTCGCCGGGGGCAGACAGGAAAGAGCGCGGAAAGACTGGCCAACGCGTTCGAGACCATGTCAACGTAGACGACCTTGCAAGAAACCCCAGGTCAAAGAGGTGATTGCCCGTGACGATGGCTCCCGTTGGCCCCGGATTCTCCACCACCGTCGAGGCCCTCCGGCTGCGCGAGTGGCAGCTCGGGCCCGGCCAGCCCACGCCCGTCATGGACCAATTCTCCGCCGACGACTTCAACCTGATCGTGGACGACCGTGCGGACGTGCACGTCAGCAGCAAGGACGGCCGCTTCTACCTCGGCTGGTTCCCGCTCGGTCGCCCCGGCACCGACGGCGAAGGATGGAAGATCGCCGTCACCGGCACAGCCAAGGTGCCCGGCTACCACCTGTCCTTCGACACCGAGACGCCAGCCGACATCGTCGCCGCCGCAGTGGCACGCGTGCTGGAAACCTCACGGCGGGTGTGACACCGCAGGAATCGGCCGGAAATCCTCACCGAGGGCGGTCGCCGACCCCAGCGGCAGGCCCCTACCACCGTTCACCGTTTTCCTCACACAAGGAGGCTGTTCGTGACCCATCCGGAGATGACCGTCGACGAGCTCATCACCCTGCTGTCCGACTGCGACCGGAGCGCTCCGGTCCGCCAGGCCATGAACCCGTTCTTCCCCATGGCACACCGCCTCGCGCAGGTCGTGCAGTCCGTGGACGAGACCGGCCGGACCGTTGTCTACCTCGCAGAGGGGCGGGACGAGAACACACAGCTCGGCCATCTGCCGCCCGAGGTCGCCGTCGCCCTTGCCTGGCAGGGCCCCGTCCAGGCACCACCGCGCCGCCCCCGCCGAACTGCCGGCGGCAAGTAGAACCGCATCAAGCCCTTGGAGGCGCCCCTGTACCCCGACTTCCCGCTCGACCCGTCCACCCCGCCCGGTGGTCAGCCCGCGTTCTGGGTCGGTCCCCGGCACCTGGCCGGTGACGACAAGCGCCTCTACGACACCGTCGCCGACACGCTCGCCGGCCTGGGCTGGACGAGCCTGACGATCGTCCGCGGTCGCCACCAGCCGGACGAAGCAGATGAGGACCGCCAGGTCCTGCGCAGCACCGTCCTGCACATCAGCCCCGACACCCTGCGGTGGGCCCAGTGGAGCCTGGCGGACGAGCCGTTCCACCTGGGGGATCTGCCGATCGCCTGGCAAGTCTCCGCCCGCGCGGACACGAGCAGCCCGCTCGCTCAGTGGTCGGCGTACTTCACCCCCGACGTCCCCGGCGAGTCCGTAGCCGACTTCCTCGTCGCGCTCGACGCCCGCGACCAGCCCGCCGTGCCAATCGCCGGCCCCGAGCTCGTCCTCGACGCCGTCGCCGCACACGGCTGGCTCCGCGACATCGACCAGCCCCAGGCGGCGGCAACGGACCCGACGTTCACCTCGCACATCAGCCTCGGCGAGGTGCCGCCCCTCATCCAGGATGCCGACCCACGCGCCCTGACCACCGAGGCCGACGAAGTGGGACCGGCTGGGTGGCAGGCGTGGGCCGAGCCCGCGCTCGGCGCACCGTGCCTATGGGCGGTGTCCTTCGGTGCCAGCGTCCCGCACGATCTCGTCGCGGCCTTCGCCACCTCCCTCAGCTCGACCGCGCCGGTCCTGCGCCGGGTGCTGCCCGAGGCCACCCGGGAGCGGCTCCTGCGCGCGCCGGCCACCTAGCCCTCTGCGGTCCTCTTCCCCCCACGACGTACACCAGCCCGGTCTCCCCGAATGGGAGGCCGGGCTTCTTGCTCTCGGGGACCAACGCTCGTACGCGCAACGCGCTGCTGCCCCCGACCGAAGCGACGGTCGGGGGCAGCAGCATGTCGAGGTCGGTCAGCCGACTCTTGCCGCCTTGGCGACAGCCTTGTCGAGATGACGGTCGACCAGGGCCGGGGAGCCCGAGACGATCACCAGCACGCTGCCGGTGCGGATCGCTGTCTGCTTCACCACGGTGCTCTGCCCACCAGTGGAGAACGTCAGGAGCTGACTCCACTGCTCGTCACCGAGCCGGTGCGGCGCGGTCAGCTTCTGCGAGGCCATGTCGATCGCGGTGCCGCCCGCGAGGACCTGATAGGTAGGGCAGCTGGTCATGGCGTCGAAGATCCGGTCGATGCCGTCGGACAGCTTGTTCGCGCTGTCGCTGTACAGCTCCTCGGTGACCTCCGAGTTGCTGCCTCCGGTGTAGGTGAAGGTGGCCTTCGCCTTGCGCGGGAATGTGAGCCAGCCGCCGGTGGCCGCATCGCCGCCCAGCTCGCTCAGGGTCGTACAGCCGACAACGGTTACGTCATCGTGCCGGGACGGACGCTCCGGCTGGCGCAGGTAGCCGCTGCCGAGGTCGCTCTCGTCGAGCAGGCGCGTCTTCAGCGCGGCCGAGGACAGCGGGGCGGCGTCCTGGTCGGCGCCGGCTGACTTTACGGCCTGGGCGGAGGAGGCGGTGTCGGGCTTGGCCCCGGCGGTGCCGGTGGAGCAGGCCGGTAGGGCGAGCAGGGTGACGGCGGTGAGGCCGACGGTGGTGGTGGCGACGCGAACGGGCATGACGGAACTGACCCCTTGGTGCTAGGCGACGGGTGGTCAGTGCGGGCCCGCGGGCCCGGTGGGGTTGTAGGGGTGGGGGTCAGTGGCCGAGGTGGCGCAGGCATTCCTCGAATGTGGCGTGCGTCGCGTCCGCCGGCCCGGCGCTCCGGTTGTACCAGGCGGTGTCGAGGCGCATCTCCTGCTGCTGGTGGCCGGCCCGGCAGCGCAGCCAGATCTGGTCGCGGGTGGAGAGGATGAGCCAGTCCCGGTACGCGCCGCACGCGGCGCAGGCGACCATCTCGCCGTCGAGGACGAGCGGCTGCGCCCAGGGCATCATGCGGCCGTCGAGCTGGTCGTGGCTGGGCACCCGTAGTTCCGGCGGAAGGAAGTCGTCCACCACGGCGGCCGGCTCGCTATGATCCGGCTCGGCCGGCGGCCCCCCGACCTCTAGTGGGACCTGGTCCTGCAGCCGCGCCGACAGCTCGAAGAATCGGCGCTGCGCCTCGCTGGGCTCCTTAACCCGACGGCGTATCCGGTGAAACACCCTGACGTCCTCCCTTGCCTCTCCCTGGCACGCGTCATGATCGTGCCCCCAAGCGAGGGGCGGCTTCAATTCACAAAGTCAACAGCCACGCACGAGGGGGTTACACGCCACCTGGCCCCTTGGACTCGGGGGTCGGCAGGCCGTCGTGGTTCTGGAAGAGACGCCCTGGCTGGGAGAAGGGCGAGTCAGTCGGCCCGATGGCGTAAGCGATGCCGTTCTTGTAGTAGTCGGTCTCGCCAAGCACCCAGAAGTACAGGTCGATGAGGGGGTCTCGCGGGACGAGTGCGAGGCCGGAACCGCCAATGCGTCCGTAGGCGTTGCGGCGGGCGAGCGGCTTGAGCAGCTCAACGAGCTCCAAGCCGTTGGGCAGACCGGCGATGGCGGCGGTAGTCGCGGCAGTCACGAGGTCGGCGAGCTGCAGGTGCGGGACGTGATCGGATGGGGCGGTCACGATGGGCATCACCACGCGGTCCGGCTTCACGTAGGCGGTGCCGACCGTGGTGAGGTCCAGCGCCTCCGACAGCCACTTCGCGTGGTCCTTGCTGCCGCCGCCAGGTACGTCGGCGATTACGACGCCACGCTCGTCAGTGGTCTGCAGCTCCCTTTCGATTCGCTCGTATAGGTAGCCCAGGATCGTCGTGGCCACCTCCTTCTTATCCCAATCTGCTCGGCCGCGGTCCCAGATCACCACGGCCGTACGGACGCCGCACTGCCCCGCAAGCTCCAGCATTCGGCGGCGTGCGCCCTTCACCACTTCACCGCCGGCTTTCGCCAGCCAGCTACCTTTGGACGGCTTCCACTTGAACTCCTCGCCGTCCGGCATGCCGATCTCGGTCCGGAGCTGGTTGATCGCGCGGCTGTACACCACCATCTGATCCTCCGGGAACATGACGGCGCCCACCGACACGAGCTCGCCGAGGTGCTCCCGGCGAGGGCGCTCCTGCCCGCTGTCGTCGATGAAGATCAGCTGCACTCGTTCTCTCCCGTCCCCGGCCCAGCCACATCGGCCTGCGTCGCCCTCTTAGCGCGCGCATTCGGCTCAGGAGCGTACGACGGGCCCTGGCGGATAGGAGCCGCGGGCCCTCGCCGATCTCGACCGCTAGGTGCTCCGTTCTCCGGAGGATTCAGCGTATGTTGCTCACTGCCTCTTGGCCGCGATGACGGCCAGGTGAGACGGGGCGGGATGCGGCTCGGCGCTTCGCCTTGCCCTGATCGGGGACTCGGGAGGCGTCGGCAGGCAGATCGGCCAGCCGCCGCAGCCGCCAGACCAACACGTCACTTACCGAGTCCGCGGTGTCGAGTTCCCGGCGTCCTACGGCCTCCGACAGAAGAGCGACTGGGTCGTTGCCAGCGGCTTCGGCGTCCGCGATGGTCGCGGCCAGTGCATACCAGCCGGGCTCGGCGAGGATCTGCTCGGCCAGCCCGGGCAGCGCCTCGCGCAGCACCACCGTCTGCCGCTGGAGCAGGGGCCGATTCAGACGCCGGCCCCGCTGGTAGAGCACGCCGAGAGGCTGGGCAGCGGCCTGCTGGTAGGCGGAGCGCAGGTGCTCGGCGGCCTGGCGGGCGGCGGCGGCCTGCTGCGCGTGGCCCTTCCTCGCGTGCCAGTGCACGGCGGCGGTGATCAGGAAGAACAGCATGTCGATCGCCATCGCGGTGCTCGCGCCGTCCTCGCCGCGGCCGAGGGCCGGGCCGCCGTGGACGAGGTCACGGGCAGCCTGCCGCAGGGCCCGATCGTGTCCGCGTACGGCGCGGACGTGGGAGCGCGAGGCCCGTTCGAAGGCCGTTGCCGCGTCTCTCAGTTCGCGGCGAGTATGGGCGGCGGACGTCTTCGCGAGGGCGTCCAGGACCTCGCCGGCCGCGGCGATGTGGGCGGCGGCGACCGCGTCGTCGCCCTGCTCGACCACGAGCACAGCTTGCCACGCGACCGAAGCCGTCATGCGGCGGGCAGCGGCCGGAGTACCCGGCCCCGTACGGACCGCATCCTCCTGTCGAGGAGCGGAGTTGTTCTGGGCGTCGCCGGACCAGCGCTCCCGGATGCGGGGCAGCGAGAGGTCGGGGGCGAGTCGTGCGCCGGGGTAGAACACCGGCTCGCCGTCCTTGTTCCGGTCGTCGGGAAGGGCGACCTTGTATCCGAGGAGGTCCCCGGAGGGCGCGACGCGCTTACGGATCAGGAGGCCGTCACCGGCGAGCCGGTCGAAGAACTCCTCCTTGCTGGTCGCGCCGGCCACCGCGCGCCGTACCGTCTCGCGCAGTTCTTCGCGGGCAGTGCGCTCGCGGCCCTGGCGCTCGGCCTTGTGGCGTTCGGCGCTCGTGGGACGTTGAGCAGCTGTGCCGTCCCCGGGCGCGACCTCGTGGAGTCCGAGTTCCTTTTCGATGAGCCGGGCTTCGGCCTGGGCGCGGGCGCCGGAGCGGTAGTCGTCGGGGCGATGGCCGTCCTCGGTCACGAGGGTGGCGACGATGTGGATGTGGTCGTCCGCGTGCCGTACGGCGGCCCAGCGGCAGCCGGACTGTCCGTCGCCGGGGTCGATGCCGGTGGCGGCGACGAGGCGGCGGGCGATGTCGGCCCACTCCTCGTCGGACAGGATCCGGTCGCGCGGGTCGGCGCGGACGGAGGTGTGCCACACGTGCTTGGCCGGTCGGGCGTGCTCGGCGAGGGCCATCACAGGCTGGTCGAGGAGCTGCTGGAGGTCCTTGAGGGTGGCGTTCGGATCGCGGCCGGGGTCGGGGGACATGCCGTCGAAGGAGGCCACGAGGTGAGGGTCGGTGTGTTCCTCGTGCTTGCCTGGGCCGTAGAGGTAGGCCAGGAGCCCAATGGTCCGGGAGCCCGAGGAGTTGACGCTGGGGATCATGAGCCGCGGCGCTCGATCAGCCGTGCGGCGGCTTCGTGCGCGGTGTCGGCGGCACGCCGTACAGCGGCGACGGCCGCCTCGAGCTGGGGAGCGTCCGCGCCGGAGTTGAGCGCCTTGACTGCCTGGTTGAGGTTGCTGCCGGCCCAGCCGAGCCGCCGCCGGCTCTCGAATAGGGCTGTGATCACTTCGCGCTCGTCGGCGATCTCGGCGCTGGTGCGGTCGAGGTCGCGGGCGGCGGCGAGCGCGGAACGGGCGAGGAACCCGGCGACGGACAGGCTGCACCGGGCGGCGGCGGACTTGATCAGAGCGAACTCTTCTTCATTGAAACGTGTGTTGGGCTGGTGCAGGCGCTTCTTCTCGGGCGGCTGGCGTGGACGCTGGCGGGCGCGAGCGGCGCGCGCTCGGTGGACGCGGCGATCGGTCTGCTTCTCCTCCTGCCCCGGCTTCGACCCGCCCTCGGTCGAAGCCTCAAGGACCTGCGCCCCCCGGTGCAGGTCCTCTCCCGCCCCCTCGGGGGCGGGTTTGGCGGAAGCTACGCTTCCGCCCCAACTTGCTCGCCCCGAGACCGAGTTCCGGTCAAGAGCAGGTTCCGGGGCGTTGCCGTTCTGGATCGGGTTCGTCATCAGGATTGGGACCTCGTGGAGCGGATGCCGTGCTGGATGGTGGCGGCCAGCTCGACGACGTCGGCCGGCCCGTTGAGGACGTGGACGGGTTCGTCGGGCTGGAACTGGACGAGCCACTGGCCGGTCGGGCCGAGGACCGCGGCGTGCAGGAGGCGCCGGCGGACCAGGACGTCCGGCCAGGCGCCGGCCTCGGCGATCGTGGGCTCGGACGAGCGAGGGGGACGCGGTATCACGGCCTGTCTCCTGGAGCGGGGCGGTGGCCCGGCGAGGGAGCCGGACCACCTGTTTGCGGGTAGGGCGTTGAGCTGGGTTCTGCCGGTTCAGCCGCACTCGGGGCAGCGCGCGACGTGGCTGTTGAGCGCCCGGGCCATCCGCTGCTTCGTCGATGCAGCCTGCTTAGCGCTGGACTTTGCCGCCGGCCTGCCCTCGTGCCGTTCGGAGTGGGCGATCATGTAGCCGATCTCCCGCTGGTACTCCGCACGGACGGTGTTGAACTGGTGGCAGGTCTTCATCGGGCGGTGCTCCTTGTCTTCGTGGTGTCGTCGCTCCGCAGCTGCTGGAGGACGAGGCTCAGCCGGTCGTTCCGGCCGCCCCGGAGGCCCTCGCGCCGCAGGATCTCCCGCAGCTGAACCCGGGTGACGGACTCGTTGCCGTCCCGTGCGAGCAGCTCGGGGACGTGAGGGCGGACCTGCTGGACGAGCTGGTCCACCGACTGCTCCGGCTCGCGCGGCGGACGCTGCGTTTGTGGGCCTCCAGACCGGCCACTTCGCTTCCCATTGCCCTTGGCCTTCGTAGTCGGCTTCCGGCGGAGGGGAACCTTGTGTCCCCGGTCCCCAGCGGGCTCGGTCCCCGACGTGGTGCCCTCCGGTCCCCGGTCCCCGGTGGGCTCGGTCCCCGACGTGGTGCCCTCCGGTCCCCGGTCCCCAGCGGGCTCGGTCCCCGACGTGGTGCCCTCCGGTCCCCGGTCCCCAGCGGGCTCGGTCCCCGTGTCGGCGCCCCCCGGTCCCCGGTCCCCAGCGGACTCGGTCCCCGCGTCCCCGCCCGCGGTCCCCGCGTCCTGTTCCCTGGTCCCGGGGACCAGTCCCCCCTCCTCACGCGGTCCCCGGTCCCCGATCAGTTCGGCGGGACGGCGGGGACCGGCTGAGGGGACCGCCGCGTTGGGCGCCTGCGGCGAGGGGACCGTGGCAGCCGTGACACTGCCATGTGGCGGGGACCAGGGAGAGGGAAGCGGGACCGTGGCGAGCGCGAGGGCATGCCGACGGGCGGCGAGCTGGTCGAGCAGCTGCGCGCGCTGGAGGGGGTCGGTGCCGACCGATGCCCTGCCGAGGGCCTTCGACAGCCGCCGGGTGAGGCGTCGGCCGCGCCAGCTCTGCTGCTGCTCGGGCGTGCGCTCCGCGAGGCGGGCGGCGAGGGCGACAGCGCGGTTGGTGGCCCGGTCACGGGTGATCTGCGCGGCGTCGCGGTCTCGGACTGCGATGCCGAGGCGGGACAGCAGGCGTTCGCGCACCTCCCGCCCCAGGGTGGCAATCAACCCTCGCGACGCGGCGCCCGGGGTACGCAGGCGCAGTTCGATGCCCATGGCGAGGTGCCACAGCATCGCCGCCATGATCGGGCCGACGAAGGCGCGGACGGTGCCGCCGACAGGGCCGCTCTCGGCGAAGGCGGGGATCACCTGCACTCCGGTGATCACCCAGACCAGCGTGCCGGGCAGGCCGGGTGCTCCCTGAGTGGCCAGGTTCTGCCGGGCCATCAGCGCGGTTGCGAAGAGAGCGAGTTCGGCTGCGGCGAACATGGCGACGCGTTCGGCGGTGCCGGCCATGTCGAGGTAGTCGGCGGCGAAGCGCCAGCTCGTGTCCGCGCTGTAGGCGGTGCAGCCGAGCGCGGCGAGCGCGGCGACCTTGACCGCCGGGCTGCCGAGCCGTTTCTGCGGGCGGGTGTCCCGGCGCCGGATCGCCCAAGCAGTCAGCACCAGGACGAGGGCGGCGGGCACGCCGATCGCGAGGATGAGAGGCAGGTCCGTAGCGGCACCGAGGGACAGGACGGGGTGGGTCATGCTGCCTTTCCGAGAGGGGCGTGCGCCGAGGTCGAGGCCACCGGACGGGTCACCGGCTGCCGTGTACCGGGCCGGGCGGGCGCAGGGCCGCCTGCGGTCGGGGCAGTCTTCTTCCGCTTCTTCTTTGGCCGGGGCACGCCGTAGGTGCGGTCGCGGTCGAGCACCTTGTTGGCGGCCTGCCGGAGCAGGTCCCGGGCGTGCTTGTGGCTGATCTGCAGCGCGGCGGCGAGCCGGGCGGGTCGCCAGCCGCGGACGTAGGCGTGGTCGACGACGACCTGGCGCTCGGCCTCGGTCAGGTGCACGTCGCGCCCGTTGAAGAAGGCGATCACGCGGCTGTAGTCGAGGCGCTGGGGCAGCCCGTCGTGCCAGGGGCGCCGCTCGGCGTTCGGTGAGCCCGCCCCAGATGCCCTCCTTGAGGACGTTCTCCAGGGCGTAGTTGAGGCAGTCGCGGCGTACCGGGCACCAGCCGCACAGCTCCTTCGCCTCGGCGATGGCCTCGTGGTCCCGGGGGAGGGGGAAGAACACGGCATCGGCGTCCTCGGGGTCCATGCCGTGGCACACACCGCGGCTTTGCCAGCTGGTGTCGCCGATGCCGCGCAGGCCGGTGGGTGGCGCGTCGTGGGTGGTGATGTGGCGCAAGGGGGTCTCCGATGTGCTGCCGCGTTGGCCGGGCGGGGCCGGCGCTGGGACGGACGCGGCGTCGGGTGCTGGCTGCGGCGCAGGGAGGTGCGCCGCAGCCGAGGCGGGACGATGGTGTGGTGGCGGTGCACCGGATGGGATGCACCGGCCTTGCGCGCCGGTCAGGCCATCGCGGGCTGGCGGACCTGTTCGGTCTGCTGCGGCTGCTGCGCGGCGGCGAGGTCGAGGCGGCCGGGGTGCGGGGTGGCGCGCGGGGCAGTTCCGCGGGCTCCGCCGTCGGGACCGACCCTTCGGCGGCGGCACGGCTCACCGGGCTGGGCCAGGCACCACTCGCAGCGGACGCTCAGGGCGTCCGGCTGCCCCTGGGCGACGGCGGCCTCGCGCGCGGCTCGGGCGGGCCGGTAGGGCGCCAAGGCAGCTCGGGCAGCGGGCGGTATGCAGGAGCCGATCTCCCGCAGCCGGGCCTCCAGCTTCGGGTCGACCCCGTTGCGACCGCTGGTGATCACCCTGGCCTGCGCGGGCTGCGCGATGCCGGCGGCGACGGCGCGGCGGGCGCCGACCAGCTCGGCGGTCCAAGCGGCCTGGTCGTCCGGGTCGACGGACGGCGTGGGGTCGGAGTGCCTCGCCAGGCGGTCGCGCCGGTAGCTCTCCCAGGGACGGGCCACGTCCGCGGGCAGGATCTGGTACGGCGAGGTGCGGATGTGCTGGCGGGCGGCGACGCGGGCGTCCCAGCCGTGCGGGGTAGCCATCGGCACGTCGCCCAGCAGCTCGTGCCACTGGGCGAGCTGGTCGCGGGCCTCGCCCTGGTCGGTGCGGATGGTGCGGGGGTCGAGTCGGCCGATGTAGGCCAGCAGGGCTGCGATTTCGCGACGGTCCACGGTCAGCCCTCCGTTCCGGTCGGCTCGTCGAGGGCGGCGAGAAGGGCGGCCGTGTGGGCCTCGGCCCGCGTCATGCCGCCCGGCGCTGCGGAAGCTCCGCCGGGCACGGCGTAGAGGTTCGGGCGGCTGGGGGCGTGCTCTCGGGCGATCCAGGAGCGCCAGTCGGCAGCCCAGGCAGCAGCTGGCCGCGGCTTGAAGTCGGCCCGGTGGGCCCGCCACTTCGCGTCGGCCGCTTGCACGCCCTGTTCGCCGAGGCGGTCGAGGTGTCCCTGCTGTCGGGCCCAGGTGTGGGTGGCTGGGTCGACCTGCCACTCGGCAGCGGGGAGGACGGCAGCACCACTGCTGTACCTCCGGTTCAAATCCGGTTCACTACGGTTCTGTATGCCGGTTTCCGGTACATCGCTGTGCCGGTTTCCGGTACGCCGAGGTGCCGGTTTCCGTCGGGACCTGCCGGTTTCCGCTACTGCCGGTTTCCGGACCCTGGCGGGGGATTCCGGCACCTCACGCGGGCGGATGCCGTACCGCCGCAGGACCGAGATCCGCAGTGTCAGGCCCTCCTCCGGATCGTCCGTGGGCGCCTGGTCGCCGTCCTCCTCCTGCTCTCTCTTGGCTCGGGCCACGGCCTTCGCGGCGAGGGGCAGGCGGTAGACCGTGCTGCGCTGCGGGCCGGTGAGGTCGTCGAGCTGTTCCAGCTCGTCGGCGTCGACCAGCCGGTCGATGGCTTCGCGCACCGTGGAGACGGAGGCGCGCGTGCGCTTGGCCAGGCTGGACAGCGAGGCCCAGGAGACGCACTGCTCGTCGGCCACCCGGTCGGCGATCGACAGCAGGACCAGGCGCGCGGTTCCGCGGCTGGCGCTGTGCTCCCACACCCACTCGCGGGCGTCGCTGCTCATCGGCCGCTCCCGTGCACGAGGCGGGGCTGCTGGCTTACCGAAGCCGGGGCGGTGTGCTCCGGCCCGGGGCAGGAAGGCGCCGGTCCGGAGGTGGCTGCCGCGCAGGCCAGGCGGAAGGGCCTTTTGCGCAGGGCAGGAGGCATGCAAGAATCCCCTTTGCAGTGTTGCCACGCTGACGCGCCCGGTGGAATGGGATCAGCGTGGTGATGGTGGGCAATCGCCGCCCTTGCCGGGGCGGTTATGCCGTCAGGCGTTCGGCGTCCGGGAGTTCGCTCTCGGGCGCCGCCGCTGTTTATGGACCTGTATGGCCGGTCCGTGCCGCTCGCTCCTCGCATTCGCCGTGCCAGGCAGGGCTGCCCGGGGGACGACGAACATACGCACGGGTCTGCGACAAGATCCAGAGTTGGTTCTTAATCTCTGCACTAGTCGCAGAGCGTGACCACGCGAGGCATGGGTTGTCGCTCACACCTGCCGGCCAAGGCCGCCGGAGAATCGTTGCCGCGATTCCTCGGAGCGCTCGACAGGCACCACGGATGGAGGCTGTGGGCGAGGTCGGGTAGTCGGCTGCTCGCTCCGGGTCTCGGAGATGAGCGTCACTGTGCCCCCCACGTGTCTCATGCACAACGCCTTGTCGAACCTGCTGGCCAGAGCGATTTAAGCCAAGCGTCATCGAGGCAGTCAACGGCGACCTTTTGTCCGCTTTGGTCGCGAACGTCGTTGCGGTGACACGTGCCTTGACTCCCGCCTGCGCTCCCGTAAGTCGCTTGCCGAATAAGGGAAATGGCGATCGGGAGGGGATCTGATAAGGCATTAGGTACTGTGGTCTAGACCGAGCGTGGGGCGGTCGGACGAAAATCGGCAACCTTTTGCCGGTTTTCCCGGTGACTGTTTTGTTGATCAAGTCCGACGTCCGATTCGGGCGTGAACGTGCGCGATGTCGCCCACATCTCGTTCGACGTTAAACCAGGTTAGGGGTGCCTTTTGTGCCCCAGGCCACATGCAATCAAGATCGCTCAAATGTTGCGTATGGTTCCTGTCGGGAGATGGTGGGGCGGGGGTTCGGTGCACGCACTGAACCCTTTTGCGTGCCCGGAAATGGGAGTCTCCCGCAGAGGCGTAAAGGCAGGTTTCTCGTGGTCACAAATGGACAGGCCCCTGGCAGCGACGAGGCTGCCGACAAGGAGATGTCGGGTCAGACCGTCGGCTCAGAGGGCGAAGAGACCTCGGGGGGCGACGGCGAGCAGCCAGTAGCCGGCCAGTTCATGGGGTTCGGAGCACTACTGCGCAGATGGCGCAAGAACGCACGGGTCAACCAGGCAAGGGCGGCCAAGGCCCTCGACATGGGCGAGCGGACGTACCGCAAGATCGAGCGTGGCGCGATCCCGCCCAGGCTGACCCGGGAGCAGGTCGAGTCCCTGGCGACGCTGCTCAACCTGGACCGTGACGAGCGTCATGCGCTGGTGCTCTACAACATCGGTTCGGCCTTGGTGCCGCCGAGCGGTTCCGGGCAGCCCGAGCTGCAGCAGGCGCTGCGCCTGCTCATCGACCGGCAGATGCCAAGCCCCGCATACCTGTGTGACCAGCACTGGAACATCTTGGGCTTCAACACTGCGATGGCCGAGTGGTGGCCATGGGTGATGGAGCCGGGTGCGAACTTGATTCGCTGGGCCCTGATCGAACCGGAGGCCCGCGCCCAGTACCAGGACTGGGACAAGCACGCGTCGGCGTACGTGAAGATCCTCAAGTTCGCCCAGGCCACCAGGCCGAACGACGCAGAGCTGCGCCGGCTGATCGACGACGTCAAGAAGGATGTCGACGTGAGGCACGTCTGGGAGACCGAGCACGACATGGGCGAGACGCGCGATGGCCACGTCTTCCGGATGAACATACCGACGCTGGACTGGGAGACCGTCGAGGTCGTCAGCCATGTCCTCTACCCGGCGTCGATGCCCGACTGCCGCTTCGTCGTGATCACCTGGGTCGAGGGCGGAGGGGACGACGAACGTGACGCGCTGGGAGGTACCCGCGACGCATGGGCCGCCACGACTGCGAACCAGGACGATGTGGCCATCGCACAGCGGCACGCGGAAAACCGCGCGGCCGAGGATGCCGCCACCCGCTGGCGCCGGGAAGCGGCGGCACTCGCCTCCCGGACAGTCGTGTCAACCGCCGAGGAAGCAGCGGCCCTGGCCGGGGCAGACGGTGTCCCGCTGCCGGCCATCAGCCAAGTTCTGGGCCGAGATGTCCAGCTGACGCTCGCCCCCGGTCAGCGCACCGTGGTGTGGGCTGTGGAGGAGGCGATGGGGATTTGGTCCGTCACTCACGTCTCGCCGGCCACGGTGGTCGCCCGCGTGCCCAGGGGTGTCCTGCAGGGGGCCCGCCTCGTCGAGATGCGGAAGCTGGTCCGCGCCGCACTGCCGGCTGACAGCGCGGCGGCAACCGCCCGCATCGGCGAGCTTCTCCACGAGCGCGACACCGAGCAGCGCGTGCTCCGCGACGTCCTTCAGTCGATCCAGGAGAGTGGCACCGGCGAGCTCGGTGCCCAGGACGCTGGCCAATGACCCTAGGCCACGATGCCCGCCGTGTAACCGGACCGCGCGCAAGCGCCCAGATGGTGCAGTCGCTGTTGCACCTAGCCCTTCGCACAGAAAGACCCTCTTCGTGAACACCTACACCTATCCGCTCCCGCTGCGTTGGGCGGACGCGGACGCTTACGGGCACGTCAACAACTCGCTGTTCCTCACCTACCTGGAGGAGGCGCGTACGCGCATGTTCCAGGACATGCTGCCGGCGGACGAAGCCGGACGGCGCCAGCGCGCCTTCGTGGTCAGCCAGTCCGTCGTCGACTACCGCGCCCCGCTGACGTACCGCGAGGAGCCGGTCGACGTGGAGGTCTGGGTCGTCAGCTGTCGTGGGGCTCGGCTCGAACTCGGATACGCCATCCGGGACGCCGAGCGTACGTACGCCGAGGCCGTGACGAAGATGGCCGCGTACGATCTGGACACCGGCCGGCCGCGGCGCATCTCCGAAGCCGAGCTGGAGTTCCTCGCTCGTTACACAGAATCCTGATTCCAAGGACACTGAGGCCGGCCGCCATCGTCATCGATCTCCAGCCGGTAGGTGTGCGGTGAGCCGGCCGCGCGCCAGCGGTCGGCGACGTCATGAATCTCCGCCCAGATGTCGCGCGGCCCGAAAGAGGTGACCTCCCAGCGGCGATGACCGACTCGGCGCGCCCGTACCCATGAACCGCACCGCGGTGCGCCGATCGTCAGGTCTTCCGCGCTGAAGTCGCGGATGAGCCCGGGGTGGAGGTGGTCCAGGGCCAGCCACATGGCGCGGTCGGTGTCCGCCGACGGTTCCAGCCGGCTGCGCCGGGTCCGGCCGCAATCGGATGCGGTGATCCGATTGCGGAAGGCGGCGGACAGGAACAGCCGGTCGAATCCGGCGCCCCCGCGGTGCCCGAACTCCACCGCGACCAGTTCCGCCTCTACAACGCCGTTCGGGCTTCTGGTGATCACTGCCAGGCCCGGCCAGGACGGCGAGGACGTGCCGAGCGTCATCAGCGCGCGTCCGCCTGGCGCGAGTTGGGCAACCAGGGCGGGCGGAATGCGAGGTACGGCGAAGGACACGAAGATCCGGTCGTAAGGGCTCGGCCCCGGCCAGCCCGCCAGGCCGTCCCCGGTCACCACAGCAGGTTGGTACCCCAAGGCCATCAGACGCGCCCGGGCGGCCTCGCTGACGTGCCTGTCGATGTCGAGGGTGATGACGCCGGCGTAGCCACAGATGAAACTGGCCACGGCGGCGGTCACCCCGGCACCGGTGCCGACGTCCAGCACCCGCTGTTCGCGGAGCAGGTCCAGGCGCTGCAACAGGTCGGCGGTCATGCCCATCGTGCTCGACATCGCCGTCATGGCCCCCCCCGGACCGGACGCCGGGGACCCGGCCGAGAATGGGCTCGCCCTCGTGCTTGATGGACACGCTGTCCCCGCTGTGGAGAAGAACCAGCAGCTCCTCCCGGTCGTCGGGCCGGGACCAGTCCAGCAGCTCCCAGCGCGGCGGTTCGTCGGGGCGCTGCGCCGCACGTACGCCTGCGGCATCAACGTCTCGCGCGGCAGGGCGAGCAGCGCATCGCCCACGGGGCCTGGGTGAAGGTCACCGGCCTCCTCCAGGCGGGCGACCATCTCCGCCCGTGCGGCGACGACCTGTGGATCCGAGGCGTAGGGGGCGGGCGGTGCGGTGCGCGGTTCGGGGAGCGCCGGGGCGGTCGGCCCGACTTCCGTACCGCCGGTGTTCAGGTGCGTCACGGCATGCTTCCGTCCATCGAGCCCTCCGCGGCGGTGCATGCCCCGGTGGGGGCACTGCCGGCCTGGCAGCGGCAGGCGGCTGCCCCGTGGTGTATCCCGTGCCCTCCGGTGTGGGCGGAGGGGCGGGCATCTGTCGCAGGGCGCGCAGCGGTGAGCGGGCCAGGATCACCAGCGGTACGACGAGCAGGCAGGCACCGGCGATCAGCGCGGGGCTACTCCGGCCCATGTGCCGAGTCCGCCGGCAAGCAGCGCGCCCAACGGCCGGGCGCTGGAGGTCAGCCATGTGCTCACGGCCTGCATCCGGGCTTGCATGCAGTCCTCGGTGATGATCTGCCGGATCGACCGCTGGGTGGTGCCCGCCGCCCCCGCGCAGGCCAGCTGAAGGAACAACGCTCCGCCGATCACGATCTCCCAACCGAGCGCCGGGGAGGCCAGCAGCAGGGGGACCTGGGTGAGCGGCGTGAGCGCGAGCGCACCGAGCATCATCGGCCCCGGTTCGAACCGCCGCGCGATGGCTGGGGCGGATAGAGCTCCGGCCGCCGCGCCCAGTGCACCGACCCCCAGGACCACGCCGAAGGCGGTCGCGCTCATCTCCAGGACCCGCAGCAGGTTTGTCTCCGCAGAAACCGTGTCCCCCGCAGGTCGTGTCGCTTTGCGGAGCGAACGGCGCTTCGGGCGGTGTCTCGTTGCAGCAGGGCATCGTGTCGCTTACTTCGTCCAGCCTTGTGAGCGAGCACACGCTACCCGTCCCTCTACTCGTCGCGGGCGACCCGTGTGGGTTTCGCAGTCGGGAGGCTGGCGCCGGCGATCGCTGCTAGCAGACGCGCGGCGGCGATGTCATCGTGCCGCTCTGCGGGCGGTCTTTCCGTCCACCGAACCACGGTGGATGAGTAAACGATTCCTCTCGCTCCATTCGAGTGACGGGAGTACCGGGGAGAGAGCTGGTGCGTGATCATTAGAGGCTCTAGGTCTGCCCAAAAGAAACGGACTTCGGAATGCGTCTCCCTCATGCATCTACACGCTTGGGCAGGATCTGCCTGGCAGTCGGCACGGCAACCGTGGTGGTCGCAGGACTGGCCACCAACGCGCAGGCTGCCACAGGAACGCTCCGGTACTTCGATGTCAGCGGTCAGGAATTCCGGATCAACAACCCGCCGGACAGCGTATGCCTTACTCTCCAGGTCCGGGCAGACGAGATCGCCAATGACACAGACAAATCGGTGAGCGTGTACCTCGGTCCGGCCTGCAATACGTTCGTCACAACCCTGGCTCCTGGCCATGCGGTGTCCCACGTCGGAGGCCCGCAATCGGTGCGGTTCATCGGCTAGTGCATCCGCCACATCGGCCCTCTGGTCAGAGCCATCCAGCAGTTGCGATAGTCATTTGGGCGTTGGTCCGGCGTGACTGCGGCGTCCTCACGGCGACGCTCGGGGCGATGGGAACCCGCAACTGACCATCCGCCCCGTCCGGGCGACATTTCCTTGAACCTGCCCCAGGGCTTGGGGTGTTCTTCCATCATGGCGGAAGCGGATGGCGAGTAAATGATCCTGCCATGGAGCTACCTGACCGGGCGGCACATCGAGGTGGCCGTGGTCAGCAACGATAGGAGAGCTACGTGTCGGGAACAATCACTGCAGTGACCGATGACTCGTTCGAGACCGAGGTTCTGCACTCTGGAGGGCCCGTTCTGCTGGCGTTCGGGGCCGAGTGGAGTGGACCCAGCAAATCGCTCGCACCCCTCCTCGATGAAGTCGCCCGCGATTACGCCGCGAGGCTCACCGTCGCGAAGCTGGACATCGACGCGAACCCTGCCACGCCGGCGAAGTACAGCGTGCGCGGCGTCCCCACACTGATCCTGTTCAAGAACGGCGTCGCTGCGCAGACCAAGACGGGAGCCCTGACCAAGGCACAGATCACGGCCCTGGTCGACCACCATATTTGAGCAGCGCGTGCGCCGTGCAGCCTGGCGGCGCCGAGCTCCCGGCTCGCGCGGAATCCAGGCCGGCGACGCGTTTCTCCAGCCCCGGGCGGTCCTGCCAACCGGGGTGTTCGCGATCGCGGTGGGATAGCTGACGACGGGGATGGGGGTGCCGGGCCTGTTGGTGGCCCATCACCCTGATACCGTCTTCGCCCAAGCGGCAACATGCGAGAACCGTCCGCAGAAGCGTTGAGATCCAGGCTGAGCGAGCCGAGCTCGCCCCTCCTCCCATCCCAGTAGGCCCCGTCGGCTCCGTGGCACCCGTCACGGGCAAGCTTGTCGTGACTCCCCGCACGAGCTTCGCTTTCGTGTGGCCGCTGGATCCGCCAGCTGGTTTTGCTGGTCTCGCCCCTCGACACCGCAAACACCCGCTCTGGAGCTGTGGCCGGTTACAGTCCGTCCCGTCTTGGGTGAGTGGAAACGCTTCTGCTCGTGGCGCAGCCCGTGAAGGACCGACATTTGTGCAGTGCAGGCGGCCTGCGTTTCAGCCAAAGTAGTTACCGATCGTACCTATCTGCATTCGCTGCGTAGTCAGGTGGCTAGGCTCCTCACAGCGGACACGGTGCCATTCCGGTGCCGCCTTCCCGCTTCCCCTTGTGCCGCGAGTAGAGGGATGGGTGCTGTGGCAGCACGCTCGGAAGAGGTACGCAGGCTCCTCGCCCAGGCGGCGGGTGGTGCGATCGAGATTCCCCTGTCGGTGTTCGCCGACCCGGATGCCGCGGCGCTCGTTTTTCCGGGCGGCACGGTGCGGATCGCCGGCGCGGTGTGCGATCCGCAGGCCCTGACGGTCGGGGGGCAGGCCACGATCACCGCGTCCACGGCCCCGGTAGACCTCGCCTTCACCGCTGACGGCGAACGGGTCACGGGAACGCTGGCCACCGTGGATCTCGGCGGGGGCTGCGCCCTGGTCCTGGTCGACGGGGCCCCGGCTGGTACGGATTTGCCCGCCGGCGCCTGGGCGGTGGAGGACGGCCGGGCGTTGCGGCTGACCCGGCGCACGCCTGCGCCACCGACCGACTCCGGGCGCCTGGACGGCCTGGGCAGGGCCCTGCCTGCCGTGCGGCACCGCGGCGGTGCCGCACGCGACCACACCCCGCGGGCGCTGGTCACGGAGAACGGAATCCTCGTCCCCCGCCGCGGGCCGCAGCGCCGCAAGGGCATGCGGGTCCTCGATGCCCCGACGGTGCGGGGCTGGTCGCCGATCGGCACACCCGGCGGCGCGGACGGCATGGGAGTCGACTACACGTGCCCGCCGCTGCGGATCGCCGGCATGCTGACCGCGCAGTCGGTCTCCGAGCCCTACAAGACGGTGCTCGGCGGGTCACTGATTGTGGACACCGGGGCGTTCAACGGTTCGGCGGTGGGTGCCTATGTGATCCCCAAGAGCGGCGGCGTGGATCCGTCGCTGTTCGCGTACGGGGCGCTGGGCAGCGCTACCGGGTTCGGGCCGCCGATGTTCCAGTTGCGCGGTCTCTCGGCCGGCTTCGGGTGGAACAGTCGGGTGCGGTCGCCTGCTGTTGAGGAGCTGTCCGGGTTCCCGTTCCTGGTTGCGCTGGACAATCCGGGAGCGATCGGAGCCGATGAGCCTGTAGTCAGGCCGGTCAAGGTGCTGGGGGAGCTGATCGGCGGTGAAAACCCGTGGGTGCGCCCCCAGCAGGGGGACCTGTGGTTCGCCGCCGGCCTGGCCTTCGACTGCTTCGAGACGTTCAGCGGCCGCGCGATGGCCTTGGTGCAGACCGGATCGGATCTGACGATCAGCCTGCTCGGCGTGGCCGGCATGCAGCTGCCCACCAAGGGCGCCAAGAAGATCGCCCGGCTGGAGATCGGGCTTGAGGCCACCCTGCGCCCGACGGCGGGGGAACTGAGTTTCGCCGCGGCGTTCACCGAGAAGACGTTCCTGATCGACCCGAACTGCAAGCTGCGCGGTGGCGTGGGCATGAAGTTCTGGTTCGGCAACCACGCCCACGCTGGCGACTTCGCGTTCATGCTCGGCGCGCCCCCCAAGGGGCGGGAACTGCCTGCCCGCTATCCCAAGCAGCAGCCCGCCGAGCTCTCCTGGAGTGTCGGCTCCAACGTCAACATCACCGGCCGCGCCTACGCCGCGTTCACCCCCAAGTCCCTCATGGCCGGCGGCTCCCTCGATGTCGTCTTCCAGTCCGGCATGCTGCGCGCCTGGCTCAACGCCCATGTGGACGCGCTGCTGGAGTGGAACCCCTTCTACTTCGACGTCGGCATGGGGGTGCGGGTCGGGGTCTCCGCGACGATCAAAATCTGGTTCATCAAGATCAAGATTTCGATCGAGGTCGGCGTCAGCATCCGCATCTGGGGTCCCGCGGTCGGCGGCGAGGCCACCGTCCATCTGTGGTTCATCTCCTTCACGATCGGCTTCGGCGCCGACCGGCGAAGCGAGGTGCCCGCGCTGGACTGGGGCGGTTTCCAGGGCATGCTGCCGCCTCCCGGGAACATGGTCCGCACCACGGCGATCGCCGGCTACACCGGCGAGGGTGCCCCGGCCACCCTTGGTGCGGTCA
Source organism: Streptomyces sp. G44 (assembly GCF_016905445.1). Classification (GTDB taxonomy): domain Bacteria; phylum Actinomycetota; class Actinomycetes; order Streptomycetales; family Streptomycetaceae; genus Streptomyces. The sequence goes on from NZ_JAFEXF010000001.1 coordinate 122,306, forward strand.
AGCCGTGGCTGGTCAGCAGCGGAGGTTTCACCTTCACCGCCGACACCCAGGCACCCGTCAGCAAGGTCTACCTCGACCAGGGCAGCACCACGGCGGTCGCCTCCGACAGCGCGGTGGACATCCTGCCCATGCACGAGCGGGGCAAGGGGAGCGAACTGCGCGTCTGGTTGACCCTCAACGGCTCCCGGTACACGCTGACGCCCTGGGGCCGGGCCGTTCTGCGCGGCAACGTGCCCAACGGCCTGTGGGGCCAGCAGGCCGACGCACCGGGCGACGGGATCATCCCCGACCGGATCCTCGGGATCCGACTGACGTCGCCGCCGGTCGAGCACGGCACCTCCACCGGGTTCCTCGACGAGCAGGCCATCTCCTTCGATCCGATCAACCCCGACGGCAACCAGCCGCTGTCCGCCGGTGAGCCGGCCACGGGGCCGGAACCGACGCGGCCCCCGGGGGTCAGTGTCATCGCCGCGATCCAGGACGGCATCGACACCACCTCCACCCGCGGCAACCGGGCCGCTCTGGCCCAGGCCCTGAACGGCCTCGGCGCCGACCTCGGGGCGCTCGACACCGACCTGAGCGCCTACGCGAACGCCGTCGGCACCTCCTTCACCGCCGAGCCGATGCTCGTCGCGAGCTGACCCGACGCGCAGACTCCGGGCCCCCCACCAGCGGGACGGCCCGCATCGCTACGCACCTGCGCATGGCGCCCCGCCCCTCGCCCTTTGCCGCGTCCTGTCGAAAGGCACGCCCCGTGACCACCACGTCCGAACCTGGTTCCCAGCCGCGCACCAGCGCACCGGCGGCCCAGCACCGCACCCGGTTCTTCGACCACCGCATCCCCTCCCTGCACGCCGGCCGCTACATCATCGACAACCAGCACACGCTCAAGAACGTCGACGGCGCCGACCGGACCATCACCGCCACCCCACAGCCCTTCGATGTCGTCCAGCCGCGCTTCAGCTTCGACCCGACCGGCATCAACGCGCAGTTCCCCGTACCGGACGCCGTCGGCACCTACAGCCAGACCCTCGCCCACATCAACCTCGATGCCCCGGGCCTGCCCTGGAACCGCCTCCTCGGCCCGAACCAGCCGCCTACCGTCCCGTGGATGGCCCTGTTGCTGTTCCGCGAGGGTGAACTGCCCGAGGACCCGCACGCGGTGGGCCTTGTCAAAGGCGGAACCGTACGCCAGCTTTTGGACCGCGGCCTCGGGCCTGGCAAGCCGCCTGCTCTTCCGGCGGGGAGCGTGCGCCCTGACGAGTACGACGAGCAGTGCGCCACCATTCTCGTCCCCCAGGCCGTGTTCGACGCGGTGAAGCCACTGCCGGCCGAGATGGGGTTTCTCGCGCACCTGCGCGAGGGCGGCCGCCCCGACGCCGACCACATCCGCGCCGGTGCGGACCCCGAACCCGACGAGGGCGAACTCAACGCCGTGCTGGTCACCAACCGCTTCCCCGCGGCCACCGGCGGCTGCCATGTCGTCCACCTGGTCTCCCTTGAGGGCTTCGATCAACTCCTGACCGCACCCGCTCCCACCGAAGACGTGCGCTTGGTCTCCCTCGCCTCCTGGTCCTTCACCACCGAAGTCGACTCCGGCACCGGTTTCGGCGACCTCGCCCATCACCTGGCCACTGCCGATGGCACCACCCCGCGCCCCGAGGACGAATTGCGCCTGCGGGTGCCGGCCTCCGGTCCGGCCAACTCTGCCGGCCCGCAGAAGGAAGCGCTGGACCGCATGGGGGGCGGAGCCGTTGCCCTGCCGCAGCGCCTGGAGACCGGCGAGCGCACCCTCGCCTTCTACCGCGGCCCGCTCACCGCCCAGCCCGCCCAGGACCTTCCCGGCCCGGCCGCCACCCGCCTGGGCTCCGCCGGTGAGGCGCTGATCTACCTGCAGCAGTACGGCGTCTTCGACACCGCCTACGCCGCCGCGTTCACCACCGGCCGCACCCTGGCCCTCGCGGACGCCGAGTTCCGCACCGCGCTGCTGGAGTTCCGCTCCGCCGCCCGCACCGCCGCTCGGCGCCTGGCTTCCCACCCACAGCTCGCCGCGAGCGCCGTGACCGCACTGACCGGGCGTGACCTCACCGCGCCGCTCGCCTTCGAAGCCTTCGACCGCCTCCTCACAGGCGGCGACGCCCGCTCCGGCGGCGCCCGCCTCACCCAGGCCCTCGACCAGGCTGGCCCGCAGGTGCGGGCCGGCCTGCGCCGCACCGCCGTCCGCGCCCGTCGCAGCCCCGGTGACGCGCGTGCCGTTCTCGCCCAGCCCGGCGTCGCCCACCTTCTCACCCAGGCCGCCCCCGACGACTTCGCGAAGGTCACCGCCTGGCTGGACGCCCTGCGCCGTCTGGAGATGCTGAGTCTGTCCCACCTGGTCCCCGACCCGCGCGCGCTGCCGGCCGAGAGCATCCGCTTCGCCTACCTCGATCCCGCCTGGGTACAGGCGGCTGTCGACGGTGCGCTCAGTGTCGGTGTCGGCCACGCCCTGGACGCCGACCTCAACGCCCTCGCCACCGGCGGCGGGCCCGTCCCGAAGTGCGCGGTGCTGATCAACTCCAGCCTGGTGCCGAACTGGCCCCACATCATCATCACCGCCTATGTGGGCAACCGCGCCGTGGAGCCCGTGCGCGATGTCGTGTACGGCACCGAGATCCAGCTGCGGCTCTATCCGGAGGTCATCGACCGCTTCGAGCTGGCCGAGCCACCCCGCGGTCTGTGCTTCGGCCTCAGCGATATCGGCACCATCGAACTCCGCGAGATCAGCGGGAACCGGATCGGCCACCCCATGGGCGAGGAGTTCCCCCCGCCGCCGCCCGCCGACTGCCGCTTCAAGCGCTTTTTGCGCCCAGACGATATGGACGTCCTCAACGTCGACGGCCCCGGTGACGCGCTGCTGCCCGCCCTGTCCGCTGCCCACGGGCTCACTGGGGGCCAGCGGATCTCCTCGGCCCAGTTCGCTCTGCAGATGATCGACGCCCCGCAGGTACAGAACTTCTCCCGGCCCTGAGCCCTGACCCCGCCGTACCGACGAAAGGATTCCGGGCCATGTCCGTGGACACCACCCTCATTGTGCCGGTCGAGGTCGCGGCCCTCGCCGTCAACCGGCAGACCCGTGACACCGGCACCCCGCACGTGTTCCACCGGTGGATCGCCAACTTCAGCGACATCGCCAAAGGCGCCCCTTCGGAACCCGACCCGTTCTCCAGCCCGGAGGACTGGACCGGCCGGGAGCACCGCCTCGGCGTCTATCTCCAGTGGGAACTGCCCGCGGCCCTCACCCGCGGCCGCCACGACGAGGAGGAGGGCGTCGGAAACTTCCCGCTGGTGCCCAACCGGTGGCTGATCGTGCGCAACGCCCGCGGTACCGGTGCACTCAGGGCGTGGATCGTCGAGAGCGACTACCTCGACCCGATGGACGGCAGCGTCTCCTTCCAGAACCCCGACTTCGACCCCTCCGACGGCGACAGCGACCAATCCCCCGCGACCCTGATCGGCAGATGCCACGAACTCACCGGCCCCTGGCACGAGCCCACCGGCCGCCGTGCACCATTCTTGACCGCGATCGGCCCCGGACTGCTGACCTTCTCGGTCTTTCAGCCCTACAACAGCAACGTCTTCTCTCTCCACGACACGCTGCTCGACGCGCCAGACGCCGAACTGCCCGAGCGGGAACAGCTGAGCTACTTCGTCGCTGGCTGGTACGCCCAGCCGGACGCCGACATCCTCGCCGGCACCGACGACCTTGCCGCACTGCTGAAGCGCCTGCAGTGGAGGCCGCCTGCCGGCTCAGGCAGCGGTATCCGCTCCTCCGTCTACTCCGGCACCGCCCTGCACGTGGACTGGGACCTGAACGGCCCCGTACCCGACTCACCCTGTCCACGGCCGGCCGATGTCACCGCGATCGTGTCCAACAGCATCGCCGAAGCCGTCGCCGAACTCGGCGCCCAGGCAGACGGTCACGGCGCCCTGTCCGGCGAAGAGGGCGACCTGTTCCGGGCGTTCCTCCTCGGGGGTATCGACGCCCTGGAGGAACGTGACCGGCCCGAGGCCGACATCCTCACCGACCGCCGCGCCCATGACAGCGCCTTCGGGCCCGTGCCCGGCGGGTACCGCTGGTTCATCGGCGAGCGCGGCGAGGAGACCGGCCGCACCACCTCCCAAGCCGACCGGACGGCCGAGGCCGGCATTGTCGCCGACCTCAACCGCCGTCAGGCCGCCCACGACGCCGTCGAAGCCGAACTCGACGCCGCCCGCGAACACCTCTACCACCTGTGGTGGCTCACCCACCTGCCGAAGAAGTCCGCCGACTTCGACGGCCGCATCGACGACGAACTCGACCCCCGCAACCCGGACGGCGCAGCCGGACGCGTCATCGCCCTCGCCAACCGTCTGGCCGACCAGCGTGCCGAACTGCCCTGGGGCAAGAGCGAGGCGGACCTAGCGGCCCGAATCGACGCCCTGTACCCGGCCTACGGCGCCCGGGCCGCCCGCCGCCTGATCCGCATTCCCGCCGACGAGTTCGAGTACAGCGCCGACCCGGTCCTCACCCTTCAGGGCGCCAACCTCCACGCCCCTCTCACCCGCGACAGCGCCCTGCCCTGCCGCACCCCCGAACGCACCGTCACCCGCGCCTCCGGCATCACCACCAGCGACGTCGCAGACCTCGCCACCCAGATCGACCTCACCGGCGAGCAACCGCCCTGCCTGCCTGCGCTGCTCAGTGAGTTCCTCATCCTGGAGCGCGCCCTGCGCACCGGAGCGATCCAAGACGTCACCGGCCTCCTGCCCGAGTACGGCACCGAGACGTGGACGATGCCCTGGCAACCGCTGTTCCTGCTGTGGAAGGCGCAGTACTTCCCCCTGCCGCTGCGCGACGGTGACACGGCACACTGGGAGTTCATCGATGGCTCCCGTTACCAGTGGAAGGGCACCGGAGAGCCCGGTGAGCCGCTGGTCGTCTCCGGCCGCCAGCTCCTCGCCCCCTCCGCCGGCCACATCATCGACGGCACCCTGCAAAGCTACGCCCGCGTGCGCGACCACCTGCCGGCCGACACCCTGCGGCAGGTACGCTCCCAGGCCCGCGAGGCGAATTACCTCTCCCAGGCCCTCGACGGCTTCGGCGCCGCCATCGCCCAACGCCGCCCCTTGGCCGGCCTCCAGCCCACCGGCGACCTCGCCGCTCTCATCGGCAACGGCGACTACCCGCCGCCGGACCCCGGCCGCCTCAAACCCACCCCCTGGGCCCCCGACTTCCCCTCCACCTTCCAGGACCTGCGCGCCGGCCAGCTCGCCTTCCTCGACCTGGCCGTCGTCGACCGCTTCGGACGCGCCGTCAACCTCATCACCAACCCCGCCCACTTCCACCCCGAGATGCCCGACACCATGCGCCCGGCCCACCCCGTCAGCGACTACGACCCCCACCGGCTCATCGAGCTCGGCCCCCGCCTGCTCCAGCCGGCCCGGCTGCGCTTCGACTTCCTCTGCGCAACCACCGACGAGGACACCGACCTCACCCCCGGCGCCAACCCCGTAGCCGCCTGGCTGCTGCACAACCGCCTCGACCAGTCGATCGTCGTCCACGCCCCCGACGGCGCCGCGCTCGGCGAACTCCGGATCACCCTGAACACCGCCGAACAGCGGGAGGTCTCCTGGTCCGCCCTGCCCGGCTCCGACGTGGCCCGCTTCGAACAGCTGGAGGCGCTGGCCCCCCACCCCTACCGGCTGCTCCACGCGGTGAAGACCCGCGGACCCTCGACATTCGACGCGTTCCGCGCCACCCTCGACCGGGCACTGCAGACCATCGACCCGGACGGCCCGGCCGACCCCGGCCTCGGCTTCCTCCTCGGCCGACCCCTCGCCCTGGTCCGAACCCGCCTGGCCATGAACCTGCGCGGCCCCCTGCGCACCGACGTCAACTGGAAGAACCTCTTCCAGCCGTCCCCCTCCGAGCTGCCCACCTACCCCTGGGCGATCCGCCTCGGCGAGGCGCAGCAGATCGACGACGGCCTGGTCGGCTGCGTCCTCGACGACGACTACGAGCACTTCGAGACCGTCGTCGACCCCACCGCCGGCGCCGGTGACTACCTGCGGCCCATCGGCGACAAGCCCCGCCTGGAACTGGACTTCGGCGACCACAGCACCGCGGTCGCGACCGTGCTGCTGGACCCGCGCGCCGCCGTGCACGCCACCACCGACATCCTCGCCACCAAGAAGGTGTTCGTCCCGCAGGAATTCACCGACCAGGCGATCTCCCGTATGAGCGTGAACTTCCGCACCGGCCCGCTCCTGGCCGCCACCACCGCGCTGCGCGGCCCCCAGGGCGAGAGCGAGGAGACCGTCCTCATGCCCACGCCCGCCGGCGTGGTCGGCACCTGGAGCTGGTCGGAGAACCGCGGCGGTGACTGGGCGAAACTACCGATCCTCGGCCAGGACCAGTACGACCTCCCCCTGGCCGAACCCGAGATCCGCTCCGGTTTCCTCACCCTCGACGACGCCGTACCCCACAGCCGCACCGGTCACTGACCGATCACCACCACCGCGCCGCGGACCCCCGGGCGGCGCGGGCCATCGAAGAGGAGCTAGCCATGACCCTGGTCGTCCAGATGCAGGACACCGGCACCACCGCAGCCCATGATCCGCTGCTGTCATACACCATCACCACCACCCCCAGCCCGCTGAAGGCGTCACCGGAGAACCCGGAGGTCCCCGAAGAGATCGGGGAGATCGTCATCGCCGTCGCCCGGCAGAGCGGAGACCCCGCTGACGTGAAGTCGCTCCGGCTTCAGGTGCCCGCCGGTTCCATGTCCCCGGACCTCGCCACCGACCTTGCGAGGATCACATCGAGGATCACCCTCGACGGCTGGAGTAGCCGTCTGGACGCCGACGCCCAGGAGTTCGTCTTCACACCCGCGGCCAGTCACACGCCCATCGGCCCGGAGACCGGCTTCACCATCCAGCTGTCCGACATCCCGATGAGCCGCAAGGTCGGCACATCCCCGCTCACCCTGACAGAGGAATCCCGCACCGGAACCTCCGCGTTCCAGGACCGGACCACCGTCTTCAACATCGGCAAATTCCCCGCCGACTTCTACCTCCGCAACTTCCTGTGCGAGCCCTCCATCATCGACAACGGCGGCGACGTCAAGCTCACCTGGGAACGTTCCGCCAACGCCACCTACCACCTGCTCTATCCCGGCTTCGAACGCGACGTCACCAACCGGATGAGCCTGGAACTGGAAGGCATCACGTCCGACACCACCTTCTACCTCCGCGCCACCACTGGTGACCCCTCCAACCCCGTCACCCGGATCCTCGCCAGCCAGGTCACCGTCCTCAAACCCGACCTGGAAATCGGCAACCTCACCGTCAACGGCGACGTCACCATCGCGGGCGAGATCACCGAAAAGGTCACCATCGCCGGCGATCTGGAAGTCACAGGGAAGGTCCAAGCCGGCCTGCTGGGCGACCGCGACAAGAGCCTCTGGGCCTTCCCCCTCCAGGCAGCAACGGGATGGTCCAGGCGTTTCGACACTGACGTGCTGTTCGTCGGTTTCGACGCCACCCAGATTCTGAACGTCAGCATCGGCGAAGGCGACGACACCATCACCATGAAGAACCCGGCCAACGCCACCTTCACCGTTCCGGTTCCACGAGGGACTCAGCTCTACATCCGCCCGGACAGAGACACAATGCTGACATGTGCCGTTATGCCACTCGGATCCTAGCGACGACAGGGATCCCGAACCGCCCTCCAAGCGTCGTGACGTAGGAACCATGCGGTCTGCTGTGGGGTCCAGTGCAGCCGCGCAGACGCAGCGGGACGCTTCAATGCGGCGTTACCGACGGGATCGCGGGCCAGCAGGTCGACGCCGTGCTGGGCAAGGGCGAGGAGGAGGCAACCAGCCGCGGAAGTGGCGGGCACCGTGGAGCGGTCGATCCGCGACGCGGGTGTGGAAGGGGTACTCCGCGCCATCGTTGCTGCCGACCGGTGCTGACGCGCTTCCGGTCCGTCGGCAGCGGAATCGGGTGCGGCTGTGGTGCGTGCACCGACGGCAGCCCCCTCTGCGCAGCCGGTTGCCGGGGCGCCGGCAACCGGCATTCCCGCCTCATAGTTGTGGGGCGCGCAGTCGTGCCACAGGGGCGGCTTCCCGGCAACCATGGGCCGGGCAGCCACCACCTGCATCCGAGCGTGCTCAGCTGCACGATACGTACGGCGCGCTCGCTCCTGCACTATTCGGCAGAGCACGGACATTCGACGGCGCGGCCAAGACATCGCGAAGCCGCTCGATCTCCATCCTCTGGGCGGTGATCTGCGACAGAGCCCGCTCCCTGAAGTCAGTGAGCCCATCGATCTGCGCGTCACGCGCTGCGAGGCGTTCCTTCAGCCCGGCGACCTGTTCCTTGAGGCGCTCGATCTGTGCCGCCCGCGGATCCGGAATCACGCCCGTTTCCCGAAGCTCGGTCAACCGGCGCTCGAACTCCTCCGCCAGGTGCTGGTAGGGGCCAGGCCGCGGCGAGCCGTCTCGGTTCCTCTTGGGATAGAAACCGGTGCGGGCGACCCCGGCCTGGGCCGCGAGGGCCTTGATGTCGCACTTGCCGCCCGAGGGAACATCACCGGCAAGGAGCCGTTCCATGACGTGCCGAATGGCCGCCTCGTTGTCCCGAGCGCTCGACGTCGCATGTAGAGTCCACGGATCCTTGTTCGGCCCGGACGCCCACCGATCGACCGGTGGCCGACACGCCGATGTTGGGTACGCGTGTGGCGCTTGGGTTTTCGGGCCGCGCGCCCAGGGCTGCCGTGACGGACCGGCAGCGCCTTTCCTACGGGCTCAAGGAGCAGCGGAGACCGGCCAGTCATCGGACCGGCTGGGAGTGAAGGAGCATGCTGGCCCTCGCGAGGTCCTCCGGTGTGTCGACCGCGAGACCGTCGTCTATGACAGGGAGCATCCGTACCCCGTGGCCGTGTTCGACGAAGCGCAGCATCTCCACGCCCTCGGTACGCTCCAACGGCCCCTGCGGGAGGTGCTGGAACAAGCTGAGGGCTGTTCCGGTGAAGCCGTAGAGACCGAGCTGACGTAGGTATCTTGGCCGGTCCCCGCGCGGGTAGGGGATCGGCTGCCGGGAGAACATCAGGGCGTTGCGCTGAGTATCGACGACGACCTTGACGACGTTGTGGTCCAGGACGGCACCGACGTCCTGAAGCTCCGTGTACGCGTTCACTGCGAGCGTTCCGGGCACCAGCTGCTCTAGGGCTTCGGAGACAGCGTCGATCGCGGCGGGCGAGATGAACGGCTCGTCGCCCTGGACGTTGATGTACGCGTCGGCGGGCAGGCGCTCCGCGCACTCCGCGACCCGATCGGTGCCGGTGAGGTGACTTCCGGTGCGCACGCACCCGATGCCCAGTTCGTGGCACGTCTCCTCGATGCGCTCGTCATCGGTGGCGACGACCACGCTGTCGAGGCGCTTCGCCTCCAGGCAGCGCTGGTGGACGTGCCACAGCAGCGGTTTGCCCCCGAGCTGGGCAAGGGGCTTCCCCGGAAACCGGGATGCTCCCCAACGGCAGGGGATGACGGCGATGTGGTGGCGGTGCGTGGTGTTCGGTGGTGCGGCTGTGGTGGCGACCACGGCGGACTCCCGTCGGTGAGTGTCAGGAAAGAGTGAGGCGGGGGAGGAGGGCCAACTTGGCACGGACGGTGGGCGAGGCGGAGCCCTCGAACGACCGCCACTCGTAGCCGCTGACCTCTTCGGCCTGGAGCGTCACCGCGTGTGGGACCGCAGAAGGAAGACCCAGCGGAAGTCCACGTGCTGGTGCGCCGGCTCGCCCTTCGCAGCGTTGGCGGCGATGCCGTGTACGTCGATGTCCAGGGGCACGGTCTCGAATCCCGGGAGGGGGATGACGGCGTCGTGAGGGATGCCGGTCTCCTCGAACAGCTCGCGCAGCGCGGCACCGGGAAGGTCCTGGTCGCCCGGCTCGTTGTGACCGCCGGGCACGAGGGCCTTGCCCGTCGCGTTGTGCTGGATGTGCAACACCCGGCTGCCGCTGTCGATGACGATGGCGCTGCAGGTCACGTGCGTGGGAAACGTCTTGCGGCTCGTCGGGTCGTCCTCGCCGGTCAGCGCGTCGAAGAGCGCGGCCAGGCCCTCGCGCTCGGACGGGTGGCGGGTGAGGTACGCCTCGGCGGTGGCACGGATGTGGTCGGCGGACGGCGGCATGGGATCACCTGTCGAAGTAGTCGAACCAGATCCTGGCGATGGCCTGGCGGTCGGGGGCGGGCATGTCGTGGAGGCCGGGCTGGAAGCGGCTCTGACTGAGGGCGGCCGTGGCGGCGAGTATCTCGGCCTGGACGAGATGGATGTAGGTGCCGACGGCGGCGCCGTGCACGAAGTTGACGGCGCCGCCGTCGGCGAGGACGTAGAAGTAGTGGCCGGTGATCTCGTAACGCGTCAGGTGTTCGCCGACCGGGGTGCGCTGGTACAGCCCGTCGAGGCTGCCGAGTTCGAGTTCGTCCTCCGAGGACGTCACCGAGGCGACGTACGCCCCGTTGCGCAGGGCGGCGAAGTCGCCTTGGCGCAGGGCGAGGTTGCCGGTGGCGCACAGGACGAGTTCCGCGTCTCCGAGCGCGTCCGCCGTCGATGCGCTCGTACGGAAGCCCTGTGCGTGCGCCTGCACTCTCTTGACCGGGTCGGTGTCGTGCACGGTGACGCGCAGGTCCTGGGCACGTAGCGTCTGAGCGATGGCTCGGCCGACCTTGCCGAACCCGATGACGCAGGCGTTTCGGCTGGTCAGGATGTCGCCGCGGGCACGCACCAGCGCGTCGGTGGAGAAGACGATGGACCGGCCCACGAGATGGTCCTCGCAGTCCTTCAGCGGGGAGCGGGCCACCGACACGACGGGACAGGGCAGGTGGTCGAGTGCCGCGTACCTCTGGTGTCCGTTCTCGGTGTCCTCGACGACGCCGAGGATGCGGCCGGAGAACTTCTCCACCAGGGTGTCGAGGCACGGCGCGAAGTAGCCGCCGATGTCCACCAGGATGACGTTCCGGCCGCCGGCCGTGTCCTCCAGATAGTCCAATGCCCTGGTTGAGTCCGCGAACAGCTCTCGGCTGAGGTCATGGACGGTGAAGGCACGACGGACGGCCTCCAGCGTCGGCTGGTCCACGGACCTGGGCTTGGGCAGGACAGCACCGACCGTGGACGTCGCAGCCATCGCGCGGAGGAACGCCGGCCGCTCGGAAAGCAGGTGCGTGATGATCAGGGTGGTGACGCAGTCCCCAGCGGGGAAGCGTGTAGTGATCTGCCGGAAGAAGGCGTCCAGCCGCGCTTTCTCAGGACTCTCCACTGCAACTCCTACTGGTCCTGCAGCTCATGCCGCGCGGCCGAACGCGGCGGACTCGGCGGTCAGCGCCTGCATCTGGGCCCGCATGCCGTTGTGGAGGTCGACCTGGGGTTGCCAGCCCAGGACCTCGTAGGCGCGGCTGGGGTTAGCGCGGGTGGTGAGGACGTCGCCGCTGCGCGGGTTCTCCTGGTGAACCTGGATCTCGCGCCCGGCGAGGCTGTTCGCGATGTTGATCACTTCGAGCAGGGAGGCGCTCGAACCACCCCCTACGTTGATCACCCCGCTGGCCGTCGGAATGGTGGCCGCGGCGATGGTGGCGGCCACCGCGTCGTCGATGTACGTGAAGTCCCGGCGCTGGTGGCCGTCCCCGTACAAGCGCAGCGGCTGGCCAGTCAGGGCGGCCGTGAGGGCGCGGTGCGTGAACATGTCGGGGCGCTGCCGGGGGCCGTAGACGGTGAAGTACCGCAGGGCGACGACGCTGGTGGGGCAGTGGGCCTGGGCGGAGTGTGCGAGGCAGAGCTGCTCCTCGGCGAGTTTCGTTACCGCGTACGGAGAGGCCGGCTGGGGCCTGTCGGTCTCCACGCTCGCACCGCCGTCGGTGGAGCCGTAGACGCTGGAGGACGAGGCCACCACGAGCCTGGGAGCGCCCATACGGGCGACGGCGTCCATGACGCGGTGGGTCGCGAGGACGTTGGAGGCGACGTACTCGCTGAACTTCGGTCCCCAGGAGGGGCGCACCCCAGGGATGCCCGCCAGATGGAAGACGGCGTTCGCATCGATGAGAAGCGGCTCGATCGCGCAGCTGAGGAGGTCGGCGGTGACGTGCATGTACCCCGGGAGCCCCCGCACGACGGCGAGGTTCGCCGCGGCCGTGGGGTCGGTGGCCGGGTCGCGTCGGTCGACGCCGACGACGACGGCGCCGGCCTGGACGAGGGCGTGCGCGAGATGGGAGCCGATGAAGCCGGCGGCGCCGGTCACCACAGCCCGGCGAGGGACGGCGGTGGTCAGGTGGGATGGGTGCTGTGACACGGAGATCTCCAGGAATTCAGGGGAGGGGTGGTTTAGGCGAGGCGGGCCAGAACGGTCCGGCCGTGGGTGCTGAGGGCGAGGTCCTCCTGCTCGTGCCCTCGGACCAGCGCGGTGACGGCCTCGATCGCGCCGAAGGACTCCAACAGCCGCTGCTCGGTGTCGTTCAGGGGCTCCCCGTACCCGGCGAAGAACGCCGTCCGGAGGTTCGGGGCGGCCTGCCAGCGGCGGAACTCGAGCCGGGCGAAGTCACGGATGCGGGCGTCGCGGCGCATGTGCTCGAAGTCGCACAGCCCGAAGTCGTCCCCGAGGAGCCAGTTCCTCGGCTGGTAGTCGAGGTGGCATACAGCGCTGTCCATAAGCGTGTTCGCCAGGACGTCCGCGTGGTGGCTCAGGCGCTCGCCTTCGATCGTGGACATGAGGCCGGCCCGGCCTGCGCGGGCGATCCAGTCGCGCAGCCGCTGGGCGAGTTCCGTGCCGACGGCGCCGGTACGCGATACCGAGGTGGCATGGTGCAGGTTGCCCAGCACGCGCCCGGCCTCGTAGTGCGCCTGCTCCTCCTCGGGCGACCCCGGTGCGACCGTATCCACCCGTACGCCGGGAACCGCGGTGAGCAGCAGGGTGCACGTCCTGTCCTGCCGGCCCACCACGCGGGGGACGTGGCCGATCAGGTGGGATCCCCAGGCGAGATAGGCGTGCAGCTCGCGGGTGTACCGGCCGCGTTCGCTGTGCTGCTTGGCGAAGAACTCGTTGCCGTCGGCACTGACCAGGCGCAGGACGCGGGGCGGGAGCATCGGATCGTGCACGACCCGGACCGCTCCGAGCGCGCCGCGAGCCAGGTTCAGGCGCGGGTCGTCGGACAGCGTGATCACGACGCAGCCTCCTGACCTAAGGCGGCCAGGTGCTCGGTGTCGTTGTGGCGGTCGAGCATCCACCGTCTCTGTCCGAGCCGGTTGAGGTGGTGCTGCCAACGGGTGATGGACCCGTGGGAGACCGTGAATCCGGAAGGGGAACCGAGCGGGATGCCCAGGAGCAGAGTGTGCGCGACGATCACGGTCTCACCGTGGGCGGCGAACAGGACGCGTTCGCCTTCGTGCTGGTCGATGAGTTCCCGCAAGAAGCGACTGGCTCGCTCCATGTAGCCGTTCCAGGTGTCGGATCCAGCAGCCCAGGGCTTGTCGGGGTGGGCGTGCGGCCCGCCATCGGCGGTCGTCTTCACCTCGGTCCAGGGCTGGCCGTCGGCGGCACCATGGACGGGACCATCGAGACGGTTGTCCGTGGATATGGGGAGCCGGAGGGCCTGGCTGATGATCTCGGCGGTCTGGCGCAGGCGGATGCGGGGGCCGGTGTACAGGGCGTCGAACGGCTTGTCGCGGTGCTCGGCGGCGAGGCGGAGCGCGGCCCTCTCGACTTGCGCGTACCCGTGGTTGGTCAGCCCAGTGCAGGTGCGCGGGCCGCCAACCAGGCCGTCGACGTTGCACTGGGCCTCGCCGTGGCGGACGAAGACGAGTTCTGTGGTGATCATGCGGAACCTCGCGGGCATGGTTGGGGCGCCCAGCTGTGGCGGTAGCCATTGCGCCCGGCGTACGGGGCGGTCAGGACGGCGTGCAGGGCGAGGAAGTCGTCGAGTCGCTCGCGATCTGTGGTGCCGAGCCGGGGGTCGTGGCGTTCGACGGCTTCGTTGTAGGCGCGCAGGGCGGAGTCGACGACTGGGGCCGGCAGAGGCCCGTACGTCAGGACCAGCGTCGCGATCAGCTTCGCCAGGTCGTACCCCATCGGGGCCAGCGTGAGGTCGTCGGTGTCGACCGTGTAGATGTCGCCGGCCTCGGTGATGATGAAGTTCCGGGGGTTGCTGTCCTTGTAGAAGGCCGTAGGCCCCTCGGCGGTCTTCTCCAGCAGCCTCAGCATCGCGTGGAGGGCGACCCGGTCCGGCAGGTACCCCTGCTCCAGCCTTCTTCGGAGGGCGGTTTGCCGGGGACCGATGTAGTCGCCGAACGCGACGCCATCCCGGAAATGGTGCGGCGTGTTCAAAGAGGCCGGCCGGAGATCGGTGGTCCAGGCGGTTCCGTGGGCGTCGCCGAGCAGCCCGGCCAGGGTCAGCAGGTCCTCGGTCCGGGCCGGGCGGCCGTCGATCCACTCGTACGTCAGGCTCGTCGGCCCGACCACGGTCAGCGCCGGCAGCCGCAGCGCCCGTGCATGCTCGGCGAGCCAGGCGTGATGGCGGGCGGCCGCGGCCACCTGGCGGGGGGTCTCGTAGTGCTTGGTGAACTGGCGAACGCTCACGACCGTCCTCCCCCTGACTGGGCCACGACGAAGGTGACGAGCGACTTGGTGGTGAGGGGCTGGTCCGGCAGGAACTCGTGCAGGGCCGCCGCGAGCGCGCCCGCATTGCCGTACAGGCCGGGGGCGAGGTCGTACTTCGGGTTGGTGGCCAGGTACTCGGCGACGTGTTCGTGGCCGTCGAAGGTGAAACTGTGCTCCTCGTGCTCCACGGCGAGTACGTCTAGCGACACGGCGGCCAAGTCGGCGAGGTTGCCGCTGTGCGCCGAGAAGTACAGGCTCTCGTGCTGCTCGGCTCGAGGGTCGAGGCCGGCGGCAGCGACCAGCTGGTCCATCTCGTGGTAGCTGTCGAGCCCCTTCGTGACAAGCACGGCCAGGCCGCCGGGAGCGAGCGCCCGGTCGACCTCTGCGACGACCGCCTGCGGGCGCGTTGAGTGGTAGAGGCAGAACGCGGCGACGACGACGTCGCATGCCCCGGCGGGCACCGGGAGATGGTGGAAGTCGCCCTGGAGGAAGCTCACGGGGAGGCCGGGCAACCACTGGGCACGCTTGCGGGCCTGTTCGATCAGGGCCGGCGCGGCGTCGAGGCCGACGACGCGCCGGGGACGGAGTTCCTGGGCGACGGTCAGGCTGCTCGTGCCGCGACCGCAGCCGAGGTCCAGGGCCAGGCCGAGACGGTCCGGTCGCTCGTGGTGGTTGCGCACCAGCTGGACGATCGTGTCCGGTACCGGGCGCCCGGAGGTCTTCGCACGCATCAGGGCGTTGGACCGGCCGGCCAGCCGAGAGGCGTGCCCGTACAGCTCAGCCTGCCGCGCGGGGTCCAGGAAAGGGTTGGTGCCGCTCATGCCGCACCCTCCCCTCGGGGGCGCGGAGTGCTCAGATGTGCTCGGCGGCGACCTTCCGCAGCCAGCGGCGCGTCTGCCGCCGGTTGGACAGCGGCACTACGTCGGCACGGCCCGAGGCGAATTCCTCGATCTTCGTCATGACCCGCGGGCGCATCTTGCGGCGGTACGTCGCCACGTACTTGATCACGCCCCAGTGGATGCGGTTGTGCACCCCGTTGCCCTTGTGCCCGGCCCCGTGCCGGATCTGCCGGGAGAAGATCCCGTACAGTGCGGCCACGGTCGAGACGTCCATCAGGACCACCGTGTCGCAGGCTTCGAGCCGGATCTGCAGTGTTGAGTTGTAGTTCCCGTCGATCACCCACTTCGGCTGCGCGACGAGGTCCTGCTGCAGGGCGGCGAACTTCTCCATGGGCAGCGCGTTCCACTCGTCGTCGTAGAACGCGGTGTCCAGGTGCGTGACCGGGGCGCCGAGAATCCTGCCCAGCTCGCGGGCCAGGTACGACTTGCCGCTTCCTCCGCAGCCGACGATGGCGACCTTCTTCATGGTGCTCCAGCGTAGAGGCGTTCGGGTGCCCGGTCGGACCGTCCGGTCGGACACGTTCGGATGATCCAGACGCCATGGCCTGGGTGGTCAGCTCCATCACGCCGCTCCCCGCTCCACAGCTACGGGGCTGGCGGCCGTGTCCAGGACGGCTTCCAGTACGTCGATCTGCCGACTCAGGCGGAACAGGTCCAGGCGGTCCAGGCAGGCCGCGATCAGGTCCGCGTGCTGCTGGGTGCCGGCGATCCGCTGGAGGTGCGTCAGGCGCTCGATCACCTCGCTGCTGGAGCTGACGATCAGCTCTTTGGGCACGAAGCGGTCGGCGTGCAGGATGTCGGCAGGGGCGAGTGGGAGGCAGCCGGCGAGCACGGCCTCGAAGATCCGCTGCGTCATCTGTCCGACGGCGGCGTACCGCTCCGGCAGCATCAGCACGGTTGCCAGGGACCTGTCGTACGCGGCGTGGACCGCCTCGAAGGGGAGCCTGCCGAGGAACCGGACGTGCGGCCAGCGGCTGGTCTTCGTCCACTTGCCCCCGACCAGGTGATCGAAGTGGGCTGCGGCTGGCGCGAAAAAGTGGTCGAAGTGTTCGTCGCGGTCGTACTGGTTGCCGACGTATCCGAGGACGAGGTCCCGGGGCTTCTTGGCGAGCGCGATCGGGTCGGCCTCGGCGAGCAGACGGTCGTCGACCGGGAAGAGCAGGCGGTGGGCGCCCGGATTCGGTTGGAGAGCGGCTTCGCAGATGGCGGTCTGGCGGACGCGCCGCCACATGCTGTCAGGCCGGAGCTGGCGGTCCTTGTCCCAGATCACGGTCGGCGTCTTCCTCCGCACGGTGTACCGGGTGACCAGTTCGGCCTGGCGGTGCAGGTCGCAGGTGTGCCCCTCGGTGCCGCACGGGGTGGTGTTGCGTCCTTCGATCGCCCAGCGCCACTCCAGGAACAGGACGTCGATGTCCGGACTGCCGCTGTGGAAGGTGTAGGCGTTGCCCAGGTCGTCGCCGGCCTCGATCAGGTCCCGGTTGGCCTGCAGGAAGACAATCTCGTGTCCGCGGCCGAGTAGGGCGTCGATCAGGGGTCGGCGGTGGCTGCGGCCCCCGTCCGGGGTGTCGGTGATTCCGTTGCCGAGGAAGCCCCAGAAGCTGTATCCGATCTTCACTTGGTGATCCACCGGCCTTCCAGCAGCAGGGCGTCCAGTCCGGAGTTGGCCAGGCAGTCCAGAGCCATCTCCGGTGTCCCGCAGATCGGCTTGCCCTTGACGTTGAGCGAGGTGTTGATCAGGACCGGCACCCCGGTGCGGCGGGCGAAGGCGCTGAGCACGTCGTGCATGAACGGGTTCTGCGACCGGGTGACGGTCTGGAGGCGGGAGGTGCCGTTGGCGTGCACGATGGCCGGCACGCGTTCGCTTGCCTTATCGGTTACGCCGGACGCCATCGACATGTACGGCGCCTCTTGGCCGAGGGTGAAGAACTCTGCGGCGCGTTCGGCCAGGACCATGGGGGCGAAGGGGCGGAACGGCTCCCGGAACTTCACGGTGGCGTTCAGACGCTCGACGACCCCGGGCTCCAGCGGGGAGGCGAGGATCGAGCGGTGCCCCAGGGCGCGGGGGCCCGCCTCGACCCGGCCCTGGAAGAGCCCCACGATCATGCCGTGGGCGAGCTGGTCGGCGAGGAACTCGGCGGTTTCGACGCCCAGCTTCTTCTGCTGGAGCCCCTGCCAGGGCGTGAGGTCCAGGGCCTGGTCCTGGTATGACGGGCCGAGGTAGCAGGCACGTGCGACGCCGGACACAGGCCGCTGGCTGCGGCTGCTGGTGTGCACGGCGATGGCGGCCCCGATCGCGGTGCCAGCGTCGCCAGGGGCGGGCGGGACGAAGACCTCGTCGAAGACGCCGTCCTCGATGATCCGGCCGATGCTCACGCAGTTCGTGGCGACTCCACCGCCGACACACAGACGGCGGGATCCGGTGATCATCCGCGCCCGGCGGGCCAGATGCAGCATCACCTGCTCGGTGCGCTCCTGGAGCGCCGCGGCCAGATCTCGGTGGACGGCTTGGAGCGGCTCGCTCGGGTGACGCTCGGGGCACGTCTCGGCGATGAAATGACGGGAGGTCCGCGGGTAGCCCGAGGTCAGCACGCGTGGCGGGAAGTACGCGGGGTCGACCACGAACCCCGTGGGTGTGGTGCGCACAGCCCGGGCGAAGAGGTGCCGGAACCGCTGCGGGTCGCCGAGGGCGGCGAGCGCCATCACGGTGCCCTCCTCGTCACCTCGGCGCCATCCGAGGTGCTCGGTGACCGCGCCGTACACGTAGCCCAGGGAGGCGGGGTCCTTGATCGCCTGGAGGGTGTGGGTGGAGGGGTGGAGCGCGTCGTGCCCGTGGGCGATGGTCGTGGTCTGCCGCTCGCCGAGGCTGTCGACGACGAGCACGGCGGACTCGTTCCACCCAGAGGCGGCGAAGGCAGTCAGCTGGTGGGCGCGGTGGTGCAGGACGGGGGAGACGCAGGCGGAGGGGAACCGCCGGCCCAGGGATCGGATGCGCAGTTGGGTTCGCAGCGCCACCCTGGCGAAGCCGCGAGCCCTCGGCAGCGCCCGATTACGCGTCGTCGGCGACAGCGCCAAGCGCAGGGCCGCCGGCGACTCGGCAAGGTAGTGGGCGGGCTGGAAGTTGTAGGCGACGGCGTCGACGTCGGCTGCGGTGAGCCCGGCCTCGTCCAGCAGCCACTCAACGGCGTGGCGGGGGTAGTCCTTGGTGTGCTTCTGCTGGGAGAGCCGTTCCTCCTCGACGAAGCCGATCATTTCGCCGTCCACCAGCAGGGCGGCGGAGGAGTCGTGCGTGTAGGAGCACAGACCGAGGATGACCGAGGGCGCGCGGCCCATGGCGGCCATCACCGCGTCCCTGCCGTCTCGCGCGCGGTGGAGGTGCGGGCACGGTGGTTCAGCTCGCCGTACCAGGCGATCAGCGCCTCGCCCAGCGGTCCGTCGATCTTGTCGGCGACCCGCCACGCCTGCTCAGGTAGGCCGTCCTTCCACAGGCGGTAGCTGCGCAGTGTCTCGGCCATCGTGTCCCAGCCCGAGTGGCCGGTGACGTCCCGGGCCTCGACCTGGTCGAGGAGGCCATCGAAGCCTCGCCACGGCGTGGTGAGGTCCGGCATGACCCTGCTCGCGGTGACCGAGCTGAGCTCTTCGGCCTGGTCGAGGTGCTTCTCGTAGATGTGCAGGGATCCGACGTGGTGGTGGAACTCGCCCAGCTCGGCGCCGAGCCAGCCCGCGACCAGCTCGTGCAGCACGGTGTAGAAGAACAGGTCGTACGGCATACCGATCCACACGTCCTGACCACGCATCGTGGTCGACATGTGCAGGCGGCCGGCGCGCAGGTAGAAGCGGAAGCCCAGCGTGCAGGGCACGTCCTTGTGCCCGGCGGCGTCCTGGGCCGGATCGTAGAGCTGGATCAGAGCCCGGCGAGAGTCGGGGTCTTCCTTGAGGATCTGGACGACGCGGCTCAGCTGGTCCACGTTCCCGGCCCACTTCCGCATCCTCGGGCCGTACGCGCCCCGCAGGACACCGTCGTCGGCGTACTGTCGCAGGCGCGCGTTGTAATCGAAAATCCACGGGGCGTCCGAGCCGGAGAGGTGCCATACGGTCTCCGCCACGGCGAACGCGGGATTGATGACGCGCGCCGGCGGCGCGTACAGCAGGCGGGCCCGCGGCTGGGTCAGCCGCATGTGGACGTCGAGAACCTCACGGGTCGCCATGCCGCGAGGGCTGACCCTCTCGCCGCTCTTGGCCAGGGCGACGGCGCCGACGAAGAGTTCGGCGACGCTGTCGGCGGTCAGGTGTGTCATTGGGCAGGTACTCCTTCGCCCTGCGGCAGTCCGGAACCGTTGCCGCGGGCATCGTGGTGGACGTGGCGGGAGTGCAGGTCATGGCCGTCGGCCCGGCGGGTGATGAGGTGTGCGACCTGGGAGGCGCTGTCGCCGCGCCACCGGCACACGGCGTCCGACGCCGCCCGGTCGACAGGCGGGTATGGACCGCGCAGTGCGATGAGGGCATCGGCGACGTCAGCGGCGGTGCTGCACCGCCGCGCGAGGCCGTGGTCGGACAGTCCGAGCGTGCGCTCGCCGGGCGAACCAAGTTCGAGCACCGGAACGCCCACCAGCGCGGCTTCGATGCCGCACGTCGAATAGACGCTCACCAGGGCGTCGGCACCGGCGAGGCAGCCGCGAGCGCCGACCCGGGGATCGGCCACGGCCACGAGCGGCCGACCGTCCCGTTCGAGCAGGGAAGCGAAGACGTCGACGCTCTGTGCCGGGTGCGGCGCGATGACGAGGCCCCAGCCGCCGCCGGCCTGCCACAGACCGTCCAGGAGGAGGTCGGCCTGGGCCTTGAGCCGGTCAGGTCCGAAGGGCTGGCAGGCCCACACCGCGATACGGGCAGGGCCTTGCCGTGGGCTGGGCGACAGCTGGTTCTCCAGGTAGCGCCGCTGGGCTTCGCGGCTGAGGCCGGCGAGCGCGTCGAAGCGGGGCTGGCCCAGGACGTGGACCTCGGCAGCAGGGTGGCGCACCCACGCCTTCGCGAGAGGGAGATCCCGTTCACCCATGACGACGATGTCGCGGCTGTGCAGCGCGGGCCATGCGACCGACTCCGCCGTCCAGGCGCCGTGCTGGACGTGCACCGTATTCGCGCCATGGCGCTCTGCCACATGGACGGCAAGTGCACCCAGCGGGCTGGTGTCGTTGCTGACCAGAACGGTATGCGGTCGAGCTGCGGCGAGGACGCCATCCAGCCATGTCTCCGCCCGAACCACGGAGCGCCACGAGGGCTGAGTGCACCCGCCGCTTGTCTCCAGCAGTACGGACACGAGGCGGAGCAGCCGGTCCAGGTGAACCTCGTGCTTGTCGACCCGAACGACGCGGCCGTCGTCCGGCAGCCTCAGACCGTCCACGGCGCCGGAGAGGTCGAAGAGACCGGTCGGCGGCGAGCACAGGTTCACGCCCGCGACTCCTGAAGCCGGGCACCGCTCCGCCGGGTCGGTCGCCAGGTCAACCACGAGGCTCGGGTGTCCGTTCCTGGCCAGCTCCTCCAGTACCGGCAGCAGAGTGGCCGCGTGACGGGAGGACCACGAGAGCGCCACCACCTCACTCAGCGGCAGCTCCGAGGGTGCCGGGCCCGGCACCGCTGCGGCCGCCTGGAGAGGAGGGAGGGTGCGTAACTGCGCGGAGCGGAGGGGGTTATGAGGGGCCGCAGCACCGAGCAGATAGGCGATGCCCGACCAGGTGACGGTGTACGCCCGGTACTCGCGGGAGCTGCTCGACCGCATCGCGACGAGTCCTTCGTACGGCGCGAGTCTCAGCGGACCTGGGGCCTTCGCGAACGGCTCCCAGGCGCTGAGCGCCGCCAGCTTGCGTACAACCTGCGCCACCAGGCGCCGCGCCGGCACGTGCTGGACGTACAACCACCCCGCGCCACCCGGCGTCCTCGCGAGGTCAGCGCCGTACGCTTCAAGGGCCTCCATCACCTGGTCGACCCGTGCTTGCGCTTCCCCCGGGTCGAATGGCAGGGCCTCCAATTCGGACGTGGCTACCCGGTCGGCTTTCATGGTCGCGAGCGCGCCCTCGCCGACCAGCGCCCAGAGGGGCTTGCCTTCGGACTCGGCGCGGGCGATGCCGAGGGCGCTGCGCCCCGTCGGCTTCACACCAGACTCCCTTCGAGGAACGGCCCGGGGTCCATGAGCCGCAGCAGGTCCTTCGGCGATTCGGCGACGATGGGGGCCGGAGGGCTCGGGGTGCCGTAGCCCCAGCCCGCGTGCACGTACGGGACGCCCGCACGGCGAGCCGCCTCCTGGTCGACCGCCATGTCCCCGACGTACAACGCCTCGGCCGGGTCGGCGCCGAGGTCGATCAGGGCGAGCAGGATCGGGTCCGGTGCGGGTTTGCCTCGTCCCAGCCCGTTCGGAGTGCGTACCGTGGCGAACGGAACACCGAGCTGGGCCAGCAGAGGAGTGGCTCGGTCCAGCGGCTTGGACGTGACGATCCCCAGCCGCCACTGGGCAGCGGCGAAGGCGTGCAGGACTTCTGCGACCCCGTCGAACTGTCGGGCGAGGGGAGAGGCGGCCGTTGACGCCTTCGAGTAGGTCTGGTGAATGGGCTCGGCATCAGCGAGCCCGAGCTGCTTCATGATGTCGCCGAAGGGCCGGCCAAGGTGACGCTCGTACTCCTCGAACGGCACGTCGAGGCCGTGGTCTTCACGGACCTGGCGCCACGCGCTTTCCATGACTGGGCGGGTGTCGACGAGCACGCCGTCCAGGTCGAGCAGCAGCACACGTACGGCTTCGGTGTCGAAGCCCAGCCTCGTTCCGCCGGAGGGCGGTGAGGGCGTAAGCCGGGATGGCATCACGGGTCTCCAAGGGGAGGTGGTCAGGAGGTGATGGGCGTCTCGGGGCGCCTCACGAGGGCGATCACCCTCTTGCCGCGTCCGTCTTCCTTGGGGCAGGCAGTCCAGGCGTCAGCCGTCGCCGACACGAGGTGCAGGCCCCGTCCACTGGTGGCGTAGAGCGAGGCGATCTGAGGCACCGGTGGCTCCGGGGAGTTGTCTTCGACCTCGATCCCTACAACGCCGGCCTGAAGGGCGAGCGTCAGTGTGATTTCATCGACGGGCTCGCCGTCCGTTCTGGGCAGAAGGACCAGGTCGGCGGCGTCGGTAGTTCGGCCATGCCGCTCGGCGTTGGTGGTGAGCTCGCTGACGATCAGCACGGCCTGGTCCAGCAGGTCTTCCACCCCCCACGCCGTCAGCGCCTCGCGGGTGAAGGACCGTGCTCTGCCCGGAGCCCTGTCATTGGCGGCGAGCGTCAGGCTCTTCTGGTGTTCAGGGGCGCTGATTACGCTGTCCAGGCTCTCGATTCGGTCCATGCTCGCCTTCTCACACTGGTGCTTGAGTCCGCGGAGGACTCGATCGGCGGTTTTGTCGGAGTGGTCGAAGCGGCGGAGGTTGTGCACGAGCGCGGCCACCGGCGGGGGACGGTCGAAGTGCCGAACATCGGACGTCGGGGCGGGAGCGCGCCCGTCGCCCGCAGCGGTCCGGGCCTCGGCGCCAGTCGTGTGGCTGGTCTTCACCGGTTTCCTCCCGGACAAAGGCAGTTGGTGGTTTCGTTGACCACGAGCGAACCGTGGATTACATCGCGGCGGTATCTCCGGGCGGTTGCCGGGGCCGTCAAACCCGTCAAAGATCGTTTTGGTGAACCGAGGTAGACGATGGCGCGCGAGCGGAACGTGAAGCTGGCCGACGCGATCGCGGAAACAGGCTGGTCGCAACCGAAGGTGGCGGCTGCTTTCGTGAGGGTTGCGGCAGAGGTCGGAGCGCAAGAACTGCTGGGCACGAGCCGCTCGCACATCGCCATGTGGGTTGCGGGAACCCAGCCCTCGGGCAGAGCGCCCTCTATCTTGTGCGAGACGTTGTCGCGTCGACTTCAACGCCCCATCACGCCAGCCGAGATCGGGCTCTGGGCACCGGGCATGGGTGCGGTCGCGGCATCGGAGTGGAACGTCGATACGCTGACGGCGCTGGTAGACCTTGGGAGAAGCGACGTGGACCTCGAACGCCGCCGATTGCTGGCCGGCGCTGCCTACTCGGTCGGCGGCCTGGTCCTGCCCAGACAGCAGTGGTGGGACGAGGCTCCTCAGCGTGCGAAGTCCCGCCAAGCCGCGACGAGCCGCAGGGTCGGGGCCGCAGAAGTCACCGCCGTCCGTGAGATGACGGAATTCTTCTCCCGGAGAGACCAGCGACACGGCGGCATGGACGGCCGTACGGCTCTCTACCGGTACCTTGTCGACGACGTAGCCAGGTACATCGGCGGCGTGTTCACCAGCGACGACACTCGTCGCGCCCTCCTCGCCGCTGCCTCCGAGGCGGTCTACGTCGCCGGCTGGATGAGCTTCGACGCCTCCCACCACGAGCCCGCCCGGCGCTACTTCACGCTGGCCCTGAAGCTCGCGGCCGAAGCGGACGACGCTCCGCTCGCAGGCCACATCCTGCGAGCGATGGCGCACCAGGCAACGGACCTCGGCCACCCAGGATCCGCCGTCGACCTCGCCACGGCCTCCGTCGAGCGCAAGCGGTACACCCTGGCGACCCCCCGCGAGCGGGCACTGCTCGGAGTGGTGCAGGCACGCAGCCTGGCTGCCGACGGGCAAAAGCGGGCCGCGATCGCAGCGCTTCTCCGGGCCGAGGACGACCTCGCTGCGGCGGACGTCGACGACGAGGATCCGAGTCGGGTGTGGTTCTTCCAGCGGGCGTCCCTGGCCCATGAGACCGCCCGCACCCTGTGGACGCTCGGCGATCTCGACGGAGCACTCCGAGAATTCAACAACAGCGTGCTGACCAGGAAGGCCGACACCTTCAGTCGGACCCACGCGGTGACCTTGGGCTACATGGGCACTGTGCAGGCCCGCAAGGGGAACGTGGAGGCCGCGTGCCACACGTGGGCACAGGCCCTGGACGCGATGGAAGGCGTGCAGTCGGGCAGAGCACGCGAGGCAGCGGTGAACATGCGCCGGGTGCTGTCCCCCTTCCGCAACCGGGGAATCAGCGTGGCGGCGGAGATCGACGAGCGCGCCAAGGCCGTACTCGAACGAGTAGCCTGACGGCGCCAAGGTGGTGAAGTCGGCCACGCTGTGGTGGACCGCCTCGCCGTACCACTATCGGAGAAGGGGGAACCCGTGTCCACAAAGTCCATCGAGGTGCCAGTGATCGCCGACGTGGTCGGAGGCCACAAAGGGCGGCTCGACGACTTCAAGGGCGGTGTGGAGTCGATCATCCGACTGCGCCCGGAGTACCCCGAGGAGACCCTGCAGGGCATCGAGGAGTTCTCCCACCTCCAGGTCACCTGGTTCTTCAACTTCGGCTCCCCCGAAGACGTCGCTCTCCACGCGCGTAGCCCGCGGGACAACCCGGCGTGGCCAGCAACGGGAACCTTCGTGCACCACAACCACCGCCGCCCGGCCCGCCTCGCGACCTCCTTCCCCAGGTTGCTCCGCGTCGACGGACGTGACCTGCACGTCACCGACCTTGACGCCGACGACGGCACCCTGGTGGTGGACCTGGTGGCGGTCTTCGAAGAGTTCCTGCCGCGCGGCACCGTCACCCAGCCCGCATGGCCCAGCGAGATGCTGAAGGACTACTGGAGGGACGCCGCCGAACGCTGACTCGGGGCATCCTTCGGAACCGAGACTGGCGGCCCGGAGGGACATGGCCACGTGAGCGGGCGCCAAGGGGGGCTGTCGCGCAGGGTCGTACCGCCAGGCACTCATCACTCGGTGCCGCCGGCGGTGAGGGCGGCGGAGGCACCTGGTGGAGTCGGCTGCTCACCGCGGATCAGCAACAGATGGGCGCCGGCTCGGTCAGCTGACTGCGCCGTTCGGCCGCTATGGCCTTGGGGCCTAGGTGCGACGAGGTGGGAAGGCGACCCCATAGGGCTGAGTGGCCATGTGGGCATCGAGCATGCCCACGAACGGCGCATGGCTGGAGGAGCCACGCTCCATGTAGACGCCGGTCAGTGTCAGCTCGGCACGAGGCATGCCTCAGCCGATCCATTCCTGGCAGTCGTGGCTCCGCGGACCTGGTGTGGGCAGCCCACGTCGCTGGCCTGTTCCAGCGAGGGCTCGCCACCCACCTCGTCGGGACGACCGCTATCGGTACGACGGGCTTGTCTTATTCACCAACTGCGATTGCTGACCAGCGGCCCGCCAAACAGGGGAATAGTTTAGACCGTTTCTGCCCCTTCCCGACGTCGAAAATCGAGAAGGCGCTGTGCGTAGATTTTACACAGCTCCGTCAGCCCCATGCCATCATAGAAATTCACCAGTTCTTCCGCCCCCGCGACAGGAAGAATCGGACCAGATTTAGCCATCCGCCTGGCCATGAGATCGAATGCTTCATCGCATTCCACTCTGTGTAGACGTGTAAGGGCAGTTAGTGCTGCATGTGACACCACTGGATCAAATTCTTCGGCGATTCTCAGCGCTAGCTTTTTGAGCGCTTGGACGCACCCTTGCTCGTGTAGCAGCTCCATTAGTTCCAGCGGTGCGTACGATTTGCCAAGGTTCAGCGCGTCGATGGACTTGGAAGCGCGGGTGATCAACACGTGTCCGAGGTGCTCTTCGCCCGCGTTGAAGAGGTTCACAATCGCCGGATGTAGCGAGATGACGTCGGTAATATCAACTTCTCCCATCCTCGCGTTCAACTCGGTGCGCACTTCGTTTGTGAATCCGGTGTCGTCGTTAAGGTGGCTGTTCATCTGCGCGAGGAAAAAGGCGAGGTCAGTGACATCTATCTTATGCCGCTCGAAGTAAAAGCGCGCGAGGTCTCGACCGACGTCATTGGCCTCGGGAACTTCTGAGCGCAGGAGTGCTCCAGTGAGCGCTGTAAGCGACCAAAAGTCCGACATGTCAACCGATGTGAGGTGGGTTGTTATGGTTCGCGTGTAGACGCGGATCGCTTCCCTTTGATTCGCTTCTTCAAGTTCTTCCAAGATTTGACCCATGTCGATAGGAGGGCCGATTCGCAACTCACTTGGGCTCTTGCTGATCCGATCCACGAGACGCGCTTTTAGTGATGCGTATGGGTAGAACTCGCTCAGCATCCACCCAAGCTCCATGGTCTCACTCAGTGGAACGGTGTCGATGGCATCATGTACTAGGGGAAGAACTTCTTCGGCGGCTATCCTAGGATTTTTTAGTAGCTCATGGAGTGCCATCGAGTCGCCCTCTAGGGCTAGTGGCATCCAGAGTCTGGCTGCTTCTTCGTGCATTCCCCTCTCGCCAGCGGCTTGAGCAAAGGTGGATGCAACCACGGGCTCTTTGGCGTTACGTATAACGGCATCCCAGAAGCTGCGAGGCATGGGATTCTCACCCCGCTCCTGTTGGGCGTATTGCACAAGGTAGTCGGCGAGACGGTAGTGCGCTTGGGTGTCGGGGTCTCCCCGAGGGCGAATCCTCGCAAGAGGCCGAGCTGCGCCGCGCAGGACGACCGACGTGCAGGCGAGTGCTCGTTCGAACCAGTCTTCGCCGATTTCGCCCCATTCCTCGTCGGACAGGTATCCGGGCGCGGCTTCGGCCAGGAACTGCGACGTTGCGAATTGGGGGTGCCCCGCTACATACCCGTCCATCGCAGCGCACAGCACTGCCCAGGCCCCAGGGTTCCGGTCTTTGCAGTCCCTGAAAAAATCGAGCAAGGCGGGACCGGCCGCGAGATACTGCGTAATCCTCGTAGGTGAAGCGGCTAGTGCCATTCTGAAGCGTAGATCCGATTGCGCGGCTGATAAGATGGAGTCGGCGGGAAATTCGCCATCAATGTCAATGCGTGTTGCCTGATTGGTGAGAAGTTCTCTACCGTCAGGGAAAGGTAGGCTCGGGTCTGCGATATCTTGCCAGTATCGGGGCCAGACGGTGGCCACAAACTTCACGTGGCTGTGAGTGGCTAGAGCCTTCCGTATGGCGGAGGCTGCTATCTCTCCTGCGTCGGTCATCAGGTATTCCTGTAGCTCGTTCAACCAGACAATGGTCCTAGGGGCGAGAGATTCTGACTGCAGCGCTTCTATCAGAGCTGCTGTCCTGCTGGGGAAGATAGGACGATGAAGTAGCCAGCCGCTCATTGCTCTGACAGCTTCATAAGCTGCGCGCGTTTTTCCCGTAGAAGACCCACCTACGAGCACGATCAGTGCGGAACCTGGCGAGTTCAATTCTTCGCGCAGGAGTACGTCATGTCTGCGTGCGATGTAGGCTGGGAGACCGGCTGGAGCGCCCGATACTGCAACAGGTCTATGCACTTCCAAGGCGTAAGGATCCGTAAAATCCTCGACCGGCATGCCGAGAGGAGTGGTGCGACTTCCTTGGCTTATGATTCCAGAGCCAGGATGCTGATGCTTCGCCTCCGAGTTGAGGTCTAGAACCTGGTCAATCTGCATCCTGGTGAGCTTGCAGATCTCATTCGCGAGCGTCTTGAGTCCCCACACCTCTATGACTACGCTGGCGTGCATGGGACGAAGCTCGTTGTCGATGAACTGGTCGACCTCGCCGGGCATGGTGTCGTTGGTCAGGAAACGCCACACCTTTACGTCCCGGTGCTCCTTGAGGCAGCCCTCCAAGTCGCTGCGAATCTTGGCCTTCGTCCTGTCGATCCGTTCGCCTCGCGTTGCGTGCGCTGCAAAGAACACGCGAGCTTTCGGACAGTAGCCGTCGTTCTTAGTGTCACCCTTCGGACCAGCCGCTCTCACCGGTTGGTAGTCCCCAGGGAACAGCACCAGGCCGAGTCGATCCATGCAGTCCTGGAAGGCGTTGCCCTCAAGCCGTAGGAGCTGCCCTTCGGCAAGCTTCCGCAGAGAGTTCAGATCCACACCAGCCATTACGGCATAGCTCAGGCGCCCTGCGCAGCCAAACTGCCGGGCACAGTCCTGCTGAAGGGGCGTGACTTGGGCCCTGCACGCCGCGGTTGAGAGGAGCTCGGGCACGAACGAGGGCGCGGTTGACGGTGGGCTGGGTGGGGACGGAACGCCACCGAGCCGGCGCTCGGCAGTCGCGCACGATCTTCCAGCCCTTCCGCAACACGACTCGTTGAACCCCGTGCTCGACCCGTTCCATGATCCGGCCTCCACTCGCCGCGCCGGATCTCCGGCCTCGCGGACACACCGTGGACAGGGGAAACCCTGAACCAGTTCGAGCACCGTTCGGCGGCGAACCAACACGTGAATCTCAGCTCCGAGCCGCACGGTGGTCCTCGCGCCCCCCGATGTCAGTGCGGGGGGATACCGTCCTCATCACGCTGAGGTGAGGGGAGAACCATGGCGAGGAACGCCCGGGCCGAGCAGCTGTGGGAGTACGGCCAGTCGGTGCTGGAGGGGGCCCGGTCGGAGCAAGTCCTGCGCATGGCACGGCAGGTGAAGGCCGTGTCGTACACGAGCGCGCGGGAGTACGCCGGCCGCTCGCTCTTCGAGTTGCTGCAGAACGGCTACGACGCGCATCAGAGGGACCGCGGCGACGGACGGGTCCACGTCCTGCTGGACGAGGCGGAGGGCGATTGGGGGACGTTGTACGTCGCCAACGGCGGCACACCCTTCACCTGGCACAACGTCAAGCAGATCTGCGAGCTCGCGCAGAGCTCGAAGGAGGTCGGCGAGGGCATCGGGAACAAGGGCGTCGGGTTCCGCAGCATCCTCCTGATCAGCGACGCGCCCGAGATCTACAGCGCGGACCCCGACAGGCCGCCCGGTGCGGAACTGGACGGGTACTGCTTCCGCTTCGCGCAGAGGACCGACGTCGAGGAGTTCCTCGCCGGCGAGGACAACGCCCACGAGGTGGCCGCCACGTATCCGCCGCTGCAGGCACCCCTGCCGCTGGACGACGTGCCCGCGACCTGTCGGCAGCTCGCTGCCCAGGGGTACGTCACCGTCGTCCGGCTGCCCTTGCTGAGCGAAGCCGCCCGGGCCGAGGTCCGGTTGCGGATGCGCGAGCTCGCGGGGGCGAAGGTACCCGTGATGCTGTTCCTCGACCGGCTCGCCGGCCTGACGCTGGAACGGCGGGCCGCCGGTGGCGAGACAGGCGAAGCGGAGGAGTCTCACGACCTCCGAGAGGCACACGAGCGGCACGAGCTGACCCGCTCCGAGGAGCGCTTCGCGGTGGCGCAGGACGGCGCCGGGCACGGGCTCCCCGTCTCCTGCGCGACCGTGAACCTAGGGCCGTCCGGCACCTTCCTCGTAGCCCGGAGCACCGTCGAGAAGGAACGGCTGAACAGCACGCTCGCCGAAGCCGTGGGTTCCGGGCTCCTCGACGACACGTGGCAGGAGTGGAAGCGGTCCGCCGTCGTCGAGGTCGCGCTCCCGCTGCCCGCCCCGCGCCGACCGCTGCACGGGCAGATCTACACCTTCCTGCCGATGGGCGAGGACCAGGCCGCGCCCTTCCCTGGGCACGCGAACGCCCCGTTCTTCACCAAGTTCGACCGCACCGGGATCCCCTCCGACAACCCCCTCAACGTGCTGCTGCTCGACGCGGTCGCCGAGACCTGTCTGGCGGCCGCCGCGGCATTGCGTTCCTCGCCCGAACCGTCCATGCGGCAGCTGGCGGTGGACCTGGTGAGCTGGGAGAACAAGAAGGACTCGGTGGGGCGGTTCCGCGCGGCGGCACTGCGCGTGCATGGGAGCGAACTGGCCGACGTACCGCTCGTGCCCGTCCTTGCCGCGGACGGCGCCCCTCCGGAGGCGGGCTGGGCCCCGCCCCGGGGCGCGGCCCTGTGGCCGGACCTCGACCTGACGGTCCTCACGGCACACCGCGCGCACGAGGCCGGGATCGGGGTGGCGGACCCCGGGATCGGCGGCGACCGGCTGAAACGGCTGGCCACCCTGTGCCGCGCCCTCGCGTGCCCGTGGGAGCCGACCCCGGAGCTCCTCGCCGACCACGTGGAGCGGATCGTCGGGTCCCTTCCACCCCTCCGGTCCGGTGAGTCCCCCGAGCAGTGGAGCGCGCTGTACGAGGACCTGGCCGCCCTCTTCGAGGACGACGGACACGTCCTGCACGGCAGGCAGCTGCTGCTCGCGGAGGACTGCACACTGCGGCACACCAACCGTCCCCCCGACAGGGCGGGTAAGGCCACGCGTACACGTGCACAGGGCAAGCCGAGCGGTCAGGGTGCCCGTCGGGAGGCGTTCTTTCAGCCGGTGCGCACGGAGGCGAAACGGGCCGAGGGCCCGACCGTCCCCGCCCTGCTCGGCAGGCGGTTGTTCTGCCTGCACCCGGGGCTGGTCTGGCAGGACCGCGGCGAGCGTACGCGCGGGCGGTCCGCCCGTGTCTTCCTCGAAGAGGAAGGGCTCGTCCGGCCGTACGACACGAAGGGCCTGCTGGAGCACGCACGGCAGCAACTCAGCACAAGCACCGATCTCCGACTGCGGCTCCGGACCCTGCGGTTCGTCTTCCGATTGTGGCAGCCTCGGCGTTCGCTGGACGGGACGGAGGTCTCCTCGCTCGGACTGTACGTACCGTCGGCGGACGGGCGGATGATCAGGGCGAGCAGCGCCGTCTTCGGCCGGGGTTGGGGCCGCGGATCCGTCGGTGAGGACCTGGCGGCGGTGGTCGCCGCCGGGCAGGACGTGTCGAAGAGCCTCAAGGCGATCGCCGGACGCCTCCTCGCCGCGCCCGAGGAGTTCGCCAAGGGGGGCGCGACCACGGCTGAGGAGTGGCGGGCGTTCCTGAGGGAGGCCGGGGTGGCCGCCGGGCTGATCCCGGTCAGGTCCCCCGACGCCGTGAGCTGGGTGGGCCAGGGCCGGGAGCTCACCGCTCGGCACCTGGTCCGCATGGCGAAGGTGTCGGCCGAGGTGCAGGAGCAGTGGGAGCCGTACATCCGCAACTGGTCCCGTGCCTACTACCCCCGGACGCCGTACCGGGGAACCCCCGCCTGGCGGCTCCCCGGCCAGGAAATCGTCGGACGCCTCGGCCAGGAGGCCCGGCTGGCGTACGCACGACTCCTCCTGCACGGCCTGGCCGACTGGAACGACACGAGGTTCACCAGCGTCTGGACCAGTGCCGGCAGCCAGAGTTCCCCGGACACGGAACGGGTCCCGACCCCGCTCGACGCCTTCGTCCGGGAGCAGCCGTGGCTCCCGGTGCGGGGCCGCGACCGAGCCGTCCGGTTCGTCCGGCCGGCCGACGCCTGGCACTGCCCGCCCGGGCTGGAGGAGGAGCCCTCGTACGCACCGACCGTCGACCATCGGCTGCGCCACCTCCTGGAACGCGGGAAGGCGGGCGACCGCCTGCGGGAGATGGGGCTGCCGACCTGGGACGACCCCCGGGACAGCGACCGCCTCATTGCCGCGCTGGGACGGCTTGCGGCGGAGGGCACGCTGGGGGCCGAGGACCGGCCCGCCGCGCAGCGCGCCAACGAACGCGCCTGGGGGCACCTCGTACGGCAGCCTCATCCCTCACTGCCCGAGGGCGCCAGTCTGCTCGCCGAGTCCGGGGACCGGCTGATCGGCGTACCGCTGTCCGACCTGGACGGCGGGGAGAGCGATGGCGATAGCGATGCCGGGACCGTGCTCTACGTCAGCGGTGAACGCGACGGTCTGACAGCCCTGCTGGTACGGGAGACGGGGCGCCCCCTGCTGACCCTTCCGGGTGTCTCGGCGGCGGCCGCCGAGCTGCTGGCGGACGACCACACCGCCACCGTCAGGCACACCGACGACCTGATGTTCACGGTGACCGTGGACGGCGCACGGGTGGTCCCCGCGGCCATGGGAGAGCCACTGGTCCAGCAGCTGCCCTGGCTCACGCTGGCCGTGGGCGTCCTCTCCGACCACCTGGCGCGCGGCCCCCGGGCGAGCGAGGCCGAGCTGAGCGAGCTGACGTCCCTGCTCCGGAGCGTACGCCTGCACCGCTACCACTCCTGGGGCATCGAGCTCGACGGCCGGCCCGTGACGTTGCCGGGCCGCCTCGCCGGAGTGCTGCCGATGCCCGATCCGAAGCATCCGCTCGTCCTCGCCCCGGCAGGCGAGCCGGGCTGGACCGAGACCACTCGCATCGTGGTGGCCGTCGCCGAGCTGCTGGGACGGCGGGAGTTCGGCGGCCGACTGCGCCTCGCCGCCCACCAGCTCGCCTCCCGCCACGCCGACCTGCGCGACCCGGGCCAGGAAGAGCTCGCCGACGCCCTGGAAGTCACAGTCCAACAGGTCGAGGAGACGAGCCGCCGGATCGACGGGGCCATCGGCGCGGTCCTGGAGCGCTGCCGGCCCTTCCTCGTCCACTTGCTCGGCTCGGAGGCGGCGAACTCGCTGTTGCTGCCGCCGCCGGGCGACGCCCGGGAATTCCAGGCCCACCTCGAGGAGCACGCCGCCGAGCTCCCGGTCCCCGTGTCCGAGTTCATCGCCAGGGCCCGCGCGGCCCGCGGTACGGACGACCTGCGGCGCGACCTGGGCATCGGATTCGCCGAGCTGAACGACACCCTGCGCGCGATGGGCCCGCCCCTGGAACCGGTCAGCCACGCCGACGAGCACGAAGAGGCGCTCCGCACCTACCTGGACCTGCGCAAGAAGGACCTGTTGAACCGGCTGCGCTGGGCGGTGCTGGAGGACTTCGACGCGCGCCGCCCGATGCCCGACTGGCCCTCGGTCCGGACCCTGGACTGGATCACCGCACCGGAGGCGTGGGCGTACACCGTGGACACGGCCGACACGGGGAGCCTGGAGGGACACGTGGAGGAGCAGCTGGCGCTGCGCCTGGGCCGCCCGGGGCCGTTGCCCAGGTCGGGCGAACGCCTGCCCGCCCCCGACCAGGTACGCGGCGCGAACCTCCGTACGATCACCGGCCTGGCCGCCGACCTCGCGGTCCTGGTCAGTGCGGCCGGACGCCCGTTGCCCGCGGCCCTGACCGGAGCCGCGCCCGCCGAGGAGGTCACCGCGCGGCTGGAGGCCGTCGGCGTGCTGGACTTCCGACCCTTGTCGCCCACCGATATCGTCGGCTGGCTGGCGGCCCTCGGCCAGTGGCCCGACGGGATGGCGGTGGCGACGGATCCCGGCCGGCACGGGCTGTCCGAGGCCGACCTGGACCGGGTGCGCAACGCGGCGGAACACGAGCGCCGCGAACGGGAGCGCAAACGGCGGTCGATCTCCGTCGGCGGCCGCGACTTCGACGTTTACTCCGGCGACTACACCGCCCTCACCCGCGAACTCGCCCGGGTCTTGCAGAGCGGTTCGGCGCCGGGCATCACCGTGGCCGGGGCGCTCCGCTTCACGGACCCCCGTCCCCAGACCGGATGCACCCAGGCCACCGGTCGCACGTCCGGGCGGCGGTACGGGGGCGGCACGGACAGCGGGCTGACCCCGGCCCAGCGAGAGGCCATCGGGTACGTGGGCGAGTGGTACGCGTACCAGTTCCTGTGTGCACGCTACCCGGACCGCATGGACGAGACCGGCTGGGTGTCGAGCAACCGCCGCAAAGCCTTCCCCACGTCCGGCGACGACGGCCTCGGCTTCGACTTCCGGGTCGGCTCCGGCAGCCGGCCCTACCTGTACGAGGTGAAGGCGACCGGGGGCGAAGGCGGCCGCTTCGAGCTGGGGGAGAGCGAGGTCCGCGCGGCCCGCCAGCACGCGGGCAACGACCGGTGGCGCCTCCTAGTGGTCACCAACGCTCTCACCCCGCACAAGGTGGCTATCCACATGCTCCCCAACCCCTATGGAAAGCGCGGACGGGGCCGCTACCGCGAGGAGGGCGGGGCACTGCGCTTCTCGTACCTACTGTGACCTTGACGTTTAACCCCAGCACGGGTTAACCGCCACGTTAAGCTCCCGCGTCGCTCGCGATGGTGAACTGCAGGCTCTCAGGCGGGGGCCGGGCTCGCCTTTAGTGGATCTTCTGCTGCTCTAGCCATTTGAAGATCTCAGCCCTTTTGTACAGGACCTTGGCGTTCCTGCCCCGGCCGAGCTTGTAGCCCTTCAATCCCAATTTCGATGCCTCCTTATAGACCCAGCTCGTGGACATGTTGAGCATCGTGGCGACCTCGCAAGTGTCCATAAGGACGGGCTCGACGCTGCGGCGCCTGCCCGGCGAGTTGATATCGGTGCGGGTCTCGTCGGAGTGCGACTGCGGTTCCAGGGTGGGCAAGATGGCTCCTTGAGGCTGGTCTGAGCCTGATCGCGGCATCGACTCGCGCTCTGCTCTGACCGAATTCCTAACGTCCTTGACGCCCGCCCTGTGCCACCGCCAGGAGTCACCGGACGAGCTGGAGCCATGGTCATGAGAATTGCCGGTTTGGCTAACCGGCGATCCCCGGCTATGTTGCGGCGCTGCTTCGGCCCATCGGATTCCTGTTGAACCATGAGGACCTCCCCCTGAACGGGATAGGGAGGGGCCTGGGCCGACTGGCCCCTGGCGGTGCGCACCCCGGATCCCTTGCGGCCGCCCTCACTCCTAGCCTCCCAGGCCGCCAGAGTGACGGTGATCACGGACACCGTTCGGAGGCTGCTGGCTAGGCTTGTGTAGTCGTCGCGGTGGGTCCAGGAGGGTTGGCGAAGTTCTCCTGCAGTCACCTGATGGTGCGTCAGGAAAGTCAGCAATTGGTCAGCATCAGTCCTCAAAAACCTGGTGAAAGCTGACCGAACATGCGACTCGTTGTAAGGTAGGGAAACCGCCCTTGACCTGCAAAAACGCAGGCAGGGAGCCTATGTCCAGGAGTACCTCGATGATGCGTACAATGTTCAAGTCCAAGATCCACCGCGCCACCGTGACCCAGGCCGACCTGCACTACGTCGGCTCCGTCACCATCGACGCGGACCTTCTCGACGCCGCCGATCTCCTGCCCGGCGAACTCGTCCACATCGTCGACGTCACCAATGGCGCCCGCCTGGAGACGTACACCATCGAGGGGCAGCGGGGAAGCGGTGTCATCGGGATCAACGGCGCGGCCGCGCACTTGGTCCACCCCGGCGATAAAGTGATCATCATCAGCTATGCCCAGGTCGAGGACGCCGAGGCGCGGGCGCTGCGGCCGCGGGTCGTGCACGTCGACGAGGCCAATCGGGTGGTGGCCCTCGGTGACGATCCGGCCGAGGCTGTGCCGGGGGACCCGCAGACCTCGCGGAGTCCGCTGAGCGTCTGAGCGAGCGCGCACCTCGCGTTCCCGGCCGGTGTCCCCTGCGAGGAGAGACGATGAGCGTGGAGATCCGTGACGATCGGGCCCGGGGCGTGCTCGAAGCGGTCGACGGGGGTGAGGTCGTCGGGCACATCGCGTACTTCACGCTGGACGTGCCCGGCACCGAGTCCGACGAGGTGCCCGGCGGCGCGGCGGAGACCGCGCTCGTGCCCGTGCACACGGAAGTGGCGTCCTCCCACGAGGGCCGGGGCGTCGCGGGAGAGCTCACCGCGGAGCTGTACGCCGTCGCCGGACGGGAGGGCGCCGCTGTGGCGCCCCTGTGCTCGTACGTCGTGCGGTGGGCCGAGCGGCACCCCGAGCAGGCCCCCGCGGCCTCCGACGCGTTGATGCGGGCCGCGCTGGACAAGGTGCGGACGGACCCGTCCGCGTGGTGACCCTGGGGCTGCTGCATACATCGTCCGCGCATGTGCCGGTCTTCGACGGCCTGCGGGACGCCCACCATCCGGAGCTCGCCCTGCGGCACCACGTCGCGGCGTCCCTGCTGGAGCGGGCCGGGCGCCAGGGGCCGGAAGCGGTCGCTCCCGCGGTGCGGGACGCCCTGGTGAGGGCCGTGGGGGAGGGCGCGGAGGCCGTTCTGTGCACCTGCTCCACCATCGGAGCGGTCGCCGAGGCCCTCGGCGCGCGGGTGGGTGTCCCCGTCCTGCGGGTCGACCGGCCCATGGCGGCCGCGGCCGTCGCCGCCGGGTCGCGCGTCGTCGTACTCGCCACCGTCGAGTCGACCCTGGAGCCGACCGTGGAGCTGGTCGAGGAGGAGGCGCGCGCGGCCGGGCGCGAGGTCGCGGTGCGGACCGTCATGGTCGACGGGGCGTGGGCGCGGTTCCGGGCCGGGGACGCGCAGGGGTACGCGGAGGCGGTGGCGGCGGCGATCTCCGAGGTGCGGGACGCCGACGCGGTCGTCCTGGCGCAGGCCTCCATGGCGGGGGCGTCGGAGCTGGTCGCCGACGGTTCGGCGCCGGTCTTCGCCAGCCCCAGGGTGGGGCTCGCGGCGGCGGCCGCCGTTGCTGCGGACCGCGGCGGTGAGGCGGCGGCGGTGGCGGGGGTGAGCGGGGTGGTCCGGTGACGGCGCCGATGGCGGTCCCATGACAGCGCCGATGCCGGTCCCGTGACCGTGCCGCATGTCCCCGAGGGCCCGGGTGAGGCCCCATCGGCCGCTCCCCCTGAGCCCTCCCACGCCCGCCACATCGGCCGGGCGGCCGGCGTGGAACGGTGGCAGGCTTGGGGCCGGGGGTGTCGGGTAGGCGGGGGAGAAGCCGACGAACCACTGGCTGGAGGATCGCAATGACTCACCCGTTCCCTGATCCCGTACCGCCGGCGCCGACCCCGGGGCCGGACAGGCCCTTCCCGGACCCGGAGCCCGTGCCGCGGCCGGAGCCCCGGCCCGCACCGGAGCCGTCGCCGTCCCCGATCCCCACGCCGCCGGGACCCGAACCGGCACCGCCCGAGCCACAGCCGGGGCCCCTGTCCTGACCCGACGCACACCCACGCCTTGAGGGGCGGGACCCGCGGGTCCCGCCCCTGTGGTATGCCGGTGGTCCTGGCGGGCGTGAGGCGACCGGCATAGCGTGCGGCTCCCGCGCCGCGTACGAAGAAGGAGCCGCCCGTGCCTCGATTCGACCTGCCCCTCGAAGAACTGCGCCGCTACCGCCCCGAGTTGCCCGAGCCCGAGGACTTCGACGCCTTCTGGGAGCAGACGCTGCTGGATGCCCGGCAGCACGCCCTGGACGCGCGGTTCGAGGCGGTGGAGGTGCCGTTGCGGGGCGTGCGGGTCTTCGACGTCACGTACGCGGGGTTCGGCGGGCACCCCGTGAAGGGGTGGCTGGTTCTGCCCGCCGGCGCGAAGGAGCCGCTGCCCGCCGTCGTCGAGTACCTCGGGTACGGCGGCGGCCGCGGCCTGCCGCACATGCATCTGCTGTGGGCCACGGCCGGATACGCGCACTTCGTCATGGACACCCGCGGGCAGGGCAGCGGAGGGTGGGCGCAGGGCGACA
Source organism: Streptomyces sp. G44 (assembly GCF_016905445.1). Lineage (GTDB taxonomy): Bacteria > Actinomycetota > Actinomycetes > Streptomycetales > Streptomycetaceae > Streptomyces. The sequence goes on from NZ_JAFEXF010000001.1 coordinate 159,988, forward strand.
CCCCGGACCCCGTGGGCAGCGGTCCCGCGTCCCCCGGACACCTGACGCGCGGCATCGAGGACCCGCACGCGTACTACTACCGGCGGCTGTACGTCGACGCGGTCCGGGCCGTCGAGGCCGCCCGCGTCCACCCTCTCGTGAACGCCTCGCGGGTCGCCGCGCTCGGCGTCAGCCAGGGCGGCGGCCTCGCCCTGGCCGTCGGCGGTCTCGTGCCGGACCTGGCCGCCCTCGCGCCCGACGTGCCGTTCCTGTGCGACTTCCCGCGCGCCACCACCCTCACCGACCGGCCGCCGTACCAGGAGATCGGACTGTATCTGAAGGCCCGGCGGGGCGGGCAGGAGCGTGTGTTCCGGACACTGTCCTACTTCGACTGCGTGCACTTCGCCGCCCGGGGGCGGGCGCCCGCCCTCTTCTCCGCCGCCCTGGAGGACCAGACGTGCCCGCCCTCCACCGTGTTCGCCGCCTTCAACGCGTATGCGGGCAGCGAGCGTTCGATGGAGGTGTACTCCTTCAACGATCACGAGGGCGGTGGCCCCTACCAGCAACAAGTCCAACTCCAGTGGCTGGAGGGGTACTTGAAGGTCTGATCTGTCAACCCCGCGGCGCAGTCCTGCCCTTGTCATGGATTGGTCCGACCGGCTAGCTTGCGGGCTTGTCGTGCGACTGATGTGCGCGATCCGTGATGACGTGTGTCCGAGGGAGCTCGCCATGGCCGTACGGGGCCGGCACCGCCGGTATCAGCCGAACCGCATCAACCGCGCCTCGCTCACCGTCACCGCGGGTGGCGCGGGCATGGCGCTCCCGCTGACCATGGCGGGCGACGCCGGTGCCGCCGGCGTCGACACCTGGAACAAGGTGGCGGCCTGCGAGTCCGGCAACAACTGGGGCATCAACACCGGCAACGGCTACTACGGCGGCCTCCAGTTCAAGCAGTCCACCTGGGAGGCGTACGGCGGTACGGCCTACGCGTCGCGTGCCGACCGTGCCACCAAGGACCAGCAGATCGCCGTGGCCGAGAAGGTCCTCGACGCGCAGGGGCCCGGCGCCTGGCCGGTGTGCTCCGCGAAGGCGGGCCTCACCCGGGGCGGCGGCTCGCCCGACATCGCTCCGGCGCGCGCACAGGGCAAGCCGAAGCCGCCCAAGCGCGACGTGAAGGACGTCAAGCCGGAGGTGACCCCGCAGTCCACCGCGGGCACCGCCGAGATGTACACCGTGGTGCGCGGCGACACGCTCTCCGGGATCGCCGACGAGCGCCGGGTCCGAGGTGGCTGGCAGCGGCTGTACGAAGCCAACCGGCGGGTCATCGGCGCCGACCCCGACCTGATCACGCCGGGGCAGCGGCTCTCCGTACGCGGTCAGGGCGGGCGCGTCGCCCACGGCGGGGACAAGGCCGGTCAGCGTGCGGAGGACCGCGCCGAGGAGCGGGCGCGACAGAAGGCCGCCGAGAAGAGGGCCGCCGAGCGGAAAGCCGCGGAGCAGAGGGCCGCCGAGCGCAGAGCCGCGGAGCGGAAGACCGCTGAGCGGAAGGCCGCCGAGAAGAAGCGGGAGAAGCCGCGCTCCTCGGACGCCTCCTCCTCGCCCACCAAGCAGGCCAGGCCCGCCACCTCGTCGGCCGCCTCCGCCCCGGTCGCCGCGTCCCCCAGTACGCCCTACCGCGCGGCGGGCAGCTCGTGGTCGAAGGGCTATCACACCGGCGTCGACTTCGCGGTGCCCACCGGGACGTCCGTACGGGCCGTCGCCGCCGGGCAGGTCGTCTCCGCGGGATGGGGCGGCAGCTACGGCTACCAGGTGGTGCTACGGCACACCGACGGCAAGTACAGCCAGTACGCCCATCTGTCGGCGCTCTCGGTGAGGGCCGGGCAGAAGGTCGGCGCGGGCCAGCGCATCGCCCGGTCGGGGTCCACCGGCAACAGCACGGGCCCGCACCTGCACTTCGAGGTGCGGACGGGGCCCGGCTTCGGTGCCGACATCGATCCGCTCGCCTATCTGCGGGCCCGCGGCGTCCGCGTCTAGGGCGCGGTTGAGGATCCGATGCGTTCCCTGCACCGCTGACGCCGATGCGGCACCCCGTGGCACCTCGGCGCGGCCGGAGCGGGCTGGGACGGCACGGCGGGGAGCGCCCCGGGCCTGAGCCGCGGCTCGACCGGGGGCGCGGACGACGGCTCCCGCGGCGCGCCAGCCGCCGACGGCACGCCCGGCACCGGCAACGCCGGCACCCCCGACGGCACCCCTCCCCCCGAACCCGGGCCCAGTCCCCCGCCCCCAGCCGCCGTCGACGCCTCCCGGGCGATCCGCTCCGTGGTCAGCAGGATCAGGCCGCCCGCCGTGACGACACCGCAGCCGAGCGCCAGCACGGTGCCCGTGGTGCCGTAGCGGAAGGCTTCTCCGAAGAGGGTCAGGCCGACCGCCGCCGCGACCACGGGGTTCACGACCGTCACCGTGGACAGCGGCGCCGCCAGGCCCGCGCCCCGGTACGAGGCCTGCGAGATCAGCACCCCGGCCGCCGCGAGCACGGCGATGACGCCGAGGCTCGGCAGCTCCCGCGCCAGCGTCGCGCCCTCCTCCCAGTCCACCGCCACCGTCTTCGTGAAGACCGAGGCGATGCCGAACGCGGCACCGGCCGCGCAGGCGAGCAGCACGCTGCGCACCACGGGGTGCCGGTGCGCGGCCTGCGCCGCCACCGTCAGGGCGAGGACGCCGCCGCCCGTGACCAGGGCCAGCACGACGCGCTCGGCGCCGTCCAGGGACTGCGCGCCGGACGCCGAGGTGAGCGAGAGGAGCCCGGCGAGCCCCACCGTCGCCATGATCGCGCCGCGCCACGCGGTGGCCCCGGCCCGGCGGCGCACGAACAGCGCGGCCATCGGCAGGGCGAAGACGATGGTCAGCGCGCCCAGCGGCTGGACCACGCTGAGCGGGCCGTAGGCGAGCGCCACGACGTGCAGGAACGCGCCCAGGCCGTTCAGGGCGATCGCGGTCCACCAGGCACCGCGGCGCAGCGGCGCGTACCGCCGCTCCGGCGTGGTGGCCGCCACGCGCTCCTGGAGGATCGCCCCGCCGGCGTACGCCACGGCGGAGACGAGCGAGAGCAGCACGGACAGCGCGAGGGCACTCATGAGGTGCTCCTCGGCGTGCTGTGCGTCCGGTGGTCCCGGCGGGGCGAACGGTCGGCTTCCATGGTTACCACGATGCCGCGCGGATCGCCTCGCGTCGTCGTACCTGAGCAGGCAATCGGTCCTACTGCCGATGGAGTACGGACCCGCCCGCGTCCTCCGCTGGGCGTGCGCCCCCTACGGACAGCGGCGGAGACCCGGGGACGAGCAGGGGCGACCCCGCAGCGCGCGGGCGGCGCGGGGCTTGCTGTACTGCTGTCGTGAACACCCCCATCGACCTGGCAGAACTCCGATCCGTCGGCGGCTTCTTCGCCCTGCGCCCGGCACCCGCGCCGAGCGGTGCCGTCCCCCTCGTGAAGGTGTACGCCCCACCGGCCGCCGCCGACCCGCTGGCCTTCCGGGTCGCGAAGGTGGCACGGCGGCTCGGCGCCCCCGAGGAGCGGATCGCGGTGTCCGTGGCACAACTGGGGCTCGCCGCCCGGCTCTGGTCCGTCGCGCTCGGCTCCGCGGCGCTGTACGGAGCGGTGCCCGACCTGGACCCCGCCCTGCTGTCCTGGGACGCCGACGGCACCTCGCCCGACGACCTGTGGCTCGACGGCACCCGCACCCTGCCCGGCGACGCCGGGACCGTACGGCAGGTCGTGCAGCACGGTCATCTCGCGCCGCTGGCCGACGCGTTGCGCACCCGGTACCGGATGTCGGCAGGTCTGCTGTGGGGCAACGCGGGCTCCGCGCTCGCCGGAGCCGCGCGGGAACTGCACGGCTGGGCGGCGCGGCAGGGGCGCGAGGACGTGGGGGAGCGGGCGCTCGCCCTGGCCTCGGAACTCTTCGACCACCCTGACCTGCGCGGCAGCGGCACCCTGGACGGCACCGCCTTCCGGCGCCGCAGCTGCTGCCTCTACTACCGGTGCCCCGGCGGCGGCGTGTGCGGCGACTGCTGCTTCGAACGGCCGCCGCGCCGCTCTTCCCCCGGGGCCGCGTCTGGGTGACCATGAGGGGGCGCGGCCGGCATCGGGCGGACGACGGAGGGTTCTGCGTGCGAGTGGGACTGCTCACCCGGGAGTACCCGCCCGATGTGTACGGCGGGGCGGGCGTCCATGTCGAGTTCCTCGCCGGGGAGTTGCGTGCTCTCGTCGACCTCGACGTGCACTGCTGGGGCGAGGGCGCGTCCGACGGCCTGGTGCGTCACCGGGCCTGGCACGCGCTCGACGGCGCCAATGACGCGCTGCGCACGTTCTCCGTGGACCTGGCGATGGCCGCCGCGCTCGCCGGGCGTGAACTCGTCCACTCCCATACCTGGTACACGAACCTCGCGGGCCACCTCGGCAAGCTGCTGCACGGCATTCCGCACGTGATGACCGCGCACTCCCTGGAGCCCCTGCGGCCCTGGAAGGCCGAGCAACTGGGCGGCGGCTACGCCCTGTCGAGCTGGGCCGAGCGCACGGCCGCCGAATCGGCCGACGCGCTGATCGCGGTGTCCGGCGCGATGCGCGAGGACATCCTCGCCTGCCATCCGGGCGTCGACCCGGCGAAGGTCCACGTCGTGCACAACGGCATCGACACCGGCCTGTACCGCCCCGACCCCGCCACGGACGCACTGGAGCGCCTCGGCGTCGACCCCGGGCGGCCGTACGTCCTGTTCGTCGGGCGCATCACCCGGCAGAAGGGCGTTCCCCACCTGCTGCGCGCCGCCCGGCAGTTGGACCCGGGCGTCCAGCTGGTCCTGTGCGCGGGAGCCCCCGACACGCCGGAGACCGACGCCGAGTTCCGCGTGCTCTTCGAGGAGCTGCGCCGCGTCCGCGCGGGCGGCGTCCAATGGATCCCCGCAATGCTGCCGCGCCCCGACATCGTCCAACTCCTCACGCACGCCGCCCTGTTCGTCTGCCCTTCGGTGTACGAGCCGCTGGGCATCGTCAACCTGGAGGCGATGGCCTGCGGCACGGCGGTCGTCGCCTCGCGCGTCGGCGGCATCCCGGAGGTCGTCCAGGACGGCGTGACGGGGCTGCTCGTCCCGTACGAGCCGAAGGACCCCGACGGCTTCGAGCGCGACCTCGGCCGGGCCCTGAACGAACTGGCCACCGACCCCGGCCGGGCCGCCGCGATGGGCGCGGCCGGACGGCGGCGCGCCGTCGGACGGTTCGGCTGGGACGCGGTCGCCCGGCGCACGGTCCAGGTGTACGAGGAGAGCCTGCACGCCGACAGATAGCCGGCCGGCATGGCCGGCAGGTAGGAGGCTGGGATGCGCGGTGGACCTTCGGTGCTCGGAATCGTGCTGGCCGGCGGGGAAGGGAAGCGGCTGATGCCGCTCACCGCCGACCGGGCCAAACCAGCGGTCACGTTCGGCGGGACGTACCGCCTCGTGGACTTCGTCCTGTCCAACCTCGTCAACGGCGACATCCTGCGCGTCTGCGTCCTGACGCAGTACAAGTCCCATTCCCTGGACCGGCACGTGACGACGACCTGGCGGATGTCGAGCCTGCTCGGCAACTACGTCACGCCCGTGCCCGCGCAGCAGCGCCTCGGCCCGCGGTGGTTCTCGGGCAGCGCCGACGCGATCCTCCAGTCGCTCAACCTCGTCCACGACGAACAGCCCGACTACATCGCGGTGTTCGGCGCCGACCACGTCTACCGCATGGACCCGCGGCAGATGCTCCAGCAGCACATCGACAACGGCGCCGCCGTGACCGTCGCCGGGATCAGAGTGCCGCGCGCCGAGGCCTCGTCGTTCGGCGTCATCACACCCGCGCGGGACGGCACGCGGGTCGAGGGCTTCCTGGAGAAGCCCGCCGATCCGCCGGGTCTGCCGGGCGCCCCGGACCAGGTCTTCGCCTCGATGGGCAACTACCTCTTCACGACGAAAACACTCGTCGACGCCCTCCAGCAGGACGCCGAGGACGCGGAGTCGGCGCACGACATGGGCGGCTCGATCCTGCCCATGCTGACCGAGCGCGGGCTGGCCCAGGTGTACGACTTCGACGGCAACCACGTGCCCGGCGAGACCCCGCGCGACCACGGCTACTGGCGTGACGTCGGCACCCTGGACTCGTACTACGAGGCCCACATGGACCTGATCTCCGACCAGCCGGTCTTCAACCTGGACAACCGGCGCTGGCCGATCTACACGCACTCCGGCGGACTGCCGCCCGCCAAGTTCTGCGCGGGCGGCATCGCGGGCGAGTCGATCGTGAGCCCCGGCTGCGTCATCCGCGGCCAGGTCACCCGATCCGTCCTCTCACCCGGTGTGACCATCGAGGAGGGGGCGGTCGTCCAGGGCTCGGTGCTGCACGACAACGTACGGGTGGGAAGGGGCGCGGTGGTGCGCGGCGCCGTCCTCGACAAGAACGTCGACGTCCCGCCCGGCGCGACCGTCGGGGTGAACCCGGAGAGGGACGAGGAGCTGTACACGGTCTCGCAAGGCGGGGTGATCGCGCTGGGGAAGGGGCAGCGGGTCGAGTGAGCACGTCATGACCGTGGACGGTCGCGCGGAACACGAGATCAAGGCCTCGGGGCGGTGTGGGCAAGGTCACGGGTTTGGTGACGGGGCCCGGAGCTACGTAAAGTTCGGCTTTTGAGAGCTTCCGCGGACGACCGGACGGGCCGCGGCACGAGTGACACGAGGACACAGCGGCGATGACGGTGACAGACGAAAGCCATGAGGGGACCGTCGCATACGGCCCCGGCATCGACCCGGACCGTCTCGCCGTCTGCCTCAGCGTGCTCGACGAGCTGGACAAGCTGGACGTGGACCACCCCGACGCGATCGCGGTGCGCCGTGCCACGGCCGGGATCTACCGCACGGTGAAGCAGCGCCGCCGCCAGGAGCGCCGCGCCGCCAAGACCGCCCACGACCGCGCGGTCACCGAGGCCACCGCCACCGGCTCCGCCGACCGCATCGACGACGAGACGGCGGGCGTGCTGCCCTCCTCCTCGGTGCAGGGCGAGATCGCGGGGATACTCCAGCGCCCGCGCTCGTGCTACACCTGCAAGACGCGGTACGTCGAGGTCGACGCGTTCTACCACCAGCTCTGCCCGGCCTGTGCCGCCGAGAACCGCGCCCGCCGCGACGCCCGCACCGACCTGACCGGCAAGCGCGCCCTGCTCACCGGCGGCCGCGCCAAGATCGGCATGTACATCGCGCTGCGGCTGCTGCGTGACGGCGCGCACACCACGATCACCACGCGCTTCCCGAGCGACGCGATCCGCCGTTTCAAGGCCATGCCCGACAGCGACGAGTGGATCCACCGGCTGAAGATCGTCGGCATCGACCTGCGCGACCCGGCCCAGGTCGTCGCCCTCGCCGAGTCGGTCGCCGCCGAGGGCCCCCTCGACGTACTGATCAACAACGCCGCGCAGACCGTACGCCGCTCCCCGCAGGCCTACAGCGAGCTGGTCGCCGCCGAGTCCGCCCCGCTGCCCGCCGGTGAGCTGCCCGCCTCCGAGGTGATCGGCACGTTCGGTTCCGGCGCCGTGGCCGCGCTGCCGGTCGCCGGGGGCGGCGCGCTGACCGCCGACGACGTGACCGGGCTCGCCCTGGTGACGGGGTCTGCCTCGCTGGAGCGCATCGCGGCCGGCACGGCGATCGACGCGGGCGGTCTGGTGCCCGACCTGCACGACAGCAACAGCTGGGTCCAGACCGTCGAGGAGGTCGGCCCGATCGAGCTGCTCGAAGTCCAGCTGTGCAACTCGACGGCGCCGTTCATCCTCATCAGCCACCTGCGCTCCGCGATGGCGGCCGCCGCCGCGGCGCACGAGGACGGCCGCGCGTACGTCGTGAACGTCTCCGCCATGGAGGGCGTCTTCGGCCGCGGCTACAAGGGCGCGGGCCACCCGCACACCAACATGGCGAAGGCCGCCCTCAACATGCTGACCCGCACCAGCGCGCAGGAGATGTTCGAGAAGGACCGCATCCTGATGACCGCGGTCGACACGGGCTGGATCACCGACGAACGCCCCCACCCCGACAAGATGCGCCTGGCCGAGGAGGGCTTCCACGCCCCCCTGGACCTCGTCGACGGCGCGGCGCGCGTCTACGACCCGATCGTGCGCGGCCAGGCCGGCGAGGATCTGTTCGGCGTCTTCCTGAAGGACTACGCGCCCGGCAAGTGGTAGGCGCGGCGGTCGCCACGGGGCTGCGGGCGGTCCGAGGGCGTCATCCCCTGCCCGTCCCGGTGTCCTCGTCCGGAATTTACCCAGTTTTGTTATTCCATCGAGCGCGGGCGCGCTCATTTGGTTAACCTGGGGTGAGCGGGTGGCCACGAGAGATCCACGAACGTCTCTCGGTCACCCCGGGGACAGGCCGGCGACCACGGCCGCGGTCCCGCCAGATACCGGCGCCACCGCGACCGAACTGCCCCTGTCCTTCCGTTACGCGACACCGAAGGAGTGCGCGGTGACACCAGAATTGACGAAGCACGAGAAGCGACCGGCCGAGCGCGGCGGCGAGCGGGCCGGCAGGCCCCCCAAGCTCCGCAACCTGGAGGCGTGGGCCAAGGCGGCCCCCATCCGCCTGGCGGGCTACGAGGACGACCTCGCCGAGCCGCACATCCTCCCGGGCGTCGACTGACAGGTACCGCCGGTCGCCCGCTTCGCACCTGTGCCCCCCGCCCCGCGACGGGGGGCACAGGTGCGTCCGCCGCGGCGCGGACGACCGTCCCCTCCACGGCCGTCCGCCCCCCCTCGCCATCTCACGCAAGTACCCCTGCGGGCACGGGTGATTCACGCACAGGACACCTCGGCGCGAGACGAGCCGGATGCACGGGATGCACGGGATACGCGTGACGAGGCGTCGAGGAGGCCGCGGAGCGACGTGCGGGCCTGACACAGGTCGGCAATGCGGGTGTCCAGTTCGGACAGGTGTGTCCGGAGGTGTTCCAGGACGCAGGTGTCGAGCTCCGGTCCGTCGCCGCGGAAGCACGGCATGAGGTCGCGGATGATCCGGGTGGGGAGCCCCGCGGCCAGCAGCGTCCGGATCCGCGTGACCGTCGTCAACGCGCCCTCGTCGTAGTGCCGGTGGCCGCCGCCCGTCCGGGACGGGACGAGCAGACCCTGTTCCTCGTAGTAACGCAGCAGGCGCACGCTCACACCTGTCGCGCGGGCCAGTTCGCCGATCTTCATGTGGCACACCTCACGCGTCATCGACTTGAACCTCACATGGATGTGAGATCGTAGCGTCGCCCTCATGACGACGACACAAGCACCCGTCTCCCTCTACGGCTTCCTGCGCCCCCGGCCCGAACGGGCCGACGAGGTCCGGCAGTTCCTCGCCTCCCTCGTGGAGCCCACCCGGCGGGAGGAGGGCAACCTGGAGTACCACCTGCACGCGCAGGACGACGGCCGGCTCTTCCTGTACGAGGTCTGGCGCTCCCAGGCAGACCTGGACCGGCACAACGCCACACCACCGCTGCGCCACTTCCTCGACCATCTGCTGGACTTCCTCGAAGAAGCCCCTGACGGCTACTTCGACACCATGATCAGCCCGTACCCGGGTGGGACGGGTGCGTCGGACGAGCCGTTGGCCGACTCGGAGAAAACCGGTGGAACGGCGTCGCTGAACCCCAGTACCGTGCTGCCGGACCGAGTCGCCTGACCAAGGACGTGCCGTTGTACACCCTGTGAGACACCCCGAGAGCTGATTCCAGCGCGTCGCGCCTCCGCGCCGCGCTGCCCTTTGCTGCGGACTTCTCACAGAAACCGGTGTACTTCTGTGCTCGAAAACTGGGTGGTCATGCCCACCTGCCTGCCTCTCGTTCTCCGCCGCTGCCACACGTGCGCGTCGGAACGCTTCCGGGCCGACGGCAAATTCCGCGTCAACGCCAACCACAAGCGGATCGACGCCTGGCTCCTCGTCCTCTGCACCGCTTGCGGGGCCACGGCGAAGCTCACGGTCCTGGAGCGGGTGAACGTGCGCTCCGTACGGCCCGAGCTGCTGGACCGGATGCACGACAACGACCCCGCTCTCGCGGCCGAGTTGCTCCAGGACCCGGTCGTGCGGCGCCGTAACCACGTCGCTCTCGACTGGCACGACGCCTGGCGGCTCGACACCGGCGGAACGCCTCACCTCGACCACGAGGTGAGCGACATATCGGTCCGCTTCGCGGCGCCGATCCCCGTCCGGCCGGTACGGCTGATCGCCGAGGGCCGCGGTCTGTCACGGGCCGGGGTCGAGAGGCTGATCGCGGAGGGGAAGCTCGTCTCGGCGGCCCGGCTGAGCGGCAAACTCTCCGGCGACTTCACCTTCCTGCTCAAACGCTGAGCCCGGCCCGGCCCGGGGCCTGTCCGGCGCGATCCGCCGGGCAGGCCCCGGGCCGCGGGCGGTCACCTTCAGGTCATGCGGCGGCTGCTTGCTGCCGGTCCACGAACTCCGTGACGGCACGGGCGAACAGTTCGGGCTGCTCGAAGGGCAGCGCGTGGCCGCAGTCCAGCTCCAGGAACTGCGCGCCGCCGATGGCGGCTGCCAACTTCCTCTGGTGGTGCGGCGGGACGATCAGGTCCTGCGAGCCGGACACGACCAGGGTCGGGGCGGTGATCTTGCCCAGCGCCTCGGTGATGTCCACCTGGATGTTCAGCGCCGCCTGCCGGGCCATGCCGTCGGCGTCGAAGAGCGCGTTGCACGCGGCCACGTTCTCCTCGAAGTCCTCGGCCCGGCGCCCGGCCAGCGTCTTGGCGCCGAACGCCGTGACCTGGAGCGCCCGGGAGAAGAGGTCCTTGTCGACGCGCAGCAGCCGCTGCCACAGGTCGAACTGGAACGCCTGCCACGGGTCGGTCACCGCCCAGCCCGCGTGCAGGAAGAGGGAACGTATCCGCTCCGGACGGGCCCCCGCGACGGCGGCCGCGACCGTGGCGCCCAAGGAGTGCCCCGCCAGGTGGAAGGTGTCGAGCCCCGCGGCGTCCACCGCCCCCAGGACCTGGGCGACCAGGTCGCCGACCGTCAGCGGGCCGCCGGCGTCGGTGGTGGAGCCCGAACCGGACAACGTGGGGGCCACGACGGTGTAGCGGTGCTTGAGGGCATCGATGACCGGGCCCCAGTTGCCCTCGGGGGTGGCACCGGTGCCGTGCACCAGCACCAGAGCCGGACCCGATCCGGTGACCAGGCAGTCGACTGCGCTGTCGCCACCGGAGATGGGGACGTGAACGGTCGTGTATGTCATGGAGGTCGCGACCTTTCGGGGGTGGGCGTATCGGATGTCGAAGGCCACGCCCGGGAACGGGTGCGGCGCGCGTCAACTGTTGCACACGCCGCCTATCCGCGTACGCAAATGTGCTCGGTCCGACGGGATGCACCCGCACGCCGAAGGTGTGGGGCACAGGGCCACGTTGACAGGCGGGGGAGCGGTGACTGTAATGGTGCCCGTGCCGCGTGGCGCCGACCGAAGAGCAGTGGGCAGGTCGGCGATCGGGCGAGCACCTTCACTCAAGGACGTCGCCGATGGACACGTCGTGAGTTCACCTGGTTCATACGGTCAGGCCTTCGCCTGACCGCGCGCCTTCGCGCGCCCCGGTCACGCCTCTCGCGCGTGGCTCTCCCGCACCCCTCACCGCGTACGACGCGGCAGCGAACATTCCGTACGGAGACCTGACACCGTCATGCCCACACCCTTCAACCAGTCCGTCATCGAGGAGTTCCGCGCCAACGGCGGCAAGGTCGGCGGCCCCTTCGCGGGCGGCGATCTCCTCCTGCTCACCACCACCGGAGCGAAGTCCGGCAAGGCGCACACCACCCCGCTCGGCTTCGTCCGCGACGGCGGCCTGCTCCTGCTGGTCGGGTCGAACCTCGGCGGGCCGCGCCACCCCGACTGGTACCACAACGTCCTCGCCCACCCCGCGGTCGACGTGGAACTCGGCACCGAGGAGTTCCAGGCGGTCGCCGTCCCCGCCGAGGGGGAGCGGCGCGACCGGCTCTTCGCGCGGATCGCGGCGGCCGAACCCGGCTACGGCGACTACCAGGCGCGGACCAGCCGGATCCTGCCGGTCGTCGTCCTGGAGCGGCCCCCGCACGAGGCCGCCATCCCCGCGGCCGCCGGGAACTTCGCGGAGAAGATGCTCCAGGTCCACCTCTGGCTGCGCGGCCAGCTCCAGCACGTACGCGACGAGACCGACGCGTACTTCGCCGCGCTCGCCGCCCACCAGGGGCCGGGCACGCCCCCGGAGCCGGGGCTCGGACTGCGGATCCGGCAGCACTGCCTGGCGTTCTGCGACGCCCTGGAGTTCCACCACACCGGAGAGGACGCGCACCTCTTCCCGACGATGGCCGGTCACCACCCCGAGCTGCGCGAGACCTTCGCCCGGCTCGCGGAGGAGCACCGGACGATCGCCCGCGTCCAGGGCGAACTGGCCGCGCTCCTCGCGGACGTCGCCGGTGCGGACCCGGAGCGTTTCCGCCGCGAACTGGCGCGCATGTCCGCCGAGTTGATCCGTCATCTCGAACACGAGGAGGAAGTGCTCCTGCCGATCCTGGCCGGGCTTCCCTGGCCGCCCGGCCCGCCGGCGGGGGTCAGGTAGCCGCGGTCCGTTCGGTGCCGGGCAGCCGTGGTTCCCGCGCCGGCGTCCGGCTCGCGGCCGTGCGGGCGGCCAGGTCGTCGACGACGTCCCGCAGGCTGCCCGCGCGGGCGTGGACGGAGCGCTGGCGTTCGGCGCCGCCGCCGCGCGTGACGAGATGCCGCAGGACCGCGGCGACCTGCGGGAGTTCACCGTGCTCCGCCAGCACGGGACGGGCGTGCGCCAGAAGGCGGCGGACCTGGAGGGCGGTCGGCACCAGGCGGTGGGTCCGCGGATCGAGGCTGTGGCCGGTCACACCGTCGCGGGCGCACCGCCAGTACGCCGCGCGCAGCAGCGCTTCGTCCATGGCGGGCCCGGGGTCACCCCGGCGCACCCGTTCCAGCGCCCGGACGACCAGCGCCCGCACGAGGACGGCGAAGACCGCCGCCTCCTCGACGGTCGCGGGGACGTCCATCGCCCGGATCTCCACGGTGGGCAGGTGCGCGCACGGACGCACGTCCCAGTACAGCGAGCGTTCACCACGGGTCGCGCCGGTCTCCTGGAGCGCGGCCGCCAGCGCGTCGTAGTGCGCGGCCGAGGAGAAGTACGGCGGCGGGCCCGCCACGGGCCAGCGTGTGGCCCCCAGCGTCCGCCACGTGCAGTAACCGCTGTCCCGCTCCTCCCAGAAGGGGGAGTTAGCCGCCAGTGCCACCAGGACGGGCAGCCACGGCCGCAGGTGGTTGCTGACCAGAACGGCGTGCTCCCGGTCCGGGACCTGGACGTGTACGTGCAGCCCGCAGAAGGCGAAGGTGTCGTACAGGGACCGGAACATCTCGAACTGGGGCAGGTAGTGGGAGTCGCCGTTGAGCGGTACCGGCGTCCGCATGCCCAGCACCGGTGTCCCGGAGGCGAGGGGGCGCAGCCCCTCCTCCGCCGCGGCGGCGGCGACGGCGGAGCGCACCCGCCGCAGCTCGTGGCGGAGCTCGCCCAGGGTCCCGCAGGGCGGTGTCTTGCCCTCCACCTGGTACCGGGACGCCTCGCCCGTCACCAGGTCTGCGAGCACCGGCTTCGCGCGCGCCAGGACGCGGGGCGCCGCCGGCGCCACCGTGCGCTGGGCGGCGTCGACGAGGAAGTACTCCTCCTCGGCGCCGACGGTGGGGGAGTGGTCCGCCATGCGTGGTGTCCTTCCGCCGACGTGAGCGGGGCCGGGCAGGCCCGGCCCCCTGCCACCTTCCTCGCCCGAGGGGCCGGCAGCGAGCCCGGTGCGCCCGGGAGCATGACCCGCCCCGGCCGAGGGGCACTCCAGGATGCCAGCGCCGGGCCGGGTTCACACGCCCCGTACCGGCCCCGTGCTCTCCCGCTCGATGAGCCGCGGCAGCGGCACCTGGACCGTCGCCGCGGGACCGCCGTCGAGGAGGGCGAGCAGCTCCCGGGCGGCCGTGCGGCCGAACGCCACGGTGTCCCGGGACAGCGCCGTGAGCCACGGGTGGACCATGCGGCACAGCGCCGAGTCCTCCCAGGCCACGACCGACACGTCGTCCGGGACGACGAAGCCGAGGGAGGACGCGGCGGCGACCCCGGCCACGGCCATCACGTCGTTGTCGTACACCAGGGCCGTCGGCGGTTCGGCGGACCGCAGGACGCGCCGGGTCACGGCGGCGCCCTCGGCGTCGGAGTAGTCGGTCGTCACCGAACGCACGCCGGACAGGCCGCGGCTCGCCGCCTCGGCACGCAGGGTGCGCATACGGCGTTCGGTGTGCGCGAGCCCTTCCATGCCCGCGATGTGCACGATGCGGCGGTGTCCCAGCGCGTGCAGACGGCCGACGACCGACGCCATCGCCCCCGCGTCGTCCGCCCACACCGTGGACAGGCCCGGCGGCCCCGCCCCGGGGCCGGGCACGCCGCCCGTCACCACGGCGGGCAGCCCCAGCTCGTCGAGGAGCGCGGGCCGGGGATCGTCCGTGCGCGGGTCCACGACCAGTACACCGTCCACCCGGTGCTCGGCCCACCAGCGGCGGTGGACCGCGCACTCGGCGGCCACGTCCTCCACCACCTGGAAGAGCAGCCCCAAGTGCCGCTCGGCCAGCACCTCTTGGACGCCGGAGATGAGCTGGAGGAAGAACGAGTCGACGCCCAGCGTCGCCGCGGGCCGCGCCAGGACCAGGCCGACCGTGGCCGAGCCCTCGCCCGACAGGGCGCGCGCCGCCGTACTGGGCCGCCAGCCGAGCTGCTCCGCGACCCTGCGCACCCGGTCGCGGGTGATCTCGGAGACGCCGGGCCGGTCGTTGAGCGCGAAGGAGACGGCGCTCTCGGAGACCCCGGCGCGGCGCGCGATGTCCTTCATGGTCGGCCGGCGCGCCGGTGACCGCTTGCCTTGCACCCGTAGCCCCTTTCCCGGGTCTCTTCCCTGAGCCCCTTTCGCGGCGCCGCACCTAAAGCGCTTGAGCGGTCAGACCCTAAAGCGCATTAGTCGTTCGCCGCAAGAGGCATAAGACGCCTGCCTGACCTGCGAGTTGCCGGACGGATCGCGAGTTTCTCGTGGTCGATCCCCCCAATCCATTGACTTCGCCCCACGGTTGGATGCAGGGTCTGCCTCGGCGTGGATTGCCCGGCTCGGACGGCCGCAGTCACCGCCGTCTCACGCTGGGCCGAGCAAAGGAGCCGTTTCACCGTGCGTATCTCCCGTATTCCCCGCAGAGCGGTCGCCGCGGGCGCCGCCCTCGCCGTCCTGCTGCCGCTGAGCGCCTGTGGCGACGGAGGTGACGGAGGCGGTTCCACGGACGCGTCGGGCAAGATCGAAGGCAAGATCACCTTCCAGACCTGGAATCTGAAGGCGAACTTCAAGCCCTACTTCGAAGGCCTCGTCGCCGAGTTCGAGGACAAGTACCCCGGCACCGACGTGAAGTGGGTCGACCAGCCCGGCGAGGGCTACGCCGACAAGATCAGCGCGGATGCCGCCGCGGGCACCCTGCCCGACGTCGTGAACGTCTCGCCCGACCTCGTCGCCCCGCTCGCCGAGGCCGGCCTCGCGCTCGACCTCGACAAGGCCGCGGGCACGTACGAGAAGGAGTACCTCCCCGGGGCCTGGAAGAGCCACCAGATACCGGGCACGGAGGGGACGTACGCCTTCCCGTGGTACCTGAACACCGGACCGCTCTTCTACAACAAGCGGCTCTTCAAGGACGCGGGCCTCGACGAGAACAAGCCCCCGAAGACGTACGACCAGCTCTTCGACCAGGCGCTGCGGCTGGCCGAGAAGAGCGACGGGAAGATCGCCACGCTCGCCAACGTCCCCACCATCGAGGACTTCGGGCGCTACGGCGTGCCCCTGATGAACAAGGAAGGCACCGGCTTCACCTTCAACGACGCCAGGGGCGTCGAACTCCTCACCGAGTACAAGAAGTTGTACGACGCGAAGGCCCTGGACGGGCAGGCGCTGACCGCGACGCCGGAGTCGACCGGCAAGAAGTTCCTCACCGAGGCCGTCGCGATGAACCCCGGCAGCGCGCTGGACCTGGAGAAGTTCAAGAAGGACGCGCCGAAGCTCTACAAGAACATCGGCATCACCCCGCAGATCAGCAACACCGGCAAGGACAACATGTACGTGATGGGCGTGATGGTGAACGCCCGCACCAAGCAGACGCCGGCCGCCGTCGCCTTCGCACACTTCGTCACCGACGCCAAGCACCAGATGGAGTTCGCCAAGCAGGTGGCGATCTTCCCGAGCACCCAGGGCTCCCTCGACGACCCGTACTTCACCAAGCAGGACGGCAAGGAGGAGACGCGGGTCCGCGTCGCCGCCGCGAAGTCCATCAAGACGGCGGTGAACTACACGCCCGTCCTCTTCAGCGAGCAGATGAAGGTCGAGCTGCGCAACTCCGTCGCCAAGGCGCTCCAGGGCAAGGAGAGCCCGAAGGAAGCGCTTGACAACGCTGTCAAGAACTGCGACCGGCTGCTGAAGCAGAGCTGAGCGCCCGCGCCGTGCCGCCGAGCCGTGCCGTGCCGTGCCGAGCCGTGAAGCCATGACCAGGGAACGCCAGCCATGAAGACCAGCATTGCCAGCAGGACCCCGGGCGCGGGCCGCACCGCCGCCTCCCGGGGCGACGGCCCGGCCGTCGCCCGGAAGCCCCCCGGGATCAGGCGCCAACTGCCCACCAGCCCCTGGCTGTTCGCAGCCCCGGGGCTCGTGATCGTCGCCGCCTTCAGCCTCTATCCGTTCCTCAGCACGCTGGGCAACGCCTTCACCGACAAGCGGACGTTGCTCCCCGGCGAGTACGTGGGGCTCGCCAACTTCCGCGAGCTGCTGCACGACGACATGTTCTGGATCGGCCTGCGCAACAGCACGCTGTACGTCCTCGTGGTCGTCCCCGCGCTCGTCCTGCTGCCGCTGCTGCTCGCGATGCTCGTCCAGAAGCACATCCCCGGCATCACCTTCTTCCGGTCCGCCTTCTACACCCCGGTGGTCGCCTCCATCGTGGTGGTCGGCCTGATCTGGGTGTGGATGCTCGACGAACGGGGCCTGGTCAACGCGGTGCTGGAAGCGGTCGGTGCCGGCAAGGTCGGCTTCCTCGGCGACCAGTGGCTGCTGCTGTTCAGCGCCATGGCCGTCACGGTCTGGAAAGGCCTCGGCTACTACATGATCATTTATTTGGCGGCCCTCGCCAACGTGCCGCGCGAGCTCCACGAGGCGGCGGCCGTCGACGGCGCGGGGCCGGTGCGCCGCTTCTTCAGCGTCACCGTGCCCGCCGTGCGCTCCACCATGGTGCTCGTCGGCGCGCTCTCCTCGGTCGCCGCCTTCAAGGTGTTCTCCGAGGTCTACCTGATGGCGGGCCCCACCGGAGGCCCCGCGGGCGAGGACACCACGCTGGTGATGCTGGTGCAGCGCACGGGCACCGGCCTGACCGGACGCGTCGGGTACGCCTCGGCCATCTCCGTCGTCATCTTCGTCGTCACCGTCGCGCTCATGCTGCTCGTGCTGCGGGCGGACCGGAAGGAGGACGCGTGAACACCGCGAAGAGCGGGGCGCATGAGCGCCGTCGGCCACGGATCACCGACGAGAACGGCCGCCGGATGCCGCTGTGGGAGATCGTCCTGCGCTACGGGCTCCTGCTCGCCGTACTGGCGTTGATGATCGGCCCGTTCCTCTGGCAGCTGTCCACGTCCCTCAAGGGGCCGCACGAGGACATCTTCAGCTCTCCGCCGAAGTTCCTGCCCTCCGACCCGACCCTCCACAACTACGAGCGGGTCGCCGACACCATCCCCGTCTGGGACTACGCCCTCAACTCCCTGAAGGTGGCCGCCGCCAACGTCGTCACCAACTGCGTGGGCGCCGCCCTCGCCGGCTACGCCCTGGCGCGCCTGCGCTACCGCGGCCGCAAGGCGGCCACCCTCGTCTTCGTCCTGGCCATGCTGGTGCCCGTCGAGGGCATCATCATCGCCCAGTTCACGACGATGCGGGAGCTGGGCCTGAACAACACCCTCATCGGGGTGCTGCTGCCCGGCTGTGTCTCCGCGCTCAACGTCCTGCTGATGCGCAACGCCTTCCTCAACGTGCCCCACGAGATCGAGGAAGCCGCGTTCGTGGACGGCGCGAACGTCTGGCAGCGCTTCGTCCGCATCGCGCTGCCCGCCGTCAAGGGCACCCTCGCCGTCGTCGCGATCTTCGCCTTCATGGGCGCCTGGGACGACTTCCTGTGGCCGCTCATCGTGCTCAGCGACCCCGAGCGCTTCACCCTCACCATCGGCCTGAACTACCTGCACGGCACCTTCGCCAACGACGAACGCCTCGTCGCCGCGGGCACGGTCATCGCCGTGCTCCCGCTGATCGTCCTCTTCGCCTGCCTCCAGCGGTACTTCTTCCGCGGCGTCGGCGAAGGCGCGGTCAAGGGCTGATGCCGCCCGGCGCCGCCGCTGCCGCGCGGCGCCGCCCCGAACCTCCGAGGACCAGGACCCGCATTGCCTCTCGCATCGCCTTCCGCATCGCCCTGCCCGCCGCCTGTGGGCGTGCCGCGCTTCGGCGCCAACTACACGCCCGCCCAGGGGTGGTTCCACCACTGGCTCGACTTCGACCTCGACGCCGTGCGCACCGACCTCGACGCGCTCGCCGCGCTCGGCCTCGACCACGTGCGGGTCTTCCCCGTCTGGCCGTACTTCCAGCCCAACCGCACCCTGATCCGCCCGCGCGCCGTCGAACAGCTGGTCCAGCTCGCCGACGCCGCCGCCGAGCGCGGCCTCGACGTCAACGTCGACGGGCTCCAGGGCCACCTCTCCAGCTTCGACTTCCTGCCCGCCTGGACACAGACCTGGCACCGGCGGAACCTCTTCACCGACCCGGACGTCGTCGCCGGGCAGGCCGCCTACCTGCGGACGCTCGCCGCCGCGCTCGCCGACCGCCCGAACTTCATCGGCATGACCATCGGCAACGAGATCAACCAGTTCTCCGCCGGGCCGCACCCCGACCCCGACCGCATCACCGAGGAGCAAGCCGAGTCCTGGCTGCGCACGGTCCTGGCCGCCTGCGAGGAGGGCGCCCCCGGCAGGCTCCACCTCCACGCCGAGTACGACGCCGCCTGGTACCAGCCCGACCAGCCCTTCACCCCCGGGCAGGCCGCCCGGCTCGGCGCCGTGACCGCCGTGCACTCCTGGGTCTTCAACGGCACCGCCCAGCGCCACGGCCGCACCGGCACCGCCACCCGCGCCCACGCCGCGTACCTCATCGAGCTGTCCAAGGCCTGGGCGCTCGACCCGCACCGGCCCGTGTGGCTCCAGGAGGTCGGCGCGCCCGCGCCGCTGATCCCCGCCGAGCACGCGGCCGCGTTCACTCAGGAGACGATCGAGGCCGCGCTCGACTGCGAGGACGTGTGGGGCGTGACGTGGTGGTGTTCCCACGACGTCTCCCGCGACCTCGCGGACTTCCCCGAACTGGAGTACACCCTCGGCCTGTTGACCAACGACGGGCGTGTCAAGCCCGCGGGCGCGGCCGTCGCCCGCATCGCCGGGGAGTGGCGCGGCCGTACGTACGCCCCGGCGCCCCGGACCACGGCGGTGGTCGTGGACGACGCCATGGAGCGGCGCGCGGAGTGCGCGCCCGGGGGAGCCGTCTTCGAGGCGTTCGCCCGCCTCACGCACGACGGGGTCCGGCCGACGACCGTCCTGGCGAGCCGGACCGCGGACGCGGCGCATCTCGCCGCGCGGGGCATCACGGAAGTGGTGACGCCGCAGGAGGTGCACTAGGCCGGCCGGACTTCCGTAGACCGCGCTGCGCGCTCGTCCGCAATCGCCGGACGGGCTCACATTTTTCCACCCCCGGGAGATTCTCATGCATGACGACCGCACCCTGGTCGAAGCCCGCCTCAAGCGTGTTCTGGACGAGCGCGTCAGGCCCGCCGTGTACCCGGCCTCCGTACCGCTCGACGTCGCGGTGTGGCACGCGCCGGGCGAGCCCGTGCCGGTGGCCGAAGGGCTCGCCGCCGAGCCGTCGCCGACCGCCGTCGGCGAGCGGTGGGGCGCGCCCTGGGGGACCAGCTGGTTCCGGGTGACCGGGACGGTGCCGAAGGAGTGGGCGGGCAGGACCGTCGAGGCGATCCTCGACCTCGGCTTCGACGAGAACATGCCCGGCTTTCAGTGCGAGGGCCTGGTCTACCGCCCCGACGGCACCCCGGTGAAGGGCCTCAACCCCCGCAACCAGTGGGTGCGGGTCGCCGCGCCCGCCGAGGGCGGCGAAGAGGTGCGGCTGCACATCGAGGCCGCGTCCAACCCCGTGATCCTCGACTACCACCCCTTTCTGCCCACGCGGTTGGGCGACAAGGAGACGGCGGGCAGCGAGCCCCAGTACACGCTGGCGCGCATGGACCTCGCCGTCTTCGACGAGACGGTGTGGCAGCTCGTCATCGACCTGGAGGTCCTGGGCGAGCTGATGCGGGAGCTGCCCGAAGACAGCGGGCGGCGCTACGACATCGTGCGCGCCGTCGGCCGCGCCCTCGACGCCGTCGACCTCCAGGACGTCAACGGCTCGGCCGCCGCGGCACGCGCCCGGCTCGAAGGGGTCCTGTCGACGCCCGCCGAGCCCTCCGCGCACCGCATCAGCGCCGTCGGCCACGCCCACATCGACTCCGCCTGGCTGTGGCCGCTGCGCGAGACGGTGCGCAAGGTGGCGCGTACGACGTCGAACATGACGGCGCTCATCGAGGACGAGCCCGAGTTCGTCTTCGCCATGTCGCAGGCGCAGCAGTGGGCCTGGATCAAGGAGCACCGCCCCGAGGTGTGGGCGAAGGTCAAGAAGGCGGTCGCCGACGGGCGGTTCGTGCCCGCGGGCGGCATGTGGGTCGAGTCGGACACCAACATGCCGGGGTCGGAGGCGATGGCCCGCCAGTTCGTGCACGGCAAGCGGTTCTTCCTCGACGAGTTCGGCGTCGAGAACGACGAGGCGTGGCTGCCCGACACCTTCGGCTTCGCCGCCGGGCTGCCGCAGATCATCAAGGCGGCCGGCTCCAAGTGGCTGCTCACGCAGAAGATCTCGTGGTCGCAGACCAACCGCTTCCCGCACCACACCTTCAACTGGGAGGGCATCGACGGCACACGCATCTTCACCCACTTCCCGCCCGTCGACACCTACAACTGCTCGATGAAGGGCAGCGAGATCGCCCACGCGGCGAAGAACTTCAAGGACAAGGGCGTCGCCCGGCACTCGCTCGCGCCCACCGGCTGGGGCGACGGAGGCGGCGGCACCACCCGCGAGATGATCGCGAAGGCCGCGCGCCTGGGTGACCTGGAGGGTTCGGCGACCGTGCGGTGGGAGACGCCGCGGCAGTTCTTCGAGAAGGCCGAGGCGGAGTACCCGAACGCCCCCGTCTGGGTCGGCGAGCTCTACCTGGAGCTGCACCGCGCGACGCTCACCAGCCAGGCGGGCACCAAGCAGGGCAACCGCCGCAGCGAGCACCTGCTGCGGGAGGCCGAGCTGTGGGCGGCGACGGCGGCCGTCCGGTGCGCCGGATTCACCTACCCCTACGAGCAGTTGGACCGCATCTGGAAGACGGTGCTGCTCCACCAGTTCCACGACATCCTGCCCGGCTCGTCGATCGCCTGGGTCCACCGCGAGGCCCGCGCGACCTACGCGGCGCTCGCCGAGGAGCTGACCGGCGTCATCGAGGCGGCGCAGCGCGCGCTCGCCGGGGAGGGCGGTGCGGACCTGGTCTTCAACTCCACGCCGCACACGTGTCACGGCGTGCCTGCCGGCGGTGCTCGGCCCGCCGCGATCGACGGGCAGTCCGCGATCACCCCGCGCGCCGAGGGCGGCTTCGTCCTCGACAACGGCCTGCTGCGGGTCGAGATCGACGCGCGGGGCCTGGCCGTGTCGGTGTACGACATCGCGGCCGACCGGGAGACCGTCGCGCCGGGCACGGCCGCCAACCTGCCGCAGATCCACGCCGACTTCCCGAACATGTGGGACGCGTGGGACGTGGACGAGTTCTACCGCAACACCGTCACGGACCTCACGGAGGCCGACGAGGTCGCGGCGGCGGAGGGCGCGACGGGGGAGGGCGCGGCCGTCCGGGTCGTCCGCACCTTCGGCGCCTCGCGCATGACGCAGGTCCTCTCGCTGGCGCCGGGCGCGCGGCGGCTCGACATCGACACCGAGGTCGACTGGCACGAGACGGAGAAGTTCCTCAAGCTGGCCTTCCCGCTGGACATCCACGCGGAGCGGTACGCCTCGGAGACCCAGTTCGGCCACTTCTACCGGCCCACGCACACCAACACCAGCTGGGAGGCCGCCAAGTTCGAGGCGTGCAACCACCGCTTCGTGCACCTGGAGGAGCCGGGCTGGGGCGTCGCGCTGGTCAACGACTCGACGTACGGCCATGACGTGACCCGCGCGGTCCGCGCCGAGGACGCGGGCACCACCACGACCGTCCGGGTCTCGCTGCTGCGCGCCCCACGCTTCCCCGACCCCGAGACGGACCAGGGCGTGCACCGCTTCCGGCACGCGCTGGTGCCGGGCGCGGCGATCGGCGACGCGGTGCGCGAGGGCTACCGCGTCAACCTGCCCGAGCGGCGGGTGAGCGGCGGCTCGGAGGTGGCCCCGCTGATCACGGTGGACAACGACGCGGTCGTCGTCACGGCGGTCAAGCTCGCCGACGACGGCAGCGGCGACGTGGTCGTCCGCTTCCACGAGGCGCACGGCGGCCGGGCGCGGGCCACGCTGACGGCGGGCTTCGAGGTCGGCTCGGTCACGGTCACCGACCTGCTGGAACGGCCGCTGGCCGACGCGCCCGCCCCGGAGCGGACCGGCGGTGCGATCGCGGTGACGCTGCGGCCGTTCGAGCTCGTGACGCTGCGGTTGACGAGGGGCTGAGGCCCGGCCGCCTCTCGGCGGACGCTGCCGGGCGCCGCCGGCCTCCCTTGGAGGGCGGCGGCACCCGGCGGGGATCAGGAGCAGGGCTTGTAGAAGTGCTTCCAGCCGTCGCCGGGCATGGTGGGCGGCTCGGCCGGCGTCCCGCTCTCCCCGTACTTCTGCTGGAGTCCGTAGTCGTACTTCCCCGGGCCGCTGCCCGGCTTCGACAGGCGCACCTCCCGGGTCAGCACTCCGTCACCCTCGTTGTTGAGCACCGCCAGGTCCGGGTACGCGTCGCCGCCGTAGTCGGCGATCCGGAGCTCCCTGGCCTCGCCGCGGTCGCCGATGTCGGAGTGCCGGGCGGTGGCGGAGCCGAGGTTCGAGCGCTTGAGCGGGCCGGGGCGGTACTCCGCGACGCGGGCCGTCGCGGGGTCGTCCACGCCGGACGGCTTGACGACGTTGACGACGATGTCCAGCGTGCCGTTGTGCCGGAAGTCGGCCACCGCGGCGGACGTGATCTCGCCCGGCTTCGCGCGGAGAAGGCCGCTGACGGCGTACTTCTGGCCGAACGACCCGTCCGCGGCGCCCCACTGGATCGTCATCCCGGTGCCGGTGTGGCCGGGGTTGTCGATCTTGTCGGGGCGGCCGTCGCCGTCGAGGTCACCGACCAGCGCCGTGGCACCGGCCAGACACGGCCCCGTCGCCTCGGCGGCCCTGCCGGAGTGCCCCGCGCCGCCCGGGGACGACGGCCCGGCCGCGTTGGCCTGCTGGCCCGCGACGGTCAGGGTCAGGGCGACGGCCGTGACAGGCACCGCGATCAGGCGTGTGTGCTTGCGAAGCATGGTGCGAACTCCCATGTCGTTGCTGCTGAGCCGTGTTCGGATCAGTGCGGCCGAGCCTGCGCGGCGATCCGTCCCACCCGCCACGGCTGCCCGGAAGTCAGGGATACCGGAACGCGGAAACAGCCGGTGACCAGGGAGAACGCGACCCACCTGGAACGCGGGGGTGGGACGGGCGGGGCGCGTCGCCAGGGGCTCGGCACGCGAGCGCGAGGACGGGGTGCGGTGGCTACGGTCTCCGAGCGGGCGGGGCGAGCTTCGTCGGTGCCAGGAACTCACGGACGTACGTACGTTCCCAGCAGGCGCCCGTCTCGCGCAGCTCGCGCCAGGTGGTGTACCGGTAGCGGTACAGCCGGGCGCGGATGTGCGTGGGCGGGGAACCGGGCGGGAACGGCGAGTGGCGCAGCAGCCGCAGCGTGTCGCGGTCGTCGTCCAGGAGGCGTTCCACCAGCGGACCGAACCACGTGCGGGCGTACGCGGGCGAGAGCGCGGCGAACCACATCAGCCAGTCGAGCCGAAGGTGATGAGGCGCGAACTGGCGCGGCCAGCGCCGCACATCGCCGGGCTTGCCCTTGAACTCGTAAGCGAGCCACGCGGAGTCCTCGCGCGGCCGCGGGTCCGCCGTGCCCTCGATGACGATCTCCTGGCGGACCCGGCTGACGCTGCCGAACGCGCCGTACGCGTTGACGAGGTGCAGGGGGTCGAAGGAGCAGTTCATGACCTGCCGCCGGGACAGAAGGTTCCGTACGGGGCGGTAACTGAGCGCGAGGAGGCCCGCGGCGACGGCGATGACCAGCACCTCGTACCAGAGCGGGGCCGGCGCGTACCGCGTCGGAGTGTGCCAGGGGGAGAAGTCCACGGCGGACACCGCGAGCACGATGGTGATCCAGTTGAGCCAGGCGAAGTTGCCGGAGAGGACCAGCCACAGCTGGGTCACGATCATCAGGCAGGCCGCGCCCGTCGCCACCGGCTGCGGGGCGAACAGCAAGAATGGCACGATGAGTTGGGTGACGTGGTTGGCCGCGACCTCCACCCGGTGCAGGGGCTTCGGCAGGTGGTGGAAGAACCAGCTCAGCGGGCCGGGCATCGGCTGCGTCTCGTGGTGGAAGTAGAGGCAGGTGAGCTCGCGCCAGCACGCGTCGCCGCGCATCTTGATCAGCCCCGCGCCGAACTCCACGCGGAAGAGCACCCAGCGGAGCAGGAAGAGCACGAGGACGGGCGGCGCGACGTGGTCGTTGCCGAGGAAGACCGCGAGGAAGCCCACTTCCAGGAGCAGGGACTCCCAGCCGAAGCCGTACCAGGTCTGCCCCACGTTCACGATGGAGAGATACAGCGCCCACGGGACCAGCCACAGCACCATCGCGCCCCACAGCGGGAGCAGGCTGTCGGCGCCCGCGAGCAGCGCCACCGCGACCGCGCAGCCCGCCCACGCGCAGCACGCGAAGAACCGGTCCGAGTAGTGGAGCTGGAAGAGGCTCGGCGCCCGCCGGAACGGCACCCGCTCCACGTACCTCGGCACGGGCAGCATGCCGCGCTCGCCGATGAGCGCACGGAACTGAAGGGCGGCGCCCAGGAAAGCCACGAGATAGAGCGCGGCCAGGCCCCGCTGGAAGACCAGCCGGCTCATGCCGTACGCGTCCGCGGTGAACCACTCCACGCCTCCATTGTGCCGCCGGGTGATCTTCTCGGCCTGCGAGGCGCCGCGCGCGCCCGCAGACGATGACCGAGCGCGCCCTCGGACAGCCCGACCCTCAGGATCCCGACCCCCAGGATCCCGACCCCCATACCTCGGCCCTCAGGACCTCGGCCCTCAGGACCCCGCGCGCCCGTGAACCAGTCAGCGGACGCCCGGGAGAGCCACGCCGATCGGGCCAATCGTTCCCCGGCCCCCACGTCGCTGGTGTCCCAGCCGCCACGGCGGTCCGCCGCGCGGACGCGCGACCGCGTTCCGGAAAGCCGTTGAGTTCAGTCATCAGTCACATATTCGAGAGCTTTTTCGAGATTCGGAATGCGGGCATCCGAATGGTTGCGGCTTGGCGCATTAGCGACGGTAATAGGATGCCATCGAGTCAAATAGTGCTGGTGGTTGATTTCTATATATGGCACAGTCGACACACGGGCGGCAGGTCAAGTCAGGGGAATTGATCCAGCCGGCCGTCCGGCCGGTCAAGGATCAGCCGTCAGGCACGGGGGAGACGTCGATTCATGAACTTGGTGGAACGTGGTGAAGAATTCTCGATCATGGCAGGCATGCTCCGCTCATGTGCGGGCGGGCATGGCGGAGTCCTGCTGGTAAGCGGCCCGGTGGCCAGCGGCAAAACGGCGCTCCTGCGTGCCTTCGGTGAGCGTGCCGCCGCCGCGGGCGCCCTGTATTTGCAGGCCACGGCGGCGGAGGCGGAGAGTGACCTGCCCCTTGGCGTCATGGGGCAGCTGCTGCTCGGCGCGGGCCTCGTGGGTGCGGACGCGTGGCGCGCGCGCCGCCTGCCGGGCCTCGCCGCGGACGACGTACCACCGGAGCGGGCGCCGGGCGCACCGCCCGTCATGGCGATGAACGGGATTCCCGAGCTCTGCGGGATTCTGCTCGAAAGAGCAAGGGAAAGCACGGTGGTGCTCGGCATCGACGACGCGCACCACGCCGACAGTGCGTCCTTGGAATGCCTGCTCTACCTGGCCCGCCGACTCGACGCGAGCCGCATTCTGATCGTTCTCGGCGAGAACAGCGGTTTTCTGGCCGGTAATACGCGATTGCGCATTGATTTGCCGCGCCTGCCGGGCTGCCGCAATATCAGGCTCGGGCCCCTCCAGCGGCAGGGAGTGGCCGAAATGATCTCAGTGTTCGGCGAATCCGGGTGGCGCACGCGCAAGCTCGTCTCGCAGCTCCACCGGATGGGCGGCGGCAGCCCTCTGCTGACCCGCGCGCTGATCGAGGACCACCACTCGTCGGCCACCGCGAGAGGCGCCGACGCCGACCTGGTGCCGGGCGAGGCCTTCGTCCAGGCCGTCGCGACCGGCCTCTACCGCAGCGACGTCGCCACGCGGCGCACCGCCTGGGCGCTCGCCGTGGCAGGCCCCGACGTGTCGCTCGCCGAACTGGCGGAAGTCCTCGGCACCGCCCGGGAGTCGCTCCACCGCAGCCTGCGCGCGCTGAACGACGCGGGCCTGCTCGACGCCGGCTGGTTCCGCCACGAAGCGGCGCGCGCCGCGGTGCTCAGGAGCCTGGAACCCGCCGCCCGCACCCGCCTGGAGACCCGCTTCGCCCAGGTCCTGCACGAGCACGGCGCCGCCGCGACCGTCGTCGTCCGGCATCTGCTGGCGGCCGGGACCGTGGACGCCCCCTGGGCCGTGCGCACCCTGATCGAAGCCGCCGACCGGGCCCTCGCCGACGACGAGGTCGATCTCGCCCTCGGCTGTCTGCGGGTCGCCCGCGAGTCCCGCACCGACCGGCAGCAGACGCTGGAGATCCGGGCGGCGCTCACCCGGGCCGCCTGGCGCGTCAACCCCTCCAGCGTCGCCCAGCACCTGCCCGAGCTGACCGCCGCCGCGCTGGACGGGCGGCTCGGCACCCGCCGCGCCGACGAACTCGTCGGCCACCTGCTCTGGTTCGGCCACGTGGACCGCGCCCTCGACGTGCTCCGCGCCGCCGAGCACCGCGACGGCGAACCCCTCGGCCGGCACGTGCAGCAGGGGCGGCACGGCCCCGGCGCGCCCCATCGGCACGACTGCCCGCGCCGCTGGATGGCGTACGCCTATCCGGGCCTGCCCGCCTCCGCCCGCACCTGCCCCGGCGAGGGTCCGGAACCCGGGACGCCCGAGCACGCCGGACATGCGCACGCCGGACATGAGCACACCGGCCCCGAGCACACCGGCCTCGAACACACCGGCCCCGAACACGCCCCGTCCCGCGCGCGCAGCCCCCACCAGCGTGCGGCCACCCTCATGAAGGCCCTCATCGCCGGGGCGGGCGAGGTGGACGCGGAAGTCGTCGGCCTGGCCGAGCAGATCTTGCAGAGCACCCGCCTCGACGACAGCACCCTGACCGCGCTCCTGGTGGCGCTCAACTCCCTGGTCCTCGCCGACCGTCTCGACACCGCCGCCTTCTGGTGCGAGACGCTCCGCGAGGAAGCCGCCGAGCGGCACGCCCCCATGTGGCAGGCGCTGCTCACCTCGGCCAGGGCCCGCATCGAACTGCGCACGGGCGCGCTCGCCGCCGCCGAGGAGTCGGCGCGCTCGGCGCTCACGCTCGTCCCCGCCGCCGGCTGGGGCGTCGCCGTCGCGTCCCCCGTCGCCACGTCGGTGTACACCAAGACCGTCCTCGGCCGGCTCGGCGAGGCCGCCGCGCACCTGAGCGTCCCCGTCCCCGACCCGGCGTTCCAGACCCCCGACGGGCTGCTCCACCTCCAGGCCCGCGGCCACTACTACCTCGCCGCCGGGCGCCCCTACGCCGCACTCGACGACTTCCTCACCTGCGGCGACCTGATGACGCGCTGGAAGTTCGACCTGCCCGCGCTGGTGCCCTGGCGCACGGACGCCGCCGAGGCCCACCTGTCGCTGGGCGAGAGGGACCGCGCCCGCGCCCTGGCCGAGGAACAGCTCGCCCTGGTGGGCCCGGGGCGGCGCTGGGCGCGCGCCGCCACGCTGCGGGTGCTCGCCGCGACCCTGGACCCCGCGCACCGGCCGCCGCTGCTGGCCGAGGCCGTCGAGATCCTGCGGGAGCGAGGCCACCGGTTCGAACTGCTCCGGGCGACCGAGGAGTCGGCGCGGACCCAGCGCGAACTGGGCAAGAGCGGCCAGGCACGCGCTCTGGCCCGCAAGGCACAACAACTGGCCGCCGAGTGCGGCATGCCCGGCCCCTGGGCGCCGGCCCCCGACAGCGGCGGCCCGCTCCCCGCCGATCAGCCGTGGCCGTCCGGGAACCGCAGGCACCCCGAGGAGCTCAGCAACGCCGAACTGCGCGTGGCCACGCTCGCCGTGCGCGGCCACACCAACCGCCAGATCGCCGACAAGCTCTGCATCACGATCAGCACCGTGGAGCAGCATCTGACGCGCGCGTACCGCAAACTCGCGGTCCAGCGGCGCGCCGACCTCGCGGCGAAGCTCAGCCCCTTCGCGGGCCGGGACGGCCACGAGGTGCCCGCGACGCACGACGCCCGCGACCGGCTGCACGTGGGATAGACGGTGGAGGAGCACGGTTGCCCTTTCTACGCGGCGGACGGTCACACCGCGGTCCGAAGACCTGTGACCCGCTCACAGGTACGCTTCTGCGATGTCCCGGGGGGGGCCTGGCGAACGGCGGGAATCCGGCACGGCGCGGGTCCGGTACGCGGGAGTCCGGTACGGCGGGAGTCCGGCGCGGCGGGACTCGTGCGCGGCGGAAGTCCGGCACGGCGGCGACGACCGGCGCTGTGACCGGTGCGTGACGGGGGGTCGGGCAACGTGGTCTCCGTGATCAGTTCTCGCATCTCCTTCCCGCCGCCCGCGCGGCGCCCGACGAGGAGCGGACGATGAGGGTATTGGTGGTCGAGGACCACGCCGAACTCGCCCAGTCGGTGGCGCGCGTGCTGCGCCGGGAGGGCATGGCGGTCGACGTCGTCCACGACGGCTCCGACGCCCTCGAACGCACCTCCGTGACCGACTACGACGTGGTCGTGCTCGACCGCGACCTGCCCCGCGTGCACGGGGACGAGGTGTGCCGCAGGCTGGCCGAACAGCCCATGCAGGCGCGCGTATTGATGCTGACCGCCTCCGGCACGATCGCCCACCGGGTGGAGGGCTTCAGCCTCGGCGCCGACGACTACCTCCCCAAGCCGTTCGCCTACGCCGAACTGGTCGCCCGCATCCGCGCCCTGGCCCGGCGCTCGCAGCCCGCGCTGCCCCCGGTCCTCGTCCGCGGCGACCTCAGACTCGACCCGGCGCAGCGGGTCGCGTCGCGCGCCGGGGAGCGACTGCCGCTCACCCCCAAGGAGTTCGCGGTCCTGGAGTACCTGCTCGCGGCGCAGGGCCGGGTCGTGTCGGCCGAGGAACTCCTGGAACGCGTGTGGGACGAGGCGACGGACCCGTTCACCACCACCGTCAAGGCGACGATCAACCGCCTGCGGCCCAAGCTCGGCGACCCGCCCGTCATCGAGACCATCCCTCGGGGCGGCTACCGGATTTGAGGGGTCCATGCGCCTGCCCTCGCTCGCCGCCCCGGCCCCCGCGGCCCGGCGCCGCCTGACGCCCCGGCGGATCGGCGTACGCCTCACGCTGCTGTACGGGGCGCTGTTCGTCGTCTCGGGAGCGGTCCTGCTCGCGATCACCTACCTGCTCGTCGCCCGGTCCCCGGCCGGCGGCGTCCTGATCGGGGACCCCGGGGGCGAGCCGCTCCCCGCGCCGGGCGACGGTGCCGGCGGCGAAGCCGGCGCAGGCACCGGGACGGGCCCGCCCGGCACCCACGCACCGTTCGTGCCCGGCGACATCGCGGGACAGCTGCGGGCGCAGGCGTCGCGCCAACGCCGAGAAGGGCTACGGCAGTTGCTCGCACACTCGGTGACCGCCCTGGCCCTCATGCTGGTCGTCTCGCTCGTGCTCGGCCGGCTGATCGCGGGCCGGGCCCTGCGGCCGCTGCGCGCGATGACCGGCGCCATCCAGCGCGTCTGCGCCCGCACCCTCCACGAACGGCTGGCCGTGGAGGGCCCCGCGGACGAACTGAAGGTCCTCGCCGACACCGTCGACGGGCTCCTCGGCCGCCTCGAAGCGGCGCTCGACGCCCACCGGCGGTTCGTCGCCAACGCGGCGCACGAACTGCGCACCCCGCTCACCCTGGAACACGCGCTGCTGGAGGAGTCCCTCATCGACCGCGACGCCACCACCGAGTCGTTCCGGGC
The DNA here is from genome assembly GCF_016905445.1 of Streptomyces sp. G44. Taxonomy (GTDB): domain Bacteria; phylum Actinomycetota; class Actinomycetes; order Streptomycetales; family Streptomycetaceae; genus Streptomyces. The sequence continues at coordinate 190,604 of NZ_JAFEXF010000001.1, forward strand.
GAACTTCGCACGGCTCCTCGCGATCAGCGAACAGCAGGCACGGCTCCTGGACTCCCTCCTCACCCTCGCCGCCAGTCAGCGGGGCCTGGACCACAGGGAGCCCCTGGACCTCGCCCTCGTCGCCGAACGGACCCTGGACGCCGCCCGCCCGGAGATCGAACGGCGCCGCCTCCGGGCCGACGCCTCGATCGGCCCCGCGACCACCGTGGGCGACCCCACCCTCGTCCAGAGCCTCGTGACCCACCTCGTGGACAACGCCGTACGCCACAACGCGCCCGGCGGCCGGGTGGAGATCGCGACCCGCACCCGGGACGGGCGCGCCGTCGTCGCCGTGGCCAACACCGGGCCCCGGGTGCCGCCCGAGCGGGTGGAGCTGCTCTTCGAACCCTTCCAGCGGCTCAGCCGCACCGCGGGCGAGGGCCATGGCCTCGGCCTCGCCGTCGTCCGCGCCGTCGCCACCGCCCACGAGGCCGCGCTCGGCGCACGGGTCCGCAGCGGCGGTGGCCTGACGGTGGAGGTCGCCTTTTCGGCGGGGCCGGACGGATCGCACGCGGCGGCACGCCGTGGAGGGACGTGACAGCGGTCGGCGCACGGGTCGCCGGGCCGATAGGGGTCCGTAGGGGTGGCGGAACCTGTGAGCGAGCTATTAGTGAGGGGTACCAGTGCGGAAAAGGCGTTGTTAGGGTAATCGTGTCCGGTCGGGCGGGAATTGCCCACCGATCGCACATTCGGCGAAGTGTTCGACTCGCTTTCATCAGGTGAACGACCGCGGCGAGGGCGCACCCCTGCGCGCTGCGCCATCGCCGCGGAATCCGGGGGAACACCGCCGTGCTATCCGGGAGAACCACGGCTGCGGAGCGCGCAGCGCATTCATTTCAGGGGCCCTCGGTGAAGGGCGGACGCGTACGGGGCGCGACCACGCGGAACCGTCGTACTCATCCGGGAGACGCGGCCCGGCCGGATCCGGCCGGCGGCCGCGGGAGGGGCGCGGCGGCGGGGCGTGAGCAGTCCAGTGTGCCGGGACGCACACCACGGGGGAACCAGAGCTCAAGGGGGAGTTGAGTTGGCAACACCTGGGCACGAACCGTTCGACCCACTGATGGTCGTCGAGGTCGAGATCGACTCGCTGTCGACGGCGGATTCACCGCGTACGTCCGGGGTGGACCCGGACCACGTGGCGGCACTGGCGGTCGTCCAGACCCCGCTGCCGCCCATCACCGTGCACCGGCCCACGATGCGGGTCATCGACGGCCTGCACCGGCTGCGCGCCGCCGAGCTCCGCGGGCAGCGCAAGATCGCGGTGAAGTACTTCGACGGCACCGAGACCGACGCCTTCGTCCTCGCCGTCGAATCGAACGTCACGCATGGCCTGCCCCTGACCACGGCCGACCGCAAGCGCGCGGCCACCCGCATCATCGGCTCGCACCCGCAGTGGTCGGACCGGATGATCGCCTCGGTCAGCGGCATCGCCCCGGGCACCGTCGCCGACCTGCGCAGACGGGAGCCGGGCGGCGTCGTGGCCGACGGCAGCAGGATCGGCCACGACGGCCGGGTCCGGCCCCTCAACGGCGCCGAGGGCCGCAGGCTCGCCAGCGAGCTGATCGCCCAGAACCCCGGCCTGTCCCTGCGCCAGGTGGCGCGCGTCGCGTCCATCTCCCCGGAGACGGTGCGGGACGTGCGCAACCGCATGAAGCGGGGCGAGGACCCGGTGGCGCGGCGCGGCAGGCAGCCCGGCGGCGAGGACCACGGCATCGCCCCGCGGGCCGTCCGCCGCCCCTCCGCCGTGCCCGGCCGGGACGCGGCCGAGGACCGGGCCGCCGCCGTCAAGCGGCTCACGGCGGACCCCGCGCTGCGCTTCAGCGAGATCGGCCGCACGCTGCTGCGGCTGCTCAACATCCACACGATCAGCATGGAGGAGTGGGACCGGATCATCGACAAGGTGCCGCCGCACTGCCGGGGCGTCGTCGCGTACCTGGCGGGCGAGAGCGCGGAGACGTGGACGGAGGTGGCCGTGCGCATGCAGGGCAAGGTCGCCGAGTCGGCGTAGCCACGACGGGCCGCGGCCGGCCGTGGCCGCCGAGGCGGCACGGCGCGTCCCCGCAGGCCGACCGGGCGCAGTCCCCGGCCGGCCTGCGGGGCCCGCACGGAGCCCCGCGCGCCGCTTCCCCCACGTGCGCGCACCCGGGGCTCCGCCTAGCGTGGCCCCATGGACGCGGGTACCGGTTGGCACGACCCGACGGGGCACTGCCGCTGTGCACAGCCGGCCGCGGAGCCGACCGGCTGCTTCATGGAGCTGTACGGCGCCGCGCTGCGCATGGGCTGCTTCGACTGGGACCTCGACACGGGCCTCATGTGCATGGACGCCACCGCCCACGAGGTCTTCGACGTACGCCCCGAGGAGTACGACGGCCGGCCCGAGACCCTCGCCGCGCGCGTCCCGCCCGTGGAGGCGCACCGCCTGGACCAGATCGTCGCGCACGCCCTGAAGGACGGCAGCCGCACCTACGGCGCCTACTTCCGGGTGCGCTGCCGCACCGGCTCGATGCGCTGGACCCACACCCACGGCTGCATCCGGCGCGACGCCACCGGCCGCCCCCGCCGCATCGTGGGCATCGTCAGGGACGCCACCCGCGAGCTCGGCGACACCCCGCCCGCCGCGCGGGAACCGGTCGACGAGGACGCCGAGCGGCGCCGCACGACCAGCATCGTCCAGGGCACCACGGCGGCGCTGGCCCACGCCCGCACGGTGGGCGACGTCATCGACGTACTGAAGGACACCCACGGCCTCGCGCACCTCGGGGCGTCGAACCTCGTCATGGGCCTCGTCGAGGCCGGGCGGATCCGGCTGGTCGCCGAGGGCCCCGCGGGCAGCTTCGTGCCGGGCACCCGGGTGACCCGCATCGACGAGCCGTATCCGATGAGCGAGGTCGTGCGCACCCTCGCGCCGCGCTACATCGAGAGCGCCGAGGACTTCGCGCGGTCCTACCCGCTGCTGTGGCCGCACATCGCCGGCCTCGGCATCACCTCGGCCGCCTACCTGCCCCTGATCGCGCAGGCCCGGCCCATCGGCGCGCTCGGCCTGCTCTACCAGCACAAGAGCGGCTTCACCGTGGAGGAGCGCAACGTCCTGCTCGCGCTCGGCAGCAGCATCGCGCAGAGCCTCCAGCGCGCCATGTTCTACGAACAGGAGAAGGACCTCGCCCAGGGCCTCCAGCAGGCGATGCTGCCGCGTTCCATCCCCGGGGTGCCGGGCGCGGAGATCGCCGTGCGGTACCGCGCGGCGGCGCTCGGCCGGGACATCGGCGGCGACTGGTACGACGTGATCCCGCTGCCCGGCGGCCGGGTCGGGGCCGTCATCGGCGACGTCCAGGGCCACGACACCCACGCGGCGGCCGTCATGGGCCAGCTCCGCATCGTGCTGCGCGCCTACGCCGCCGAAGGCCACATGCCCGCCACCGTCATGGCCCGCGCCTCCACCTTCCTGCACGAACTGGACACCGACCGCTTCGCGACCTGCCTGTACGCGGAGGCCGACCTGACGACCGGCGTGGTGCAGTTCGTGCGGGCCGGGCACCTCGACCCGCTCCTGCAACTCGCCGACGGCTCCTGCCGCAGGGTGCCCGTCGACGGCGGCCTGCCGCTCGGTCTGTCCGCCGAGTTCGGGCGGCTCGACTATCCCGTGACCACCCTCGAACTCGACCCCGGGCAGACCCTGTTGCTCTGCACCGACGGCCTCGTCGAGGTGCCGGGCGCCGACCTCGACGACGGCATGCGGGCCCTCGCCGAACTCGCCGCCGACGGCCCCCGCGACCTTCCGGAGCTCGCCGACCGGCTCTGCGGCATCGTCGACGGCCGGGGCGGGGACGACGACGCGGCACTGCTCCTGCTGCGCCGCCGCATGATCGACGCACCCCGCTCGGGCGGGCGCCTCCAGCAGCACGTGGCACCCAGCGACCCGGAGGCGCTCGCCGAGGCCCGCCACATGATCCGGGCCGCGGTGCGCGCCTGGGGCGCGGGCGAGCGGGCCGACGAGATCGAGCTGGTCGCCGACGAGCTGATCACCAACGCGCTGATGCACACCGACGGCGCCGCGGTCGTCACCCTGCGCGTCCTGACCGGCGCCGACCGGCGGCTGCGCGTCGACGTGGAGGACTCCTCCAGCGCCCTGCCGCGCCGCCGCGAGGCGGGCGAGGAAGGGGTCTCCGGCCGCGGCCTGCTCCTGGTGGACCTGCTCGCGGACGGGTGGGGCGTGGACGCGCGCGGCGGCGGCAAGTGCGTGTGGTGCGAGTTCGTCGTACCCGCGAGGAACGAGCGGGTGTGAGGGAGAGCCATGCCGGAACTGCCCGAGGTCGAGGCCCTGAAGGACTTCCTGACGGACCGCCTGGCCGGCCGCGAGATCGTCCGCGTGCTGCCCGTCGCGATCAGCGTCCTCAAGACGTACGACCCTCCGCTCTCCGCCCTCGAAGGCCGCACGGTCACGTCCGTGGAACGGCACGGCAAGTTCCTGGACATCGGCACCGGAGGGCCGCACCTCGTCACCCACCTCGCCCGTGCCGGCTGGCTCCAGTGGAAGGACCGGCTCCCCGACGGCACCCCACGCCCCGGCAAGGGCCCGCTCGCGCTGCGCGTGGCCCTGGACACGGGGGAGGGCTTCGACCTCACGGAGGCAGGCACCCAAAAGCGCCTCGCGGTGTACGTGACCGAGGTGCCGCACGAGATCCCGGGCATCGCCCGCCTCGGGCCCGATCCGCTCGCCCCGGACTTCGACGAGGAGCGGTTCGCGCGGCTCCTGGCGGGCGAACGGCGGCAGATCAAGGGCGCGTTGCGCGACCAGAGCCTGATCGCCGGCATCGGCAACGCGTACAGCGACGAGATCCTGCACGCGGCCCGCATGTCCCCGTTCAAACTGACGTCGAGCCTCACCGAGCAGGAGGTCCGCGGGCTGCACCGGGCGCTGCGGACCACGCTGAGCGAGGCGGTGGAGCGTTCGCACGGCGTGGCGGCGGGCCGCCTCAAGTCCGAGAAGAAGAGCGGGCTGCGCGTGCACGGCCGCACCGGCGAGCCGTGCCCCGTGTGCGGCGACACGATCAGGGAGGTGTCCTTCGCCGACTCCTCCCTCCAGTACTGCCCCACCTGCCAGACGGGCGGGAAACCGCTGGCGGACCGGAGGCTGTCGCGGCTGCTGAAGTGAGCGCGCCGACCGTCCTTACGGCCGTAGCGTCAGCAACCGCTGACCGTCCGCCGTCCGTACCTCGTACCGGTCCGTCCGTCCCGGCCGCAGCGCCGCGGCGGCCGGGATCTCCACGGTGCGCGCCGCACGGGTGCGCCAGGTCGCGACGGTGTGCTCCGCGCCGTCCGTGCCGACGGCGACCAACGCGCACACCCGCGCCGCCGGCCCCGGGTCGTGCACCGTGAGCGCGAGCTCCGTTCCCCAGGCGCGCTCACGGGCCGCCAGCGTGCCGAGGACCCCGCTGCGGGCATCGCGCGCACTGACCCGCTCCGGGCCGGAACCGGCGGCCGACACCAGCGCCACGGCCGACGTGCCGAGGGCGAGTACGACGGCGAGGGCGAGCGCGCACCACCGGCCCCGACGGCGCGCCGCGTGCCGTCGGGCGAGTTCACGCAGGGCCCGTTCCAGGAGCCCCGCGCCGGGTGCCGCGCACGGTGCCACGGCGGCGGGCGTCACCCGGCAGTACAGCGCCAACTGCCGGGCAGGCGACCTCAGTTCATCGAGTGCGGATACGCACGCGGCACACCCCGCCAGATGGTCTTCGAACCGGAACGTGTCCGCCTCGTCGAGCACGCCGAGCGTGTAGGCGCCGGCGTCTCGGTGCCGCTCCTGGGACCTCATGGCGTTCCTTACGGTGGGAGGCGCTGCTTGCCCTCCGGTACGCAAGGGACCGCCGAATCACTCAGCCGCGTCAACCGGCCGTCCCGCCGGGCCGACGCGTCAGAACAGGTGGATCGCGAGGTGCCCGAGGGGCAGCCCGAGCCGCCAGGCGGGCGTCCACACCTTCGGCCCGTCCTCCTCGCCGCCGGGCAGGGCCCCGCCGCCGGGCACCGCGTCCAGGTCCGGCGCGAGCAGCTCGGTCTCCTCCAGCCATCGCCAGGCCAGCTCGGCGAGCTCCAGGTCGGGGTCGGGCGCGGCGCGGCCCGCGGCCTCCTCCAGGAGCAGGGCCATCCGCTCACGCACCCATTCCTGCCACGCCTGGTCGTACTCCGTCAGGGAGAGCCAGGTCTCCAGCTGGGTGATCACCCGGATGCCGGAGAGCTCGCCCCGGCTGTCCGACAGGAAGATCGTCAGCGCGAGCGCGTCCCGCCCCGCGCGGTACTCGAACGACGTGGGCGGCATCAGGTCGCCCGTGCGCAACAGCTCGTCGGCGATGTACTCGGCGTACAACCACGCCATCGGCACGGCCAGTTCGCCGCCCCGGTGGCCTTCTGTGTTGCCTCTGCTCTCGTGCAGCATCCCGCTCCGCCTTCCTCCGGTCCGTGCGCGTCACCGGCCTCTGGCCCCCCAACTCCGGAACACGGATGAGGACAGCCGATTACCCAACGGGGGTGCTGAGCAAGGCGTTTTACGGAGCCTTGACCCGGCCCACGGTTTCCCCGCAGGTGAGCGGCCTTGTGTTGTTCGCGTCACAGGGCCTAACGGTTTGACTCCCTTTCGGGGACTGCGTCGGCATTGCCGCATGATTGACGGTGAGCTCCGCGTATTTATTCATATTATCGGACATCGACCCTTTCGCGGAGCCTCATCGATGACGCAGCAGGCACGGAACGCACAGCTCACAGGGGTCACAGGCACCCCACGGCCCACACCCCGGCCCCGGCCGGGAACAGCCCGTCGGCCCGCGAGGCGACGACGACCGGTCACCACCGCCGCCACGGGCGCCGCGGCGGCCCTCCTGATCGCGGGCGCCTCGTCCTGCGCGACGGGGACCGAACGGCGG
>NZ_JAFEXF010000200.1 GCF_016905445.1 Streptomyces sp. G44
ACGTCCGTGGCGGTCGGCGGCGCCAAGCCCTGGGTGGCGTACGAAGTCCCGCTCCTGGAGTGGCTGTTGGCGGCGGTCCGCGGTGGCGTGCCGAACCCCGGCGAGCCCGGCGGGCTCCTCGGCCCCCCGCCCCCCCCCCGGCGCACCCCGCCGCCCCCCCCCCGCGCCCCGCCCCCGGCACCGCCGCCCCGGAGGCCGCCCCCGCCCTGCGGCGCCGCAGCGTCCAGAAGACCGCCGTGCCGGCGACGACCGTGACGCCGACCCCGGTCACGCCCGCCAGGCCCCCGGAGAGGCGCGCGTCGGTGATGTCCTTGACGCCGTAGTCCGCCAGCGGGGAGTCCGCGGTGGCGTGCTCCCGCGCCTTCTTGTCGATGCCCTTGTCGTGCGCGACCTTCTCCAGGCCGTCGGGGTTCGCGGAGGCGTAGAAGCTGACGAAGCCCGCGAGGACGAGGGAGGTGACGATGCCCGCGATCCACAGCTTGCGGGTGGACCGGGCGGCGACGGGGGCGGGCGCGGCCTCCGGCACGTCCACCAGGTCCCCGCCGACCCGCAGCTTCAGCGGCCGGGTCAGGCCCCGCGCCCCGTACACCAGATCGGGCCGTACGGCGATGACCGCGCCGACGGTGAGCGCGGTGATCGCGGCCTCGCCGATGCCGATCAGGACGTGGACGCCGACCATGGCGGTGGCGACCTTGGTGAGGGAGACGTCGGTCGTGCCGCCCACGGCGTAGATGAGGGTGAAGGCGACCGCGGCGGCGGGCACGGACAGCAGCGCCGCGACGAAGGAGGCGGCCGTGGCCGAGCGGCGCCCGCGCGGGAGCAGCTTCACCAGGCCGCGGAAGACGGCGTAGGCGACGACGGTGGTGACGACCGCCATGTCGGAGATGTTCACGCCGAGCGCGGTCAGCCCGCCGTCCGCGAAGAGGACACCCTGCATGAGCAGCACGACGGAGACACAGAGGACCCCGGTGAAGGGGCCGACGAGTATCGCGGCGAGCGCACCGCCGAGCAGGTGACCGCTGGTCCCGGCCGCGACCGGGAAGTTCAGCATTTGCACCGCAAAGATGAAGGCGGCGACCAGGCCGGCGAGCGGCGCGGTGCGCTCGTCCAGCTCCCGCCGCGCGCCCTTGAGGCTCACGGCCACCGCGCCCGCGGCGACCAGCCCCGCCGCGGCGGAGACAGGGGCATCGATGAATCCGTCGGGGACATGCATGCGCGCGCTCCTGGGCAGGGGCCCTGGCAGGGCAGATCGCTCGTGAACCGTTCAAGGATACGGCCCTGTTGCGAACGGTTTGCAAGAGCACTGCGGTCCCAATACGGCTACGCCCGAGGGGCGCGGTCCACACCGTCACCCCGGAGCGAACGCACGGACATATGCGACATTGGTGAGGAAGTGGGCGCCAACGGCGGCGCGCACAGGTGAGGACGAGGAGTTCGGTGATGTCCGCAGTCGAGCAGTACGCACGTGCCCACCTCGTCACGGACTCCTCCGAGGGCCATCGCGCCGTCCCCGTCGTCCTGCGCTACGACCCGCAGGCCGACCCGCACACGGTGCGGATCGGCCTCCCCGGCCGCCACGAATGGACCTTCGCCCGGCACCTGCTCGAACAGGGCCTGCGGGCCCCGGTCACCGCGGGTGACGTGCGCGTCTGGCCGTGCGGCCGGGTGCAGACGGTCGTGGAGTTCCACGCCGGGGACGGGGTGACGGTCGTCCAGTTCGACGCGTCGGCGCTGATGCGCTTCCTGCGCCGCACCTACGCGGCGGCCACCACCCCGGCCACCCGCTGACCCCCGCGCCTGGCCCCCGGCCCCCGGCGGGATCAGACGCGTACCGGCTTCCGGTCGGGGTCCGTCTCGGGGTCCGTCCCGTCCGCCGTCCGCAGCCCCTCGCCCTCCACGTCGACGTTCGGCAGCGCGCGGTCCAGCCACTCGGGCAGCCACCACGCCTTGTCGCCGAGCAGCGCCAGGACCGCGGGCACCAGCGCCATGCGGACCACGAACGCGTCGAAGACGACCGCGATCGCGAGGCCGAAGCCGATCATCTTGACCATCTGCTCGCCGGAGCCGATGAAGCCCGCGAACACCGCGATCATGATGACGGCCGCCGCCGTGACCACCCGCGCTCCGTGCCGGAAGCCGGTCACGACCGCCTGGCCGGGCCGCTCCCCGTGGACGTACGCCTCGCGCATCCGCGTCACGAGGAAGACCTCGTAGTCCATCGCCAGGCCGAAGACCACGCCCACCATGAAGATCGGCATCATCGACATGACCGGGCCGGTCTGCTCCACGCCGAAGAGCGAACCGAGCCAGCCCCACTGGAAGACCGCGACGACCGCGCCGAGGGCCGCGAGGACCGAGAGCAGGAAGCCGAGGGCCGCCTTGAGCGGGACCAGGACGGAGCGGAAGACGACGATCAGGAGCAGGAAGGCGAGGCCGACCACCAGGGCCAGATAGGGCAGCAGGGCGTCGTTGAGCTTCTGCGAGACGTCGATGTTCATGGCCGTGGTGCCGGTGACCATGATCTCGGCGCCCGTGTCGGACGTGATCCTCGCGCCCGTGTCGCGGATCGAGTGGACCAGGTCCTCGGTCTCGGTGCCGCTCGGCTTGGACGACGGCACGACGCTGATGATCGCGGTGTCGCCGGCCTTGTCGAACATCGGCGGGGCGACGGTCAGGACGTCGTCGAGCCTCGAGATCGTCCTGGTGATCTCACCGGCCGCCGCCTTCGGGTCGTCGGCGTCCTTGAGGTCGCCGACGACCATCAGCGGGCCGTTGAAGCCCGGCCCGAAGCCCTCGGAGACCAGGTCGTACGCCTTGCGCTGGGTCGTGGACGTGGGCTGCGCGCCGTCGTCCGGCAGCCCGAGCTCCAGCTGGGCTACCGGGAGGGCGGCGGCGCCGAGCCCGACGATGCCGACGAGCAGCACCGCGACCGGGCGCCGTACGACGAAGCGGGCCCAGCGGGTGCCCATGTTCGGCCCGGCGTCCTCGTCGGCGGTCCCGTCCTTCGCGCCGCCGCCGAACAGCCTGCTCTTCTCGCCCATCGGCAGCACCCGCCTGCCCGCGTACCCGAGCAGCGCCGGGATGAGGGTCAGCGCGATGAGGACGGCGATGACGACCGTGCCGGCCGCGGCGAAGCCCATCTTCGTGAGCATGGGGATGTTGACCACGGCGAGGCCGACCAGCGCGATGACCACGGTGAGCCCGGCGAAGACCACCGCCGACCCCGCGGTGCCGACGGCGCGGCCCGCCGCCTCCTCGCGGTCGCGGCCCTCGGCGAGTTCGCCGCGGTAGCGCGAGACGATGAACAGCGCGTAGTCGATGCCGACCGCGAGGCCGATCATCATGGCGAGCGTCGAGGTGGTGGTGCCGAGGTCCAGGGCGTCGGCGAGCGCCGTGATGGACAGGACGCCGATGCCCACGCCGATCAGCGCGGTGAGCAGCGGGAGTCCGGCCGCGATCAGCGAGCCGAAGGTGACGACGAGGACGACCGCGGCGATCGCTATGCCGATGATCTCGGAGGAGCCGGTCTCGGGCATGGCCTGGAGCGCGTCACCGCCGACCTCGACCGTGAGCCCGGCCGCGCGCGCCTTGTCGGTGGTCTTCTCCAGCGCGTCGCGGTCCTCGTCGGTCAGCTCCATCGAGGTGACCTTGTACGAGACGGAGGCGTACGCCGTGGAGCCGTCCTTGCTGACCGTCTTGGCGCGGAAGGGGTCGTCGGCGCGGGCCACGTGGTCCGAGCCGGAGCTGAGGGCGCCGACGGTCCTGACGATCTCGGCCTTGTTGGCCCGGTCCGTCACCTTCTCGCCGTCGGGCGCCTTGAAGACGACGCGGGCGCTCGCCCCGTCGGCACCGGCCTCGGGGGCGCGCTCCTCCAGCAGGTCGAAGGCCTTCTGGGCCTCCGTGCCGGGTATGGAGAAGGAGCTGGAGGCGGCGGTGGGCGCCGACGCCGCGCCGACCCCCGCGAGGGTGAGCAGCGCCACCCAGATCAGGGCGACGAAGTGCCGTCGCCGGAAGGCGAGTTTGCCGAGTCGGTAGAGGAAAGTGGCCACGGGGGCGTACTCCCGGTCAGGTCGTGGTGAGTGACTGCGGGGCAGGGATGTCGGTGGGCGCGGATGCCCGCGGGCAGGACGGATGGGCCCGAGGGCGCGCGGGAGGGCGCCTCGGACCGGGGTCCGGGGTGGTCAGACGCCGAGCGCGGGGAGGATCACCGCGTCGACGTACGCGGCGAGGAAGGCCTGGTCGACCGGGCGGTCCTCGATGAGGTCCCGGGCGACGAAACCGCCGACCAGCATGTGGACGACGTACTCCAGCGCCGGATTGTCCGCGGCGACCTCACCGCGCTCCACCGCTCTGCGCAGCAGGGCGTTCAGGCCGGTGAGCTCCGGCTCGATGAGGAGGTTCCGCAGCGCCTGGTGGAGCTCGGGGTTCTCGTGCACGGCGTGGAACAGGCCCCGCATCAGCGCGGCGTCCCTCTCCATCTGGCAGTCGTCCGAGCGGGCCACCATCTCGTTCAGGTCGCCGCGCAGCGACCCGGTGTCGATGTCCGCCAGCGACGCCGGCTTGTTGTGCCGCAGCGCACGGGCGACCAGCTCGGGCTTGCTGCCCCACTGGCGGTAGAGGGTGGCCTTGCTGGAGTGGGTGCGGGCCGCCACGGCGTCCATGGTGAGGGCGTCGTAGCCGACGTCGCGGAGCAGGTCGAGCACGGCCTCGTACAGCTCGGCCTCGCGCTCCGGCGTGATCCGGCTGCGCCGCGCGGCCGCTGCCTCGGTCATGGTCCGTACCTCCTGTTTCCGCTTCCGCGGCCGGGTGAACGAAACGGTTTCGTACACCGGCCTTCACCGGAGAGTACTCCGCACGCTGTATCGAAACGAAACGGTTTCGTACGTGTGCTGGGTCACGCCGCTCCCACGAGTTGCCGGGGCCCCCGGAGCGGAAAAGCATGGTGAGGTGACCGACGACCGCGACGACGCCCCGGCAGAGCAGTCCCCCCAGTCAGCCCAGGCCTACCTGCGCTTCCCCCACCTCAGCGGCGACCGCCTCTGCTTCATCGCCGAGGACGACCTCTGGGTGGCCGCCCTCACCCCCGAGGGCACCCCCGCCGACCGGGCCCGGCGGCTCACCGTGGACCGGACCAAGATCGGCCACCCCCGCTTCTCGCCGGACGGCCGCCACATCGCCTACACGACCTGGCGCAGCCTCGACCCGGAGATCCACCTGGCTCCGGTGGACGGCGGGCCCTCGCGCCGCCTGACCTACTGGGGCAGCACCGACACCCGCGTCTGCGGCTGGACGCCCGACGGCCACATCCTCGCCGTGTCCTCGCACGGCGAGCCCTTCTCGCACTTCTGCTGGGCCTACAGCGTGCCCACCGACGGCTCCCCCGGCGGCAAGCTGCCCTGGGGCCCGGTCGCCGACATCGCGGTCACCGACACCCTGGCCGGCACCCCCACCGGAGGCGGCCCCGGCGACTGCGACCGCAAGACGCTCCTCCTGACCGGCAAGCCGCCCCACGAACCGGCCGCCTGGAAGCGCTACCGGGGCGGCGCGACGGGCCGCCTGTGGATGCACGGCCGGCAGATCCTCGGCCACCTCGACGGGCACCTCGACTCGCCCATGTTCGTGGCGGGCCGCATCGCGTTCCTCTCCGACCACGAAGGGGTCGGGAACCTCTACTCCTGCCTGCCCGACGGCTCCGACCTGCGCCGCCACACCGACCACGACGCCTTCTACGCCCGGCACGCCGCCGGCGACGGCACCCGCGTCGTCTACCAGTGCGCGGGCGAGGTGTGGCTGATCGACGAGCTCACCGCGGACTCCGTGCCGCGCCGCCTCGACGTGCGGCTCGGCGGGCCGCGCCCCGGGCGGCGGATCTACCAGGTCCCGGCCGCCCAGCACGTCGACGCGCTCTCCGTGGACACGACGGGGCGGGCCAGCGCCGTCGTGGTGCGCGGCAGCCTCTACTGGCTCACCCATCGGGACGGCCCGGCCCGCACCATCGCCGACACCCCCGGCGTACGCGTGCGCCTGCCGGAGATGCTGGGCACGGGCGGGCAGGTCGCGTACGTCACCGACGCCGAGGGCGAGGACGCCGTCGAGATCGCCCACCTGCCGCGCGCCACCGGTGACCGTCCGCCGCGCAGGCTGGTGACGGGGGATCTCGGCCACGTCCAGGAACTGGTCTCCGACCCCGACGGCGAGCGGCTCGCCATCGCCTCGAACGACGGCCGCCTCCTGCTCGTCACGGTCTCCGACGAGGAGGAGACCGCGGCCATGAACCGCAGGCTGCGCGAGGTCGGCGAGGCGGCCCCCGAAGCCGCGGAGCGCCCGGAGGCCGTGGAGAAGACGGAGGCCGAGGTCACCGAGGTGATCCGCTCCATCAACGGGCCGGTGCGCGACCTCGCCTTCTCCCCGGACGGGACCTGGCTCGCCTGGTCGCACCCGGGCATCGGCCGCTCCCTGCGGCAGATCAAACTGGCCCGCGTGGCGGGGCCGGGACCGCGCACCATCGTCGACGTCACCAACGGCCGCTTCGAGGACGAGAACCCCGTCTTCACCCGTGACGGCCGCTACCTCGCCTTCCTCTCCTGGCGCGGCTTCGACCCCGTCTACGACGTGCACACCGGCGACCTGTCCTTCCCGCTGGGCTGCCGCCCCTACCTCGTGCCGCTCTCGTCGGCGATCCCCTCGCCCTTCGCGCTGCTGCCCGACGGACGCCCGGCGGCCGGCGGCCTCGACCCGGCCGACGACAACGCGGGCGACGGCACGACGACGGTGGAGACCGAGGGCCTGGAGTCGCGGGTGACGCCCTTCCCCGTCGCGGCGTCGAAGTACTCGGCCCTGCAACCGGTCAGCGGCGGCGGCCTGGTCTGGCTGCGCTGGCCCATCTCGGGCGCGCTCGGCGAGACCTTCGCCAACCCCGCCGACACCTCCGGCCGCCCCACGCTGGAGCACTTCAACATCGCCAAGGCGAAGAAGTCGCAGCTCGTCGAGCACCTGGACTGGTTCGCGCCGAGCGGTGACGGCTCCCGGCTCGTGGTCGTCGACGAGGGCGACCTGACCGCCGTGCCCGCCACCGAGCAGGGCGACGGCGACACCACCGTCTGGATCGACCTGCGCCGCATCCTGCACGAGGTCGACCCCGGTGCCGAGTGGCGCCAGGCGTACGAGGAGGCGGGCCGGATCATCCGCGCCTACTTCTGGGACCCGGGGATGAGCGGCATCGACTGGGACGGGGTGCTCGCGCAGTACCGGCCGCTGGTCGAACGCGTCGCCTCCCCCGACGAGTTCGCCGACCTGCTGCGGGAGGTCCTCGGCGAACTGGGCACCTCCCACGCGTACGTCGCCCCGGCCCGCCGCAACGAGGGCCCGCCGCACTACCAGCGCGCGATGGGCCTGCTCGGCGCCAATCTCGTACGCAGGGACGGCGGCTGGATGGTCAAGCGGATCCTGCCCGGCGAGTCCTCCGACTCCAAGGCGCGTTCCCCGCTGGCGGGCGCGGGCATCCGGGAGGGCGCGATCCTCACGCACGTCGACGGCCGCCCCGTCGACCCGGTGACCGGCCCCTACCCGCTCCTCGCGGCGGCGGGCGGCACCACCGTCGAGCTGACGTTCCGCCCGGCGGAGGGCGGGGGCCGCCCCCGGCGGGTCGCCGTCGTCCCCCTCGTCAACGAACGCCCCCTGCGCTACCAGGACTGGGTCGCCAAACGCCGCGCGGTCGTGCGGGAGCTGAGCGGCGGCAAGTGCGGCTACCTGCACATCCCCGACATGGGCGGCTCCGGCTGGGCACAGTTCAACAGGGACCTGCGCCTGGAGGTGTCACGGCCCGCCCTCATCGTCGACGTGCGCGGCAACGCGGGCGGGCACATCAGCGAGCTGGTGGTGGAGAAGCTCACCCGCAAGATCCTCGGCTGGGACCTGACGCGCAACGCCCAGCCCGTCTCGTACGCCTCGAACGGACCGCGCGGCCCGGTGGTGGCGCTGGCCGACGAGGCGACCTCCTCGGACGGCGACATGATCACGGCCGCCTTCAAGCTGCTGGGGCTCGGCCCGGTCGTCGGGCAGCGCACCTGGGGCGGCGTGGTCGGCATGACCGGGCGGCACCGGCTCGGCGACGGGACGGTGATCACGGTCCCGATGAACGCGGGCTGGTTCGACGCGTACGGCTGGTCGGTGGAGAACCACGGCGTGACCCCGGACATCGAGGCGCTGCGCACCCCGCTGGACTGGGCGGAGGGGCGGCACGCCCAGCTCGACGACGCCGTGCGGGTGGCCCTCGACCTCCTGGAGCGGCAGCCGGCGGCGGGCCCGCCCGGCTACTCCGACGTCCCGGACCGGCGGCGGCCACCGCTGCCGCCCCGCTCCTGACGCCCCCCTGGCTCTCCGTAGTTGATCGACATGCGGGGTGTGTCCGCCCATGTGAATCTGGTCGAGGCCCCAACCCCCTCACCCACAACGGGAGTGAACAGCATGGGCATCAAGGACCAGTTCCAGGACAAGGCTCAGGACCTCGCCGACAAGGCCAAGAGCCGCGCGGGCGACCAGGACAGGACGCGCGAGCGCGGCACGCAGGCCCAGGACGACCTGCGCGAGCGCGGCTCGCAGGCCCGCGACGAGGCGTCGGAGCGGTCCTCGCAGGCCCGTGACACCGCGCGGCGGCAGCGGGACGAGGTCGAGGACTTCGACATCTGACCCGCGCCGTACGCACGTGAGGAGGCCCCCGGGGACGCCGGGGGCCTCCTCACGTGTCCGCGTGCGGGGCGGCCGGGCCGCTCAGCCCGCCCGTGCCGCCTCGTCCGCCGAGCCGCCCGCCCCCACCAGGCCCGTCGGCACGCTCGTGAGCCGCGGCTCGAAGCGCCGCATCTCGCGCTGTCCCACCGCGCCGATGACGCTCGGCAGGTAGCCGCGGACGCCCTGCATGCCCCGCAGCCACCACTGCGCGTACACATGGCTGGAGCGCCGCTCGATGCCGGCGACGATGCGGTCCACGGCCGGGCCCAGCGGATACGTCTTGTTGGACGGCCACGGCAGCCGCTGGCGCAGCTCGCGCATCACGTCGTCCTGGTCCGCGCCCCGCACCATGTCGGTGTCCGTCCACGACAGGTAGCCGACGCCGACCTTGACGCCCTTGTAGCCGACCTCGGCCCGCAGCGCGTGCGCGTACGCCTCGACACCCGACTTCGACGCGCAGTACGCCGTCATCATCGGCGCGGGCGTGATCGCGGCGAGCGAGGCGATCTGGAGCAGATAGCCGCGACTCTCCATCAGGACCGGCAGGAAGGCGCGGGCGGTGACCGCGCTGCCGATGAGGTTGACCTCGATGACGCGGCGCCACGCCACCGGGTCGGACTCCACGAAGGGCCCGCCGCTGGCCACGCCCGCGTTCGCGACGACTATGTCAACCTTGCCGAAGCGCTCCTTGACCTCCCGCGCCACCCGCGCCATGGCCTCGTGGTCGGTGACGTCCGCGTGCCAGTGGTCGGCCTCGGTGTGCAGCCGCTGCGCCACCTGCTTCAGCTCGTCCGGCTCCAGGCCCACGAGCGCGATCCTCGCGCCCCGCGCCGACAGCTTGCGCGCGAGCAGCTCACCGACCCCGCGCGCCGCGCCCGTGACGACCGCGACCTGCCCCTCCAGGCTGACCCTGCTCATGCGCCCTCCTTCACCTGTACGTACGTTGCGACGAGTTCCGCTATGTGCGCCGTGACGGCGTCCGGCGCCTCGATGGGCGTCATGTGCCCGACCCCGGCCAGCTCGGTGAGCCCCACGCACCGGGGCAGGGCGGCGGCGATCCGCCGCGCGTGCACGACGGGCGTGAGCCGGTCGGCCAGGCCCGCGACGACGGCCGTGGGCACCCGCAACGCGCCCACCTCGACGTCGAGTTCGAGCGTGGCCAGCACGTGGGACCAGCCGTGGCGCACGGCGGTCGGGCAGGCGTGCACGATCCGCGCGCACACGTCGACCTTGTCGCGCGCCGAACCGGGGCCCATGGTCCCGTACTTGAGGATGCGCCGGGACAGCGGCGTGACGGGCCCGAGCGGCGCCCGGGAGCCGAGCACGGACCGCGTGATCCGGGTCCGCACCCGCCCGGCCCGCAGCGGCACCACCATCGACTCGGCGACCAGGCTCGAACTGCCCGTGCTGCACAGCAGGACGGCGGCCGTGTGCTCCCGGAACGTCTCCCGCCCGCCCGCGGCCATGATCGTCATGCCGCCCATGGAGTGCCCGACGAGCACGGCCCGCTCACCCGGTGCCAGCGTCGCGGTGAGGACCGCTTCCAGGTCGTCGGCGAGCGCCCGCGTGCTGTACCCCTCGGGGCCCGCGGGGGCGGCGCTGCGCCCGTGCCCCCGCTGGTCGTACGTGATGACCCGGTGAGTGGCGCTGAGGGAACGTATCTGCGCCGCCCAGAACGCCGTCGAGCACGTCCAGCCGTGGGCGAGCACCACGGCGGGCGCCTCGTCGGGGCCGTGCACCTCGACGTGTACGCCGGCCCCGTCGGCGGAGACGGCGGTCAGTTCGCGCGCGGCGGCGGGCGGCGCGTAGGGCCCGTCCGCGAGGCGGGTCGGCCCGCTCATGCCCCGGCCTCCACCTTCGCGCCGCCGGACGTGTCCGCCGCGGCCTCCCGCGCCCGGGGCTTCGGCGCCCGCAGCACCTCGTACTCGTTGAGATCGACCCGCCGCGTCGCTGCCCGGAACTCGGTGGTCGTGCCGGGCCAGACGGTGGTGTTGACGCCGTTCGCGTCGAGGTACCAGCTGGTGCAGCCGCCGGTGTTCCACACGGTGCGCTTCATCCGCTCCTGCACCCGGCGGTTCCAGGCGCTCACGGCGGCCGGGCGGGGGGCGAGCGCGGCGCGGCCCCCGAGAACGTCGAGCTGGCGCAGGTAGTCGGCCATGTAGTTCAGCTGGGACTCGATCATCAGGATCATGGAGGAGTTGCCGAGCCCGGTGTTGGGGCCGATGATCGTCATCCAGTTGGGGAAGCCGGCGGCGGTCGCGCCACGCAGCGCGTTCATGCCGCCCTTCCAGGTCTCCATGAGGGTGTGCCCCTCGTCGCCGACGACCCGCTCGGCGATCGGCATGTCCGTGACGTGAAAGCCGGTGCCGAAGACGATCGCGTCGACCTCGGCCTCGGTGCCGTCCGCGGCGACCACCGTGCTGCCGCGCACCTCGGCGAGGCCGCTGGCGACGACGTCCACATTCGGCTCGGCGAGCGCCGGGTAGTAGGTGTTGGAGAGCAGGATGCGCTTGCAGCCGATGCGGTACGTGGGGGTCAGCTTGGCCCGCAGCGCGGGGTCCTTGATGGCCCGGTACATGTTCCGCTTGGCGAGCTGCTCCACCATGCCGAGTTCGTTCGGCCGCTTGGTGAACGCCTGGACCTGCAACTCCCGGATGCCCCACAGGAGTCCGCGCCGGGCCTGGGTGGTGAACGGCAGCTGCTTGTGCAGCCAGCGCTCCACGCCGCTGATCGCGCGGTCCGCGCGCGGCATCACCCAGGGGGGCGTGCGCTGGAAGAGGGTGAGCCTGCCGACCTTCTTCTGGATCTCGGGCACGATCTGGATGGCGGAGGCGCCGGTGCCGATCATCGCGACGCGCTTGCCGCTCAGGTCGTAGTCGTGGTCCCAGCGCGCGGAGTGGAAGACCTTGCCGGGGAAGGTGGCGAGGCCGGGTATGTCCGGGGTCTTGGGGTCGGAGAGCGGTCCGGTGGCCGAGACGACGACATCGGCGGTGAGCACGCCTTGGCTCGTCTCGATGGTCCAGCGCAGCCGCTCGGCGTCCCAGGTCATCAGCTTCACCTCGGTGTCGAGGCGGATGTGCGGGCGCAGCCGGAAGGTGTCGGCGACATGCTCCAGGTACGCCTGGATGTGCTCCTGCCCGGAGAAGGTGCGCGGCCAGTCCGGGTTGGGCGCGAAGGAGAACGAGTACAGGTGCGAGGGCACGTCGCAGGCGCAGCCCGGGTAGCTGTTGTCCCGCCAGGTGCCGCCGACCGCGGCGGCCCGCTCCAGGACGACGAAGTCGGTGACGCCTTCCCGGCGCAGTCGCACGGCGGCCCCGAGGCCCCCGAACCCGGAGCCGATCACCGCCACCCGTACGTGCTCGTGCTCGCGCCCCTGCTCAGGGCCACGCTCGCGCTCGGCCATGCCGCCGCCTCCCGAAGTACACGACTCTGCCAGTAACTACTGGCGCAATGGGGAGACTAGAACACGGGCGTACTCATGGGTAGGGGTCGGCCAGGGAAAGTTACCGGTGGTACGACATAGGCTTCCCCCGTGGCAGACCAAGGGGCAGGCCGAGGAGCGGACCAAGGAGAAGGCGCGGGCGGCGTCCGGGAGTTCCGCATGACGGAGCTGGCCGCGGAGGCCGGCATCACCGTGCGCACCGTGCGCTTCTACCGCGAGCGCGGACTGATCCCGCCGCCACGCCGCGAGGGCCGCATCGCCTGGTACGACGAACACCACCTGGCCAGGCTGCGCACCATCGCCGCCCTGCTTGAGCGCGGCCACACCCTGAACGGCATCGCGGAGCTGGCCGACGCCTTCGAGAAGGGCCGGGACGTCGGCGAACTCCTCGGCCTCGGCGAGCCCACCGAGGAGCAGCCGGTCCGCCTCACCCCCGAGGAACTGGCCGACCACTTCGCGGGCGAGGTCACCCCGGAGAACCTCGTCGCCGCCCTGGACCTCGGCTACCTCGGCACCGACGGCGACGAGCTGGTCCACATCAGCCGCCGCCTCCTCGACGCGTCATCCACCCTCGTGCGCAAGGGAGTTCCGCTCGCCGCGGTCCTGGAGGCCGGGGAGCGGGTGCGCGCGCACGCCGACGCGCTCGCGGAGCTGTTCGTCACGGTGCTGCGCGACCACGTCCCCGCCACCGCCGATACGGACATCGACGACCTGCGCCCGGTCGCCAAGGCGGTGGTGGAGGCGGAGCTGTCGATGGCCCTGGACCGCCGCCTCAAGGGGTCCTGAGCGAGGCCGCGTTCACCGCGGCAGCCACCACCGCGCCTTGTAGATCCCGCCGCCGACCAGCTTGTAGGCGCTCGCGGGCCGGTGGACGCTCACCGTCGTCGTCCACCACGTCTCCCCGAGGCCGCGCTCGGGGACGGTGCTCACGACCTGCCCGGTGCGCGGATCGTCGCCGACGGCCTTCACGGACTTGCGCGAGATCTCCCCGGCCCCGGCGAAGTCCCGCACGAAGACACCGCTGCCGGTGTCGTACTGGAAGACGGCCGCGTTGGTCGTCACCCACAGCCGCCCCGGCCGCCCCGCCACCGGGAAGAGGTCGTGCCCGCCGGGCGTGCGGCCCGGCGTCCCCACCGGCAGGCCGACCGCCGACGCCCGGGCCAGGGTGGGCCGCGCGGCGGTGCCGCCCACCTCGTACGCCACCAGCTCGCCGTCGCCGACGGCCCACAGCACCCGCCGCGCTCCGTCCCAGTGCAGCCCGTGGGCGCCCTTGAGCCCGGCCTCCGCGTACCGCGTGGCGCGCGGGCCCTGCGACGCCGCGTAGAGCCGGACGAGCGCGCCCGTGCTGCATGCGACGGCCACGTTGCCGTCGGGCAGGATCTCGGCGCTGTGCGGGTTGAACAGGTCGTCCCCGGGTCCGAGCGCCGTGCCCCAGTACCGCCGCCCCGACGGATGCTCGACGACCGCCACGAACCCGAACGACGCCGTCGTCAGCACGTACGTGCGCTTCCGGTGCACCCGCGCCTTCGCCTCGCACGGGTACACCCAGCTCGCGTCCGGCCGCAGATCCTTGTAGCGCGGGTCGCCGAGCGGCGAGAACTGCCACCGCACCACCGACGGATCGGCGGCCGGGTCCCACACGCGCCGCCGCGGGTCGAGGACGAGGAGGCGCCGGGACGCCTGCTCGGTCAGCAGCACGGGCGGCGTCCCGGCCGGCACCGCGCTCCCG
>NZ_JAFEXF010000201.1 GCF_016905445.1 Streptomyces sp. G44
ATAGGAGAGTAGGGGGTGTCCTGGGGGCTGGGTATGGTGTAAAGAACACAGACCGGGCCGCCTGGGGGCCCGGGTCTACGGGAACCGGGAGCGGTGGCGCACGCCGACGACGTTGTGGCGCGGGAGCGTCCCGGCGCCGACGCCGCGTCCGGGGCCGGCGCCGGCCACCGCTCGTACCACCGCTGGTCCGCCTCCAACTGCGCGGCCAGGGAGATCAGGAGCGGCTCGCTGCCCTCGGGCCCGAGCAGCTGCGCGCCGACCGGGAGGCCGCCCGCCACCTGCCCGGCGGGAACGTTGACGCCCGGCCAGCCGAGGACGTTCCACGGCCAGGCGTAGGGGCAGGCGGCGATCATCGCCCGGTCGGTGCGCCACCCGCTCAGGGCGGCCAGCTCACCGATCCTCGGCGGGGGAGCGGCAGTTGTCGGCGCGAGCACCACGTCGTACGCCGCGAAGACCGCGCCCACCCGGCGGTGCAGCGCGGCCTCCGCACGGCGCGCGAGCCGCAGCGGGGCACCGCCCAACAGCCTCCCCATACGGGCCGCTTCGCGCGTACGCCGGTCCAGGAGCGCCACGTCCGGAACGTGCCGCGTCCACTCGGCGATGCCCGCCGTGGCGCGCGGCACGAAGGCCAGGCCGATCTGCCCGTAGGGCGGATCCGCCTCCGACACGTCGTGGCCGAGCGCGGCCAGCCGGTCCGCCAGCGCGACCACCCGCCGCCGCACCGCCGGGTCCAGCCGCTTGGGCGTCGCCGTGAACGGCATGCGCAGGGACAGCGCGATCCGCAGCCGCCCCGGCTCGCGCGTCGCGGCCTCGGCGGCGCGCACGGCGGGCGGCCGGTGCGGATCGTCCGGGTGGTTGCCGCTCGCCGCGTCGAGGAGCAGCGCGGCGTCGGCGACGGTCCTGGCGAGCGGGCCGTTGACCGTGATGCCCTGGAACGCCTCGGGCCACGGCCACGTCGAGATCCGCCCGCGCTGCGGCTTGATGCCGACCAGATGGGTCCAGGCGGCCGGTATGCGCACCGAGCCGGCGCCGTCCGAGCCCAGCGCGGCCGGGACCAGGCCCGCGGCGACCGCCGCCGCCGAGCCGCCCGACGACCCGCCCGGCGTGTGGCCGGTGTGCCACGGGTTGCGTGTGTCGCCGAAGCCGGGCCCCTCCGTGAAGGGCCACTGACCGAGCTCACACGTGTTGGTCTTGCCGACGATCACGGCACCGGAGGCCCGCAGCCGCCGCACCGCCTCGCAGTCCTCCGACTTGGGCGGGAAGTCGCCCCTGCACCCGAACGACGTCGGCTCGCCCGCCACGTCCATGTCGTCCTTGACCGCGAGCGGCACACCCAGCAGCGGCCTGCCGGGGAACGGCCCGCCCGCCGCCAACTCCCGGTCGGCGGCGTCCGCTTCGGCGAGCGCGGCCTCGGCCCGGACCCGTTTGAAGGCGTTCAGCGAGGGCTGCGCCGCCTCGATCCTGGCCAGCGTCCGCTCGGTGAGCGCACGCGAGGACACCTCTCCCCCGGCCAGCGCGCGGGCGGTGCGCGCCAGACCCTCGGCACGGTCGGCAGTCATGTGGACACCTTCGATCGACGACGGATGCCCGCACGTTAACCGGCGAGTAGCCCAACACGGAACAGCGCCAAGGGACTTCGCGCCGACACCCGCGCGGCGCACGGGCCGGCCACCGGCCGCCGCACCGGCCGCGCGCGGGCCCCGGTCCGGTGGCGGCCGCCCCGCCGCCGTCTGCGAGGATGCCGCTGTCATGGTGCAGATACCGAACCAGCAGCCCGCCCAGCGCTCCGTGCCGACGAGCGCCGACGTCGCCCGCCTGGCGGGAGTCTCCCGCGCGACCGTCAGCTACGTCCTCAACAACACCAGCGCCGTGCGCATCAGCGAGCCTACCCGCCGTCGCGTCCACGACGCCGCCAGGGAACTCGGGTACGTCCCGCACGCCGCCGCCCGCAGCCTGCGCGCCGGACACAGCCGCATGGTCCTCATGCCCACCTCGGAGATCCCGATGGGCCCCCTCTTCAGCAAGTTCTTCAACGAACTCCAGTGGGCGCTCAGCCGCCTCGACTACACCGTCGTGCAGTACGCGAGCCTCGGCATGACCGGCGAGGACGCCGCCCGCGCCTGGGCGGAACTGCGCCCGGTGGCCGTCCTCGCCCCCGACGCCTCCGCGCTCGGGCCGCGCGGCGTGACGGTCCTGAAGCGGTCCGGCGCCAAGGCCGTCTTCACCCTCGGCCCGCAGCGCGTCGAGGGCGCCCACGCGCTCCTCATGGACGGCCGTCGGGTCGGGGAGGCGGCGGCACTGCACCTGCTGGCCCGCGGGCACCGCCGGATCGGCGCGGTCGTGCCCGCGGAACCCGGCCTGGAGATCTTCTCCCGGCCCCGCGCCGAAGGGCTCCGCCGAGCGGTCGAGGCCGCGCGCACCACCGGTGCCTCGGTCATGGAACTGCCCCTCGCCCACACGGAGGAGTCCGCCGCCGCGCTCGCCGCGCGCTGGCGCTCCCTGGGCCTGGAGGCCGTCTTCACGTACAACGACGAGTACGCGATGCTGCTCATGCGGGCCCTCCAGGACGAAGGCATCGCCATCCCCGAGGAAGCGGCCGTCATCGGCTCCGACGACCTCATGCTCGGCAGACTGCTGAGGCCCCGGCTCAGCACCGTCCGCATCGAGCTGCCCTCGGGCCGCGGCCTCGCGGAACTCGTCGACCGCGTGGTGCGCGACCCGGGCTCAGGGCCCGAGGTGCACGACGTGCTCGGAGCGGACGTCGTGCACCGCGAGTCCAGCTGAGCCGGGCGGCGCCCCCCCCGGGTCAGCCCTGCTGCCCCTGCTGTCCCTGCTGCTTGGCCTGCTCCTCGGCGACCTGTCGGCGGACCTCGTCCATGTCCAGGTTCCTGGCCTGGCCGATGACGTCGGTGAGCGCCGCCTCGGGCAGCGCGCCCGGCTGGGCGAAGACCGCGACCTGATCACGGACGATCATCAGGGTCGGGATCGACTGGATGTTGAAGGCGGCGGCCAGCTCCGGCTGCGCCTCCGTGTCGACCTTGGCGAAGACCAGGTCGGGATTGGCCTCCGCGGCCTTCTCGTAGACCGGGGCGAACTGCTTGCAAGGACCGCACCACGAAGCCCAGAAGTCGATCAGAACGAACGCGTTGTCCGTGACCGTCTGGTCGAAGTTCTCCTTGGTGAGCTCCAGTGTCGCGTTGCTCATGGTGTCC
This sequence comes from Streptomyces sp. G44, assembly GCF_016905445.1. Lineage (GTDB taxonomy): Bacteria > Actinomycetota > Actinomycetes > Streptomycetales > Streptomycetaceae > Streptomyces. The sequence goes on from NZ_JAFEXF010000201.1 coordinate 3,213, forward strand.
CTGCTTCCTGAGGTGGGGCATGGCCGCTGTCGACAACGGCCGATGGTACGAACGTATTCCGCCCGCTGCGCGCACGCGGATGTTCCCCGCGTGCACAGGCGTGTCCCGCGCGCTTACCCATGTGGCCGCGGCGCACACCTGGCGACAGACTGTCCCCATGACGGACATGACGGATGCCAAGACGTACGACGTAGTAGTCATCGGAGCCGGCCCCGTGGGGGAGAACGTGGCGGACCGGGCCCGCGCGGCGGGGCTCAGCGCCGCGATCGTGGAGAGCGAACTCGTCGGAGGCGAGTGCTCCTACTGGGCGTGCATGCCCAGCAAGGCACTGCTCCGCCCCGTCATCGCCCGCGCCGACGCCCGCCGCGTCCCCGGGCTGCGGCACTCCGTCGACGGCCCGCTGGACGCCGCCGCGGTCCTCGCGCACCGCGACGACTACACCTCGCACTGGAAGGACGACGGCCAGGTCGGCTGGCTGGAGGGCATCGGCGTCGACCTGTACCGCGGCCACGGCCGCCTCGCGGGCCCCCGCAAGGTCACGGTCACCGCGACGGACGGCACCGAGCACCGGCTCCGGGCCCGCCACGCGGTGGCCGTCTGCACCGGCACCCGCGCCGCCCTGCCCGACCTGCCGGGCCTCGCCGACGTCAAGCCGTGGACCAGCCGCGAGGCGACCGCCGCGGACCACGTGCCGGGCCGCCTGCTGGTCGTCGGCGGCGGTGTCGTCGCCGTGGAGATGGCCACGGCCTGGCAGGCGCTCGGCCCACGCGTGACGGTGCTGGTGCGCGGCGGCGGCCTGCTGCCCCGCATGGAGCCCTTCGCGGGCGAGCTGGTGCAGGAGGCCCTCACCGAGGCGGGCGCCGAGGTCCGCTGCGGCGTCTCGGTCACCGCCGTCAAGCGGGAGAACGGCACCGTCACGGCGACCCTGGACGACGGCTCCACCCTGCCGGCCGACGAGATCCTCTTCGCCACCGGCCGCGCCCCGCGCACCGACGACATCGGCCTGGAGACGGTCGGCCTGGAGCCCGGCGCGTGGCTGCCGGTCGACGAGAGCCTGCGCGTGGACGGCAGCGACTGGCTGTACGCGGTGGGCGACGCCAACCACCGCGCGCTCCTCACCCACCAGGGCAAGTACCAGGCGCGTATCGCGGGCGCCGCCATCGCCGCCCGCGCCCAGGGCGTCCCGCTCCTGGAGACCGACCGCTGGGGCGCCCACTCCGCCACCGCCGACCACGCCGCCGTCCCGCAGGTGGTCTTCACCGACCCCGAGGCGGCCTCGGCGGGCCTGACCCTCGCGGAGGCCGAGGCCGCCGGGCACCGGGTCCGCGCCGTCGACTACGACATGTCGGGCGTCGCGGGGGCGGGGCTGTACGCCGACGGCTACCGCGGCAAGGCCCGCATGATCGTCGACCTGGACCGCGAGATCGTCCTCGGCGTCACCTTCGTCGGCCCCGGCGTCGGCGAACTCATCCACTCGGCGACCGTGGCGGTCGCGGGCGAGGTCCCCCTCGAACGCCTGTGGCACGCGGTTCCCGCCTACCCGACGATCAGCGAGGTGTGGCTGCGCCTGCTGGAGACGTACCGGGGCTGAGAGGCGGGGCGGCGGAGTTCCCGCCGGGCAACGCATGGGGCATCGCCTGAAGGAGAACCCTCTTCCGCGGTTGCTCAGGCGTCCTGTCCGGCGGTCGCTCAGGTGTCCTGGCGCCCCCGCAGTTCCTCCACGGCGACCCTGGCCGCCGCGCCGATCACCGCGTCGGCGCGCGGCAGCTTGGTGTCGGACCGGGCGGCCTGGGTGAAGACCACGGCGGTGTAGGCGCTGCCGTCGGCGAGTTCGACGACGCCCGCCTCGTGGCGCAGGGAGCCGAAGGTGCCGGTCTTGCCGTAGACCGTGACGTCGTCGTAGGGGAACCCGGAGGCGAGCCGGTGCGCCCACGCCTGCTTGCCCATCACGTCACGCATGAACGCGCAGCGTTCGCCGGAGGCGGCCTCTCCGGTCCAGATCGCCCGCAGGAGCCGTGCCATGTCCGCCGCCGTGCTGGACGCCTTGAGCGCCGGGTCGTACACGCCCGGGGGCACGACGGTGTCGTTGTCCGCCACGTGCGCCAGCGCCGCGTCCAGCGAGCGGGCGCCCGTCTCGGCGACGAGGCGGCTGAAGTTGCTGACCACGCCCGCGTGGACGCGCGTGTCGGGCAGGCCGAGGTCCCGGCAGAGGGCGTCGACCGCGTCCGGGCCGACGGCCCTGAGCACGGCGTCGGCCGACGCGTTGTCGGAGATGGTCATCATCAGCACCACCAGGTCGCGCAGCGACATGGTGACGGGGTCGCTCAGGATGGAGACGCCGGTCGGGCCCGGCACGCGCTCGTCGGGCTCCAGCGTCACCCTGCGGCACGGATCGATCAGGCCCGCGTCCGCGAGCCGGCAGAAGGCGGCCATCAGGGGCACCTTGTAGACCGAGCCGATGGGCAGCCGTTCGGTGGGGTCGATCGCCACCCGCGCCGACGGGCGGTGCAGCTCCGCCACGTGCAGCCAGCCGCGGACGCCCGCGTCGTCGAACATGCCGCGGATCTCGCGCTCCACGCCGCTGTCCCGCCTCCGCCCGCTCACGGTGCCACCCGCCCGGTCAGGGCGTCCTCAAGGAGCCGCGCCGTCTCCGCCGTCTCGTCCGCGTCCGGCCGCCGCGGATCCCAGGCCACCCGCAGCCGCAGCGGAAGCGGTGGGTCCGTCGCCGGCCGCCGCTCGACCCCGGCGGCCGTCAGGGTCTCGTCGGCCGTGACCAGCACCGCCTGCCCGGCGGCGACCAGGGCCAGGCCCGCGCGCTCGTCCGACACCACCACCGTCTCCACCCGGCGGCCGCGGCTCGCCAGGGTGTCGACGAACAGGTCGTGGGCCGCCGGGGCCTCCGTACGCGGACGCACGGCGACGGGCAGGCGCGCCGCCGGCGCACCACCGGCACCCTCGCGGCCGGCCGGGGTGAGGATCCAGGTCGGCAGGAGGATCACGCGCCCGGCGGCGAGACCGTGCAGCACGGAGGGGTGCCGGAGCACGGCGATGTCGAGGCGCCCGGCGGCCACGTCACCGATCAGCGCGGCGGTGGAGGCCGTCACCATACCGATCCGGGCCCGCTCACCCGCCCGGACGGGCGCCGCCGCCACGCCCGCCGCGAGCGACGCCGGTACTTCGGGGGCGAGGCCGAGGCGCAGGCGCCGCCCGCCGGCGTGTTCCCGGGCGCCGGTCTCGCGGAGTTCCCTGAGCGCGGTCAGCGCTCTGCGCGCGTGCGGAAGCAGCAGCGTGCCCTCGTCGGTGAGGGAGACCCCCCGCTCGCGGTCGAAGAGGCGGACGCCGAGCAGGGCCTCCAGGCGGCGCAGGCCCTGCGACAGGGGCGGCTGGGTGATGCCCACCCGCTGCGCGGCCGTCCCGAAGTGCTCCTCCTCGGCGAGCGCCACGAAGATTTCCAGATGCCGTTCCGTCAGCACTCCGTACCTCCTGACGTGCAGCGATACGGGCTGCGAATCGCAGTGATGCCGAGATCGTATTCGACATGGCGGACGGGCGCGGGCTTGACTCCCGAACGGGGCCGCCGACCGGCACCACGGCGGCCGCGGCGACGGCCGGCCCCGACCAGGACCGTGCTGTTCAGGCCCGATGCGAAACGGAGAGCACCTTGACGCCCACCCACATCCCCGACCGCCCCGCCCCGTACGGGCGGTCACGACGTGAGCGACGGCTGCTCGGCATCTTCGTGAGCCTTCTCCTGCTCGCGGGAGGCGGCTACGGCGTCCATTCCCTCGTGGGCGACGACGTACCGGACGAAGACCCGCGAGTAGCCGCGGCCCGCGAGCCCTTGACGGCGTTCCTCGACGCGTGGGCGGCGAAGGAGGCGCGGAAGGCGGCGCGTCACACCGACACACCCGACGGAGCCGCCTCCCTGCTCACGTCGGTGCTGGCCAACCTCAAGCCCACCAGGACCACGATCGTCGACGGGCGAGGCCGGCTGGAGGGGAAGGGCGAGGCGCGGTTCCCCTTCACGGTCACCATGGCGGTCCCCGGCGCGGGCAAGATCTCCTGGGAGTCGCGGGCGCGCGTGAAGCGGACGTCGGGGACATGGAAGGTCGTGTTCACCTCGCCGACGATCCATCCGGAGCTGCGGCCGGGCCAGACGCTCGCCCTCAAGAGCGGCGGCTCCCGCGCGAAGGTGCTCGACCGCAACGGCGCCCCGTTGCTGGCCAGCAGCCTCGTCGGCACCGTCGACCCGGCCAGCGGCAAGGGCACCTCCGGCCTGGAGGCCCGCTACGACGAGGTCCTGTCCGGCGGCGGGAAGGCGCACAGATCCCTGGTGGTGGCGGACCGCCGGAGCGGGCGCGCCGTCAAGGAACTGACCAGAGCGGAGAAGGCCGAGGGGCGGCCGGTGCGCACCACCATCGACCCGCGCGTCCAGGAGGCGGCGGCCAAGGCCCTCGACGGCGTCGACGACAAGGCGGCCATCGTCGCCATCGACCCGTCCAACGGCCACATACGGGCCGCCGTGAACCGCCCCGGCGGCCTCAACCGGGCCCTCGAAGGCCGCTATCCGCCCGGCTCCGTCTTCAAGGTCGTCACCGCGGCGGCCCTCCTCAAGGGCGGCCTGCGCCCCGAGGACCGCGCCGCCTGCCCGAAGTTCGCCCGCGTGGACGGTCAGCGCTTCGAGAACCAGGACCAGTTCGACCTCCCGGCCGGTTCCACCTTCGCGGACGTCTTCGCCCACTCCTGCAACACGTACTTCGTCAACGCCCGCGACCGCCTGTCCGGCACCGACCTGCGCGACGCGTCCCGCGCGTTCGGCATCGGCGGCCGCTGGGACGTGGGCACCAGCACGTACGACGGCAGCGTCCCCGTCAACGACAGCGACAACGACAAGGCCGCCGCGACCATCGGCCAGGCGCGCGTCCAGGCCTCGCCCCTGGTGATGGCGTCCGTCGCGGCCACCGTGAAGAGCGGCGTATTCAAGCAGCCGGTGCTGGTGCCGGACGCCGTGCAGAAGAGGTACGAGGCCCCGGCCGCCCTGGACACCGAGGTGACCGCGCGGCTGCGCGAACTGATGCGCGCCACCGTGACCTCCGGCTCCGCCCGCGCCCTGAAGGACCTGCCCGGCCGGCCCCACGCCAAGACGGGGACCGCCGAGTTCGGCACCGCGAAGCCGCCCCGCACCCACGCCTGGATGATCGGCTACCAGGGCGACTCCGACCTCGCCTGGGCCGTGCTCCTGGAGGACGGCGGGTCCGGCGGCGCCGACGCGGGCCCCGTCGCCGCGCGGTTCCTGCGCGGCCTGGCGGGCTGAGCGAGGAGCGGCTGCCCCGGTCGGCACGGGGTGAGACGCAGGTCACATCTGCCCGTGTCACAGGGGGCCGGGCCACCTCGTCCCAGGGGGTGTAAGCCACTGACGACCACCCAGGGAGCCCACCATGGACGCACGGCTGAACCTCTTCACCCACGCCACCGCCCGCACGGCCTTCAAGCACCTCATGGCGGCGGGCAAGGAACTCAAGGACTCGCCGCTGCCTGCCGCCACGCGGGAGCTGGTCGCGCTGCGCGTCAGCCAGATCAACGGCTGCGCCGCCTGCGTCGACATGCACACCAAGGAGGCCGCCGCGGCCGGCGAGACCTCGGCACGGCTGAACCTGGTCGCCGCCTGGCGGGAGGCCACCGTCTTCACCGAGGCCGAGCGGGCCGCGCTCGAACTGGCGGAGGAGGGCACCCGCGTCGCGGACGCGGCCGACGGCGTCGGCGACACGGTGTGGGCGACCGCCGCCAAGCACTACGACGACGAGCAGCTCACGGCGCTGGTGCTCCTGGTGTCGTTCATGAACCTCGCCAACCGGATCAACGTCATCACGCGTCAGCCCGCCGGCGACCACAAGGTCGGACAGGCCCACTGAACGGTCCGGCGGAACGGCCCGGCGACCGGCGCGTACGGGCGGGGGAGCTCGGGGGAAACGGGAGAGGGGACACGGAGTGGGCAAGGTCGAGGAGTTCGAGGAGCTGAGGCCCCTGCTGTTCTCCATCGCGTACCGGATCCTCGGCAGTGTGGGCGACGCCGAGGACGCCGTGCAGGAGACATGGCTGCGCTTCGACGGCTCGTCGACCCTGCCCCGGTCGGCCAAGGCCTTCCTGTCGGCCACGGTGACGCGGATCGCCATCGACGTGCTGCGCTCCGCGCGGGTGCGACGGGAGGAGTACGTCGGCCCGTGGTTCCCCGAGCCCTTGCTGAACGACCCGTACGACGATCCCGCCCGCGCGGTGGAGCTGGCCGACTCGGTGTCGATGGCGGCGCTGCTGCTGCTGGAGCGGCTCAGTCCGCTGGAGCGGGCGGTGTTCGTGCTGCGGGACGTGTTCGGCTTCGGCTTCGACGAGGTCGCCCCGGCGGTGGGGCGTTCTCAGGCGGCCTGCCGGCAGCTGCTGGTGCGGGCCCGGCGGCACATGGAGGACGGCCGGCCCCGGTTCGCGGCGGACCGGCGGGAGCGGCAGGAGCTGGCGACGCGCTTCTTCGGCGCCCTGAAGGACGGCGACGTGCACGCTCTCCAGGACTTGCTGGCCGCCGATGTGCGGCTGGTCGGCGACGGCGGCGGCAAGGCCCCGCAGCTGGCCAGGGCCGTCGCGGGCGCGGAGAAGGTGGCCCGGCTGCTGGGATCGGCCTTCCCGCGGCTGTTCCGGGTCGACGTGTCGTGCGAACCCCGCGAGGTCAACGGCCGGCCCGGCGCGGTCTTCCGCGACCGGGACGGCAAGGTCCTCCACGTCATGGCCCTCGACGTGCTCGGCGGACGGATCCACACCGTCCGCGCGGTGACCAACCCCGACAAGCTCGACCACATCGGGCCGGTCGCCGACGCCTGGGCGGTCGACCGCGAGGTGAAGCGGGCGCGGCGGCGGGCGAACTGACGCGGGCGGACTGGCGCGGGCGAACTGACGCGGGCGGACTGACGCGGAGCCAGGGCTCCGGCGCCCGGGGCCCTCGAAGACCGCTATCCGCCCGGCTGTTCCGTCATATGTACTGGGTCTCGCCCCGGAGGTGGCAGGCCGCTGCCGAGCGCAGTGTGCGCTGAGAAGACAGGTCCGGTGCGCGCAGACGCCGGAACCGGCCGAGGCGCCGCCTTAGCGTGAACAGCGCAGGAGGGGCCGCCGCCGGCCCCGGCACCACCCTCGGCACAGCGCGCGGAGAACGACGCCCGCGCGGCTGCCCGCAGCCGCCGTCGCGGATCCGATCGTCGAGGCGGTCGGCGCGGCCGGCCGCGAGCCCGGCTGACCAGGTGACGCAGGGCCCCGCCGGGGCCACCCGTCACCGCGGCCCGCCGTGACGGTGCCCGGCCTGCCCAGCGCCGCCACTCAACAGAGGAGCCCCCAGTGACAGCAGGAAACCCCGCCCCCGCCTCGCCGCCGGCGCCCACCCCCGTCCAGTTCGGGATCTTCAGCGTCGGTGACGTGACGGTCGACCCGACGACGGGCCGCGCGCCGAGTGAGTACGAGCGGATCAAGGCGATGGTGGCGATCGCGCTGAAGGCGGAGGAGGTGGGGCTGGATGTCTTCGCCACGGGTGAGCACCACAACCCGCCCTTCGTGCCGTCGTCACCCACGACGATGCTCGGCTACATCGCGGCCCGTACCGAGCGGCTCCTGCTGTCGACGTCCACGACGCTGATCACGACGAATGACCCCGTGAAGATCGCCGAGGACTTCGCGATGCTCCAGCACCTGGCGGACGGCCGGGTGGACGTGATGCTGGGGCGCGGCAACACGGGGCCGGTGTATCCGTGGTTCGGCAAGGACATCCGGGACGGCATCGACCTGGCGGTGGAGAACTACGCGCTGCTGCGGCGGCTGTGGGATGAGGACGTGGTGACGTGGAAGGGGAAGTTCCGTACGCCGTTGCAGTCCTTCACCGCCACGCCGCGTCCGCTGGAGGGAGTGGCGCCGTTCGTGTGGCACGGCTCGATCCGTTCCCCGGAGATCGCCGAGCAGGCGGCGTACTACGGGGACGGGTTCTTCCACAACAACATCTTCTGGCCCGCCGAGCACACCCGGAAGATGGTCGAGCTCTACCGCAGCCGCTACGCGCACTACGGGCACGGCAGCGCGGAGCAGGCGATCGTGGGGCTGGGCGGGCAGGTGTTCATGCGCGAGAGCTCCCAGGACGCGGTGCGGGAGTTCCGGCCCTACTTCGACAACGCCCCGGTGTACGGGCACGGGCCTTCGCTGGAGGAGTTCACCGAGCAGACACCGCTGACGGTGGGCTCGCCGCGGCAGGTCATCGAACGCACGCTGTCCTTCCGGGAGACCGTCGGTGACTACCAGCGTCAGCTGTTCCTGATGGACCATGCGGGGCTGCCGCTGAAGACGGTGCTGGAGCAGCTGGACCTGCTGGGCGAGCAGGTGGTGCCGGTGCTGCGGGAGGAGTTCGCCAAGCGGCGTCCCGCCGGGATCCCGGAGGCGCCCACCCATGCCGCCCGCGTCACCGCCGCCCGCGCAGAAGGCCGCACGGACGGTCACGAGGAAGGCCGCACGGACGGCCGCAAGGAGGTGCCGGCGTGAAGCTCGTCGTCGTCTCCGCCGGGCTGAGCAGCCCCTCCTCCACCCGGCTGCTCGCCGACCGGCTCACGGCCGCCACCCTGGAGTACACCGACCCTGTCGCTGACACCGAGGTCGAGGTCGTCGAGCTGCGGGATCTCGCCATGGAGATCGCCCAGCACCTCGTCACCGGCTTCCCGCCGGCCCGGCTGGCCGCCGCGCTGGACGCCGTGGCCCGCGCCCAGGGGCTGATCGTGGTGTCACCGGTGTTCGCGGCCTCGTACAGCGGGCTGTTCAAGTCCTTCTTCGACCTCATCGACAAGGACGCCCTGACCGCGAAGCCCGTGCTGATCGGGGCGACCGGCGGCACGGCGCGGCACTCCCTGGTCACCGAGCATGCGATGCGTCCGCTCTTCGCCCACCTGCGGGCGCTGGCCGTGCCGACCGCCGTGTACGCGGCCTCGGAGGACTGGGGCGAGGACGGCCTCGCGGCCCGCGTCGCCCGCGCGGGGCGGGAACTGGCCCGCTTCATGGTGCCCGGCGGTCAGCCCGTCGCGCCCGGCGGTCAGCCCGTCGCGCCCGGCGGTCAGCCCGTCGCGCCCGGGGGGACGCCCGACACCGATACCGCCGCGGCGATCGCCCCCCGCTCGCTGACCGGCGCGATCACCTCCGTCGACCCGGACAGCGGCTTCGACGTCATCCCGTTCGCGCGGAAACTCGCAGCCCTGAAGGTCGAGTAGCCGTTCACACCGCGGCCGTTGGCGTGCCGCAGGGCACGCACAGGCCAGGGCCAGGACGCGGACAGGCAAAGCGCCACGGGCTTCGTCCTCAATACTCCTTATGTCCCTGGGGCGTGCGCGTCAGGCACACCCCAACACCCCTGTCCCACAAGGGAGTCACTCATGTCCACAGCCGAGAAGCCCACCGTCGTCCTGGTCCACGGCGCCTTCGCCGACGCGTCCAGCTACGCCCGTGTGATCCCCGCCCTGATCGCCCGCGGCCTGGACGTCGTGGCACCCGCCGTGCCCAACCGCAGCCTCATCGGAGACGCCGCGTACGTCGCCGCGATCGTCCGGCGGATACCCGGCCCCGTCATCCTGGTGGGGCACTCCTACGGCGGCGCCGTCATCACCGTCGCGGGCGCGGAGGAGAACGTCCGGGCCCTCGTCTACCTCGCCGGCTACGCCCTGGAGAAGGGCGAGAGCCTCGGCGAACTCCAGGGCCGCTTCCCGGACTCCGACCTCGCCGCCGCGCTCGTCCAGACGCCCTTCCCCGTCGAGGGGTCGAACACCCCGGGCATCGACGTGTCGGTGCGGCCCGACAAGTTCCCCGCCGTCTTCGCCGCGGACGTCGACCCCGAGCTCGCGGCCGTCCTCGCCGCCTCCCAGCGGCCCCTGGCCGCCCAGGCGTTCGGCGAGGCGGCGCCGGTCGCGGCCTGGCGGACGAAGCCCTCCTGGGGCCTGGTCGCCACCGCCGACCGCACCATCAACCCGGACGTCGAGCGCCACGGCTACCGGCGGGCCGGCATGACCACCGTCGAGGTCGACTCCTCCCACCTGGTCATGCTCTCCCACCCCCGACGCGTCGTCGACCTGATCGAGAAGGCCGTCGAGGCCACGTCCCGCTGACCCGGCCGGACCGGTCCGCGCGGAACCCGCGCGGGCCCCGGCCACCACTGACCCAGAAAGCGAACCATGAACGCACCCCTCTCACGCCGCACCATGACCGCCTCCCTCCTCGCCGGAGCCGCCGCCCTCGGCGCCGCGGGTGTCGCCGCCTCGGCTCCGGCGGCCGCGGCCGCCCGGCCGGTCGAACCCCGCTGGCGGCCGGCCAGACCCACCGACGTCCTGATCCACGGCGCGTTCGCC
>NZ_JAFEXF010000202.1 GCF_016905445.1 Streptomyces sp. G44
GCCGCGGGAACGGCGGCCTGCGGGGCGGGTGCGGCGGCTTCCCCGGCGGGGGCGGCCGGGGCCGCTCCGCCCGAGACGTCCACCGAGATGATCACCTGGCCGACATCGACCGTGGTGCCCTCGGGAAAGCGCAGCTCCCGTACGACACCGTTGAACGGAATGGGGAGTTCGACCGCGGCCTTGGCCGTCTCGACCTCGCACACGACCTGGCCGTCGGTGACGGTGTCACCGGGCGCCACGTACCACTTGAGGATCTCCGCCTCGGTGAGCCCCTCGCCCACGTCCGGCATCCTGAACTCGCTCAGAGCAGCGTCTGTCATCGTCGTCACGACCCTCTCCCTCAGTACGCCAGCGAGCGGTCGACGGCGTCGAGCACCCGGTCGAGGCCCGGCAGGTACTCCTCTTCGAGGCGCGCCGGCGGATACGGGGCGTGATAGCCGCCGACCCGCAGCACCGGGGCCTCCAGGTGGTAGAAGCACCGCTCGGTGACGCGGGCGGCGATCTCCGCGCCCGTGCCGAGGAAGACCGGGGCCTCGTGGACGACGACGAGCCGCCGCGTCCTCTCGACCGAGGCCTGCACGGCGTCGAAGTCGATCGGCGACATGGAACGCAGGTCCAGGACCTCCAGGGACTTGCCCTCCTCCTCGGCGGCCGCGGCCGCCTCCAGGCAGACCTTCACCATCGGCCCGTACGCCGCGAGGGTGAGGTCGCTGCCCTCGCGCGCGACGACGGCCTTGTGCAGGGGCCCGGGGATCGCTTCCTTGTCGACCTCGCCCTTGTCCCAGTACCGCCGCTTGGGCTCGAAGAAGATGACCGGGTCGTCGCTCTGGATGGCCTGCTGCATCATCCAGTAGGCGTCCGCCGAGTTGGACGGGGAGACCACCTTCAGGCCCGCCACGTGCGCGAAGAGCGTCTCGGGCGACTCGCTGTGGTGCTCGACGGCGCCGATGCCACCGCCGTACGGGATGCGGATGACGACCGGCATCTTGATCTTGCCGAGGGCGCGGGCGTGCATCTTCGCGAGCTGCGTGACGATCTGGTCGTACGCGGGGAAGACGAAGCCGTCGAACTGGATCTCCACCACCGGGCGGTATCCGCGCAGGGCGAGGCCGATGGCCGTGCCGACGATGCCGGACTCGGCGAGCGGGGTGTCGATGACCCGTTCCTCGCCGAAGTCCTTCTGCAAGCCGTCGGTGACGCGGAAGACGCCGCCGAGCTTGCCGACGTCCTCGCCCATGACGAGGACCTTGGGGTCGTTCTCCAGCGCCGTGCGCAGCGATTCGTTGATCGCCTTGGCGATGGGCAGTTTCTGGACGGCCATGGTCACTTGTCCTCCCCGCCCGCGGGGGCGTCCGCGAACGACGCCTGGTAGGCGGCGAACTGGGCGCGCTCCTCGTCCACGAGCGCGTGCCCGTCCGCGTAGGCATGCTCGAAGATCGCCATCAGATCCGGATCCGGCATCGCCCGCACCACCTCTCGCACTCGCTTGCCCAACGCTTCGCTCTCCTCGTCGAGTTCCGCGAAGAATCCCTCATCCGCGTGACCTTCGGACTCCAGGTAGGCCCGCAGCCGCAGGATCGGGTCCTTGGCCTCCCAGGCCGCCCGCTCGTCGTCGTTGCGGTACTTGCTCGGGTCGTCGGACGTGGTGTGCGCGCCCATGCGGTACGTGAACGCCTCGATCAGCGCCGGGCCCTCACCCGCGCGGGCCCGCTCCAGGGCCCACTTGGTGACGGCGAGCACGGCCAGCACGTCGTTGCCGTCGACCCGCACGCCGGGGAAGCCGTAGCCCTGCGCGCGCTGGTAGAGCGGCACCCGGGTCTGGCGCTCGGTCGGCTCGGAGATCGCCCACTGGTTGTTCTGGCAGAAGAACACGACGGGGGCGTTGTACACCGCGGAGAAGGTGAACGATTCGGCCACGTCGCCCTGGCTGGAGGCGCCGTCACCGAAGTACGCGATCACGGCCGAGTCGGCGCCGTCCTTGGCCACGCCCATGGCGTAGCCGGCGGCGTGCAGCGTCTGCGCGCCGATGACGATCGTGTACAGGTGGAAGTTGTTGCTGTTCGGGTCCCAGCCGCCGTTGTTCACGCCGCGGAACATGCCGAGCAGGTTGGTCGGGTCGACCCCGCGGCACCAGGCGACGCCGTGCTCGCGGTACGTGGGGAACACGTAGTCGTCGTCGCGGGTGGCCCGGCCGGAGCCGATCTGGGCGGCTTCCTGGCCGAGCAGCGAGGCCCACAGGCCCAGCTCGCCCTGGCGCTGGAGAGAGGTGGCCTCGGCGTCGAAGCGGCGGGTGAGGACCATGTCGCGGTACAGGCCGCGCAGCTCCTGCGCGGTGATGTCGGCGACGTACGACTCGTACCGCGCGTCCGCGACCCGCTTGCCCTCCGGGGTCAGCAGCTGTACGAGCTCGGGCTCCGTGCTCTTCTGCGGCGCGGCCTTCTTCACGCCGGCGCGCTTGCCGCCGCCTGTACTGCTGCGGCGCGGTTTGCGCGCGGCGGTGCTCTCCACGGTCACGTGTGCTCCTCCGTCGGTCCGGCCCCCGGGGTTACCGGGAAGCTGGGGGTCCCCCCTGCTCTTTGAGAGCTCGGGGGCGCGGCTCGCCTGGTCCGTGCCCGCGCACGGGGTGGGTGCGGCTCGGCCGGGAACAGGCGTGACAGGTGTCCCGGCGAACGCCCTGCACAATGCACGTTACCCAGTGCTTACCAATTCTGTGAAACCCCATCTGACCTGCGAATTTGCTTGGATTTCCAAGTAAACGGCGCTCGCTGACCGCTTGGATTTCCGAGTAAAGCGAGAATGGCGGGGAACACGTCCTGGTCACAGCACTGATCACAGCCTGGCAGGGGGCCGGAACACCGGCACGTTATCCCGGCCACCCCGCCCTCGGGAAGGGTTCCGCCCGGGCGGAGAAAGAGATCGTGTGTGAGACTGGCTCCGTGCGCGATGACGGAAAAACTACGGTATTTCTCCTCGACGACCATGAAGTGGTCCGGCGTGGAGTCCATGAGCTGCTCTCCGTGGAGTCCGACATCGAGATCGTCGGCGAGGCCGGTACGGCAGCGGACGCCCTGGTCAGGATCCCCGCGACGCGACCGGACGTGGCCGTTCTCGACGTGCGCCTGCCGGACGGCAGCGGGGTGGAGGTGTGCCGCGAGATCCGTTCGCAGAACGAGGACATCAAATGCCTGATGCTCACCTCCTTCGCCGACGACGAGGCCCTCTTCGACGCGATCATGGCCGGTGCCTCCGGTTATGTCCTCAAGGCGATCCGCGGCAACGAACTGCTCAGCGCCGTGCGCGACGTCGCGGCCGGCAAATCCCTGCTGGACCCCGTGGCCACGGCCCGCGTCCTGGAGCGGCTGCGCGACGGCAACAGCGCCAAGGGTGACGACCGCCTGGCCAACCTCACCGAGCAGGAGCGCAAGATCCTCGACCTGATCGGCGAGGGCCTGACGAACCGCGCAATCGGCGAGCGGCTGCACCTCGCCGAGAAGACGATCAAGAACTATGTCTCCAGCCTGCTCTCCAAGCTGGGCATGGAGCGCCGCTCGCAGGCCGCGGCGTACGTGGCGCGCATGCAGGCGGAGAAGCAGCACTGACGGGTACGGGCCGGGCCCGGTGGCCGGCCGCGGGCTGACGGGCGGTCCGGGACTTGCGCGCGGGCCGGGACTTACGTCCCGTTCGATGAGGGCGGGGGCCTCTTTTCCGACATCCCGTCCGTGGACGAGGGTAGGGGTCATGTCCAGCGACCCCAGCGCCTCCACGGACTCCGTCGACGCCGGCCTCGACCCCGATGAACAGCTCGCCCTCGAACTGCTCCGCCGTACCGACTACGGCCGCGTGGCGACCAGCATGCGCGCGCTGCCGTTCCTCGCGGTGGCCCGCCACATCGTCGTCGGCGGCACGATCCTGCTGCGCCTGCACAGAGGCTTCGGCTACCACCAGGCCTGCGTCGGCAGCGTCGTCGCGTACGGCGCCGACAACGCCGACGTGGCGTCGGTCCGTGACGTCCGGTGGACCGTGCAGTGCATCGGCCTGTGCGAGGCGGTCGAGCCGACCGACGCCGAGCTGGAAATCTTCGGTCCGGCGCCGGGATTCGCGGACGGCGAGCAGTTCGACCCGGTGTATCTGCGGATAGAGCCGCAGGTGACCAAGGTGCACACGCTGCGCGCCGGCGAGGGCCGCCGGCTTCAGCGCGTCCACTGATGTCGACCCGTGTACGCCCAGTACGCCCGTACGCCTAGTGCGCCCGTACGCCTAGTACGTCCGTACGCCCAGTACGTCCGTACGCCAAGAGCCCCTGTTCCGCCGAGGCGGGACAGGGGCTCTTGGTTCGGCTCTCGCGGGGGCCGGGGCGTCAGGACTCGTCGCCGTCGCTGCCCCCGGGGTCGCCCGGGTCCTCGCCGCCGCCGGGATCCGTCGGGTCCGTCGTGGGCTGCGTCGGGTCGGTGGTGGGCTGCGTCGGGTCCGTCGTCGGCTGCGTCGGGTCCGTCGTGGGCTGCGTGGGGCCCGTCGTCGGCTGCGTCGGGCGCCCCGTGGGCTGCGTCGGACCGGTCGGCCGGTTCGTCTGCGGGGGATAGCCGGTCTGGTCCCCGGTGTCCTCGCCCGGATCCGTCGCCTCGCCCGTCGTCTCCTTGTCGGGGCTCTTGCTGGGCTCCTTCTCCTGCGACTGCTTCGTCGAAGGAGTCACCGGGTCCTTCTCCTTCTTGTCGCCGTCGTTCGCGCTCAGCGCGAAGGCGACGCCCACCGCGATCGCGATGACCGCGAGCACGGCGAAGATCCACATCTTGCCGCGGCCGCTCCTGCCGCCGTGGTGCCCGCCCTCGAAGCCGCCGTCGTCGCCCGGCGGACGCAGCATCGGGCCCGGGATCTGGGCGGTGCCGGAGTCGGGGTGCGCCATCGCGCCGGCCCCCGCGACACCCATCGCCGCGGTGCTGCCGCCCTCGTGCGCCCCCGCGAAGTCGACGGGTCCCGTGTTCCAGCTCCCCGTGTGGCTGCCCTGCTCGTGCAGCATCTGGAGGCCGTACTGGACGAGGCCGCGCATCTCCTCGGCGGTCTGGAACCGGTCGTCCGGGTCCTTGGCCAGGGAGCGCATGACGAGCCCGTCCAGCTCCGGCGGCGCCTGGTCGGAGACCTGGGAGGGCGGCACGGCCTGGTCCTGGACGTGCTGGTAGACCACGGAGAGCGGCGTCTCGCCGGTGAACGGCGGCCGCAGCGCGAGCAGTTCGTAGAGGAGACAGCCGGTCGCGTACAGGTCGGAACGGTGGTCGACCGCCTTGCCGAGCGCCTGCTCGGGCGAGAGGTACTGCGGCGTGCCCATGACCATGCCGGTCTGGGTCATCGTCGACTGCGCGCCGTGCAGGGCGCGGGCGATCCCGAAGTCCATCACCTTCACCGCGCCGGAGTTGGTGATGATGACGTTCGCGGGCTTGATGTCACGGTGCACGATGCCGTGCTGGTGCGAGTACGCGAGCGCCTCGAGCACCCCGGAGACGATGATGAGCGCCTGCTCGGGCCCCGGCGCCTCCGCGTTGAGCAGCAGATCGCGGATCGTGCGGCCCTCGACGATCTCCATGACGATGTACGGGACGACACCCGACCCGACGACGTCTTCACCCGAGTCGTACACCGCGACCACGGCGTGGTGGTTGAGGCCCGCGACCGACTGGGCCTCGCGCGTGAAGCGGGCCTTGGAGACCGGGTCCTCGGCGAGGTCGGAGCGGAGCAGCTTGACCGCGACGGTGCGGCCGAGACGTACGTCCTCGGCGGCGAACACCTCCGCCATGCCGCCCCGGCCGAGTCTGTGGGTCAGCCGGTACCGGCCGTCGCCGACGAGCCCGCCGTTGCCCCACAACTCGGGCGCGTCAGACATTCCGCCGCCAGACGCCTCGGGGTCGGACGGGCCCTGAGCGCGCTGCGTCTGTGCCATCAGTCCTCGCCGTCGTTTCTGGTCGTGGTACTTGGTGCTGAGTACGCCGCTGTACGGGCACTCCGACGGGCCACGCTACAGCCTTCATGCCACCTGCCGGTTCGAGGTGGACCGGACATAAAAGCGTTCCCGGGTCCTCACGCGCAAACTTGTAACGCTTCCGAGACGCTTCTTGCGCGTACGGTCACGGAACGGGCACCGAGCTTGACGCGTCATCGTCCTGGGGCAGACTTGGCCAGGAATAGCGGGTAATCGATCACCAGCCGCGGAGCCGTCCGGCTGCCGCGCCGATGGGGGACGCACGAGATGAGCAGCCAGGACGGCGCACAGGGGCGGTACGCGGGGCGTTCGCTGGCCGGCGGCCGCTACCAACTGCGCGATCTGCTCGGCGAAGGCGGCATGGCCTCGGTCCACCTCGCGTACGACACCGTTCTCGATCGCCAAGTCGCGATCAAGACGCTCCACACCGAGCTGGGCCGCGAGCAGTCCTTCCGCGAGCGCTTCCGCCGCGAGGCCCAGTCGGTGGCGAAGCTCACGCACACGAACATCGTGTCGGTCTTCGACACCGGCGAGGACGATCTGGACGGCACGACGATGCCGTACATCGTCATGGAGTACGTGGAGGGCAAGCCGCTCGGCTCGGTGCTCGACGCGTCCGTCACGCAGTTCGGCGCGATGCCGACCGACCAGGCGCTCAAGATCACCGCCGATGTGCTGGCGGCGCTGGAGATCAGCCACGAGATGGGCCTGGTCCACCGCGACATCAAGCCGGGCAACGTCATGATGACCAAGCGCAACGTCGTCAAGGTCATGGACTTCGGCATCGCCCGCGCCATGCAGTCCGGCGTCACGTCGATGACCCAGACCGGCATGGTCGTCGGCACCCCGCAGTACCTCTCGCCGGAGCAGGCGCTCGGCCGCGGCGTCGACGCGCGCTCCGACCTCTACTCCGTCGGCATCATGCTCTTCCAACTGGTCACCGGGCGGCTGCCGTTCGAAGCGGATTCGCCGCTGGCCATCGCGTACGCCCATGTCCAGGAGGAGCCGGTCGCTCCGTCCTCGATCAACCGTTCGCTGCCGCCGGCGGTCGACGCGATCGTCGCCCGCGCGCTGAAGAAGAACCCGAACGAGCGCTTCCCCACCGCCGAGACCATGCGCGACGAGTGCCTGCGCGTCGCCCAGTCCTTGCAGACTGCTCCTGCTCAGGCTCCCAGCATCGTGCCGGGCGCGCCGACGGCGAGCGGCGCGGGCGTCAGCTCGGCGGTCTTCCCGCCGGTCGACTCCTCGCTCCCGCAGCAGGGCGGCAGCGTCCAGACGCCGTACCAGCCGGGCCCGTACGCCCCGTCGACCCCGGCCCCCACCCCCACGCCGGGCTACGGCTACCCGCCCCAGCAGGGCTACGGCTACCCCCAGCAGCAGGGGGCGCACACCCCGCCCCCGTACACCCTCTCCCCGCAGCCGGCCACGACGGCGTCCCCCGCGGGCTCGGGCGGCAACGGGGGCGGCAAGCGGCGGAACATGCCGGTGATCGTCGGCTCGATCGTCGTCGCACTCATGGCCATCGGCGGCCTGATCACCGCGCTCTCCCTCAGCGGGGGCGGGGATGACGGCAAGGAAGCCTCCGAGGAGAAGTCGAAGACGCCGGTGGCGGGGCACAAGGGGCCGAACCGCAACATGACGATCGACAAGGAGGAGTGCAAGGAGCCGGAGACCTCGTACAACGACGAGACCAAGGTCAAGGTCCCCGACTTCACCTTCAAGGACTGGAAGTCGGTGCTCACGTGTCTCCAGGCGGCCGGGTGGCAGTACGACCCGCGCCGGATCGACGAGAACGCCTACGGGGAGGACACCGTCATGCGGCAGGTCCCCAAGGAGGGCTCGGACATCGACCCGAAGAACCCTCCGGAGTTCCAGCTGGACGTCTCCACGGGCAACCCCGCCTAGCTCTCCGGTTCCTGCGACGAGGGCCCGGTACGCGGAACTACGCGTACCGGGCCCTCGTCGTCCGCGGGTCCTACAGATGACCAGGTGTCGTACGGAGGGTCCTAGAGGTAAGGGCCCCCCGTACGGCCCGCGATGCCGCCCTCGTCGTCGTCATCGCCGCCGCCCATGCCCGGCGGCAGCGCACGCCGCATGGACTCCAGCTGCGCCCGCGCCGCCATTTGCTGGGCGAACAGCGTCGTCTGGATCCCGTGGAAGAGGCCTTCCAGCCAGCCGACCAACTGGGCCTGCGCGATGCGCAGTTCCGCGTCACTGGGCGTCGCCTCCTCCGTGAAGGGCAGGGAGAGCCGCTCCAGTTCCTCGACCAGCTCAGGGGCGAGGCCGTCCTCCAGCTCCTTGACCGAGCTGGCGTGGATCTCCTTGAGGCGCACCCGGCTCGCCTCGTCGAGAGGAGCCGCCCGCACCTCCTCAAGAAGTTGCTTGATCATGCTGCCGATGCGCATGACCTTGGCCGGCTGTTCGACCATCTCCGTCACCGGAACCTCGCGGGATTCGTCGTCTCCGCCACCCCCGAGAGCCATTCCGTCCTGGCCCACGACCAGGACCTGGGGGCTCTCCGGCGACCGTTCGCTCCTCGGCATCTCCATGGCGCCATTCTCTCGTACCCGTACCTCACACATCGGTGGTGCCCCCGTACGGAGCTGATCCACCCTCGGGCACGCATCAGCCGCGCCTCAGCCGCAGGCCCAGAAAACCGAGGCCGAGGCCGATCAGGAGCAGGCCGCCGCCGAGCGGCAGGACGCGCAGGCCGGTCAGGACGGTCTCGGGGGGCGCCGGCCCGGTGGCCTCGGAGGCGCCGCCGCGATGGGTCACGGGTGACGGCTCCGGTGGGGGCGGAGGGCTGGGAGGGGGCGGCGTGGGCGACGGTGGCGGCGGGTCGGGGAGCGGCACGTCCTGGCGTCCCGGCCGCGCCCGGCCCTCGCCGGGGCGGCTGCCGGCCCGGGGGGTCTCGTCGACGGTGGTGAGGGCCCCTCCGGGGGCGGATTCGGCCGCGTACGCCAGGCGGCCGGGCGCGATCACGGGGAGGGCCGTGAGGGCCGGGAGGGCCGTGAGGACGGCGGCCACGAGAGCCACCGGGGCCACGCGAACAGTCACCCGTGAAACAGCCACCGCGCCGGCCACCTCCCGCCACCGGGACGCCCAAGATCAACGGCTCAACGGCTCACCGAGCCAGTGCCAGCGTCACACGCGGCCCCGCTTCCGGCACCTCGATCGCCCCCGAAAGGGGTACGCGCGCCCCCGAAGGGGCACGGGGAACTGCGCGACCAGCCACCACACACCCGCACCACCCGCGCACCGCACCACACCCTCCCGCTGCGGCTGCGGTTGTAGCTGCGGCTGCGGCTGCGGTTACCGCGTGAGCAGCACCTTCCCGATGTGGCTGCTCTCCTCCAGGACCCGGTGCGCCGCCGCCGCCTCACGCATCGGCACCGTGCGGTCGACGATCGGCCGTACGTGGCCGCCGGCGATCAGCGGCCAGACATGCTCCCGCACCGCCGCGACGATCGACGCCTTCTCGGTGGCGGGGCGGCCGCGCAGCGAGGTGGCCGTGACGGCGGCGCGCTTGTTGAGCAGCGTGGCGATGTTCAGCTCGCCCTTGACGCCGCCCTGCATGCCGATGATCGCGAGCCGGCCGTTGACCGCGAGGGCCCGCACGTTGCGCTCCAGGTACTTCGCGCCCATGTTGTCGAGGATGACGTCCGCGCCGGAGCCGTCCGTGGCCCGCTCGATCTCCTCCACGAAGTCCTGCTCGCGGTAGTTGATGAGGATGTCGGCGCCGAGCTCCTGACAGAACGCCAGCTTCTCCTTGCTGCCCGCCGTGACGGCGACCTTCGCGCCGACCGCCTTGCCCAGCTGGATCGCCATCGTGCCGATACCGCTCGAACCGCCGTGCGCGAGCAGCGTCTCACCGGGCCGCAGGTGGGAGATCATGAAGACGTTGGACCACACGGTCGACGTCACCTCGGGCAGCGCCGCCGCCGTCACGAGGTCGACGCCCTCGGGTACGGGGAACAGCTGGCCGGCCGGGACGACGACCTGCTCGGCGTAGCCACCGCCCGAGAGCAGGGCGCACACCTCGTCACCGACCGCCCAGCCGGAGACACCCGGGCCGAGCGCGGTGACGCGGCCCGCGCACTCCAGGCCGGGGTAGGGGGAGGCGCCGGGCGGCGGGTTGTACGCGCCCTGCCGTTGCAGCAGATCGGCGCGGTTCACGGCACTGGCCACCACCTCGACCAGCACCTCGCCCTCGCCGGGCACGGGATCGGGCACCTCGGCCCACACGAGCGCTTCGGGGCCGCCGGGTTCGGGGATCGTGATCGCATACATGCGGCCGAGGCTACTCCCGCCTCCACCAGAAACGCCCCGTCAAGGCCCCATCAGGGGCGCGGGGAACCGCGCGCCCAGCCACCACACACCCGCACCCGGGCAGGCCCCGCAACCAGCCCCGACACCCCTGCACCCGGTCCGTCCCCCGCCGCACGCCCTCAGTCCGTCGGCAACGGCCTCACGTCCGGCGCGACCACCGTCCCCGGCGTCGCCCGGACGATCGTGATCAGCCGGTCCGTCAACTGCAACTTCCCGACCGCCGGATCGTCGTACCCCAGCACCCGATGCCCGCGTACGACACTCACCACCAGGTCTTCCGTCTCCCGGACACCCCGCCCGACCTCGGCCTTTATGACCGGCCGCTCCACGAGATCGAGCCCCGTGCCCTGCTGGATCAGGTCCTCCATGACCATGCCCGCACTCGGGCTCAGCACGGACAGACCGAGCAGCCGCCCGGCCGCGCTCGCACTGGTGATCACCGCGTCGGCCCCGGACTGCCGCAGCAACGGCGCGTTCTCCTCCTCGCGCACCGCCGCCACGATCTTCGCCCCGCGGTTCATCTGCCGTGCGGTGAGGGCGACCAGTACCGCCGTGTCGTCACGCTGCGTCGCGATGATGATCTGGCGGGCCCGCTGCACCTCCGCCCGCAGCAGCACGTCACTGCGCGTGGCGTCGCCGACGACACCCGCGTACCCCTCCGCCGTGGCCGCGTCGATCACCTTCTCGCTGGGGTCGACGACCACGATCTGCTCCGGTTTCAGGCCGGTCGCGCAGACGGTCTGGATCGCCGAACGGCCCTTCGTCCCGAAGCCGACGACGACAGTGTGTTCACGCAAGTTGGACCTCCAGCGGGACAGACGCCATTCCTCGCGCGTCCGTTCCGTGAGCACTTCGAGGGTCGTGCCGACCAGGATGATCAGGAAGAGCACGCGCAGCGGCGTGATCAGGAGGATGTTGGTGAGCCGCGCGGTGTCGCTGTACGGCACGATGTCGCCGTAGCCGGTGGTGGAGAGCGTCACCGTGGCGTAGTACGCCGCGTCGAGGAAGTCGACTGCTTCGTCGGAGTTGTCGTGGTAGCCGCCACGGTCGACCCAGACTATGAACGTCGTCAGGGCGAGCACCAGCAGCGCCATCACCAGCCGTCGGGTGACCTGGCGCAGCGGCCGTTCCACCACGCGCCGGGGCAGCTTGATCCGGTGGGTCGTGTGGTGCTCGGCGGGGTCGCGGGCGATCGCGTCGTGGCCGGGAAGTTTCACGTGAAACGCTCCCCGCTGCCGCCCTGGCCCCGGCCCGGCCGGTCCTGCTCGCATGTGCCGCCCGCGCCGCCGACATACCCGGACACGGCCCATGGCAGGTCGAGCATCTCCAGCTCCTGGCCCTTGCGCGCCCCGCCGGGCGGTACGACCGCGAGCCCGTCGGCCGCCGCGATGCCGCGCAACATCGCCGGTCCGTTGAACCGCAGCGGCACGGCGTGCTCGGCGCGCAGCGTGACGGGCACGAGGCGGGTGTCGTGCGGGTGCCCCTGCACGGCATCGCGTACGGGAACGGTGTACGCCGCATCCGCCGCGCCGCCACTGGACCCCACCGCACGCCCGGTGAGCGCACGCAGCAGGGGCTCGGCCAGGGTGAGCAGTCCGGAGACCGCGGCGAGCGGGTTGCCCGGCAGCCCCACGAGGTGCCGGCCGGGTCGGATGCGGGCCAGCAGCATCGGGTGGCCGGGGCGCACGGCGACACCGTCCACGAGCAGCTCCGCGCCGAGGCGGTGCAGCGTGGGGTGGACGTGGTCGACCGGGCCCGACGCCGTGCCGCCCGTCGTGACGATCAGGTCGGCGGTGGAGGTCGCGAGCGCCTCGTGCAGCGCCATCGCGTCGTCGCCCAGCCGCCGGACCGAGGTGACCTCCGCGCCGAGCGCGCGCAGCCAGGGCGGCAGCATCGGCCCGAGCGCGTCACGGATGAGGCCTTCGCGGGGCAGCCCGGCGGCCAGCAACTCATCGCCCAGGACGAGGACTTCGGCGCGCGGCCGGCGGACGGTGCTGAGCGTGTCGTACCCGGCGGCCGCGGCCAGCCCGAGCACAGCGGGGGTGACCAGCGAACCGGCAGGCAGGAGCTGGTCGCCCGAACGGCACTCCTGGCCGCGTGGGCGGATGTCCTGGCCCGGTACCACTTCGCGCAGCGCGAGCAGCCTGCCCTTGTCGTCGATGCGGCCGTGCTCGCTGCGCAGCACCGCCGTGGCGTCCTGCGGGACACGGGCGCCCGTCGCGATGCCGACCGCCTCACCGTCCGCTAGCGCCTCCGGGACGCCGTGCCCGGCGAGGACTCCTTCGGCCCGTACGGCCCAGGGTCCCGGGCCCGCGACGGCCCAGCCGTCCATGGCGGAGGTGTCGAACGACGGCAGGTCCGTGAGGGCGGTGAGCGGAGCGGCCAGGGTGAGACCGAGGGCCTGGCCCAGCGGCACCGGCACAGGGTCGCCGCCGGTCCGCGGCACGGCCTGCGCGGCGCGGGCACGGGCGGCGGGCCAGGGTGTGACGTCGCGGTCCCGGGGGGCCCGGCCGGGGGTGGGGGTGGTTCGCGAGGAACGCCCGGGATGGGGGTGCCGGCCGGGCTGCGGGGCAGGCGTGGAGGCCGCCGCGGCCGGGGGCATGGGGCGGGGGGCGGCTCGGTGGCCGTCCCGGCACTCGTTCACCAGGGCCAGCGCCTCGTCGAGTTCGGCGTCCGGCGCGGGATGCCCGTTCATCCGGCGTCCGGATCGGTGCCGGGGGTGGTGTGGGGGGCGGCACTGGGGGTGGCGCCGGGGGTGGTGTCCGGTGGGGTGCTGGGGGTGGCCTCGGGGGTGCTGGGGGGGGCGGCGGGGGGGGCGGGGGGGGGGGCGGGGGGGGGGCGGGGGGCGGCATCTGGCGCGGCGTGGGGCAGGGCCTCGGGAGCGGCGCCGGAAGCGGGCTGCGGGTGTGCTCCGGTGGCGGCCTCGGCCACCGCCGCGCCCGGCGTCGGGGCCTGTGGCT
>NZ_JAFEXF010000203.1 GCF_016905445.1 Streptomyces sp. G44
GGGGGAGCGGGGGGGGGGGGGCAGGGCCGGGGGGGGCGGGGACGCCCGGGGCGGGGGGGAGGCCGGGGGGGGGGGCGGGGCCGGGAGGGGAGGCGAGCCCCGCCGCCCGCCCGCGGCCCACCCCCCCGCCCTTCGCCCCCCGCTCCCAGGCCTCCATCTCCCGGTACGCCTGGGGGGAGATCTGGACCGACCCCACGCTCTCGCACCGCGAACGCAGCATGATCACACTGACCGCACTGGTGGCCCACGGCCATCTCGCGGAGCTGGCCCCGCACGTCCGAGCGGCCCGCCGCAACGGCCTCACGCCGGAGGAGATCGGCGCGGTCCTGCTCCAGACGGCCGTCTACTGCGGTGTTCCGGCGGCCGACGCGGCCTTCGGGGTGGCTCAGCGGGCGCTGGCGGAGGAGGAGGAGGCGACGGGGCCGGAAACACGGGGCTGAGGGCCGGTCAGCGTGCCCCGTGGACACGTCCGGGCGGCTGGGCGTCGGCGAGGAGCTCGCGGACCGTCTCGCCCGCTTCGGCCGGGGTCCGGCGGGCGCCCTTGTCAGCGGTCGGTCCCGGGCGCCAGCCCTCCATGACGGTGATGCGGCCCGCCTCCGCCTCGAAGACACGGCCGGTGACCCCGGCGGAGGC
Source organism: Streptomyces sp. G44 (assembly GCF_016905445.1). Taxonomy (GTDB): domain Bacteria; phylum Actinomycetota; class Actinomycetes; order Streptomycetales; family Streptomycetaceae; genus Streptomyces. The sequence continues at coordinate 634 of NZ_JAFEXF010000203.1, forward strand.
GGCGGAACCGAGCCAGACGACGAGCGGTGAGACGTTCTCCGGGGCCATCGCGTCGAAGGCCCCGTCCTCGGGGGCGGCCATCGTGTCGGCGAACGTCCGCTCGGTCATGCGGGTGCGGGCGGCGGGGGCGATCGCGTTCACGCGTACTCCGTAGGCGGCCAGTTCGGCGGAGGCGACCATGGTGAGGCCGAGGACGCCCGCTTTGGCGGCGCTGTAGTTGCCCTGCCCGACGCTGCCCAGCAGGCCCGCTCCCGAGCTGGTGTTGACCACGCACGCGTGCGGCACGCGTCCGGCCTTCGCCTCGGCCCGCCAGTGGGCCGCCGCGTGCTTCAAGGGGAGGAAGTGCCCCTTGAGGTGCACCCGCATCACCGCGTCCCAGTCGTCCTCGTCGAGGTTGACCAGCATGCGGTCGCGCAGGAAGCCGGCGTTGTTGACGAGGGTGTCGAGGCGTCCGTACGTGTCGAGGGCGGTCCGCACCAGCGAGGCGGCGCCCTCGGGGGTCGCGATGTCACCGCCGTGGGCGACGGCGTCGCCGCCCGCGGCGCGGATCTCCTCGACGACGGCGTGTGCCGGGCCGCCGGAGCCGTCGGGTCCCCCGGAGCCGTCTGGTGCCACGCCGAGGTCGTTGACGACGACCGAGGCGCCCTCGGCGGCGAACGCGCGCGCGTGGGCGCGGCCGAGTCCCCGGCCCGCGCCCGTGACGACCACGACGCGGCCCGCGCAGATCCCGGATGCGGCGGCTGAACTCATGCGGCAACTCCCTGTGAGTCGTTCAGTGGTTGACCGGGGCGGCGTCCAGGAAGGCGGGGCGCTCGCCGCCGCCGTGCAGGTGGAGGGAGGCTCCGCTGATGTACCGGGCGCGGGCGGAGGCGAGGAAGACGCAGGCGTCGCCGACGTCCGCGGGATCGGCGAGACGGCCGAGCGGCACGGTGGCGGCGACCTTCGCGACGCCCTCGTCGTCGCCGTAGTGGAGGTGGGCGCTCTCGGTGCGGGCGAGGCCGAGGACGACCGTGTTGACGCGCACGGCCGGGGCCCATTCGACGGCCATGGTCCGCGCGAGGTTCTCCAGGCCGGCCTTCGCCGCTCCGTACGCCGCGCTGCCGGGTGAGGGCCGGGTGCCGCTGACGCTGCCGATCATCGTGATGCTGCCGCCCGACCGCTGGGCGCGCATCACGTCGTACGCGGCGAGCGAGGCGTAGAGCGGGGCGAGCAGGTTCAGTTCGACGATCTTCGCCTGGCGGGCGGGCGCGGTCCCGGCGAGGAGGCCGAACGGCGTGCCGCCCGCATTGTTCACGAGGGCGTCCACCGAGCCGTGGTCGGCGGCCACTTGGCGGAAGAAGGCGTGCGCGGCCCGGGCGTCGCGCAGGTCCAGCGGCCGGAACTCCGCCGTGGCGCCCGCGGCTTCGACCGGCTCCTCGGGCGGTCTGCGGGCGCACACGACGACATGCGCCCCGGCGGCGAGGAAACCGCGGGCGATTCCGGCGCCGACTCCGCGGGTGCCGCCGGTGACGACGGCCACCTGTCGGGTGTCAGTCATCGCTGCTACCTTCCGACTAACAAATGTTTGGTTGAAGGTTTGTGGTCGAAAGGTAGCGGATCCTGTGATGTCTGTCTCCACCTCCGTCCCGGAGCCCGCGCAGGGCGTGGCCGTCATCACCGTCGACTACCCACCGGTCAACGCCCTTCCGGTGCGGGGGTGGTACGAGGTGGCGGACGCCGTGCGCGCCGCCGGGCGCGACCCCGGCACGCGCTGCGTGGTGCTGGCCGCCGAGGGGCGGGGGTTCAACGCCGGCGTGGACATCAAGGAGCTGCGGCGCGACAGCGGCCACACCGCGCTGATCGGCGCCAACCGCGGCTGCCACGCGGCGTTCTCCGCGGTGTACGACTGCGAGGTGCCGGTCGTCGCCGCCGTGCAGGGCTTCTGCCTGGGCGGCGGGATAGGCCTCGTGGGCAACGCGGACGCGATCGTGGCGAGCGAGGACGCCTCGTTCGGCCTGCCCGAGCTGGACCGGGGCGCGCTGGGGGCCGCCACCCACCTGGCCCGCCTGGTGCCGCAGCACCTGATGCGCGCGCTGTACTACACCTCGCGCACCGTGACGGCCGCCGAACTGCACGCCCACGGCTCCGTGTGGCAGGTCGTCCCGCGCGCCGAACTGCGCGAGGCGGCGTCCGGATTGGCCCGGGAGATCGCCCGCAAGGACGGCACACTGCTGCGCTTCGCGAAGGCGGCCATCAACGGCATCGACCCGGTCGACGTGCACCGCAGCTACCGCTTCGAGCAGGGCTTCACCTTCGAGGCGAATCTCAGCGGCCTGGCCGACCGCATCCGCGAGGACTTCGGGACGCGAGGGGAAGGCGGGACATGAGCGACCGGCGGGGCCCGGACCACAGGGCCGGAAAGATCATGACGCCCGACGAGATCGTGGGGCGGCTGGAGAGCGGGATGACGCTCGGCATCGGCGGCTGGGGCTCGCGCCGCAAGCCGATGGCGCTGGTGCGCGCGCTGCTGCGGTCCGGCGTCACGGACCTGACCCTCGTCTCCTACGGTGGCCCGGACGTCGGCCTGCTCGTCGCCGCGGGCCGCGTCCGCAAGCTGATCACGGCGTTCACGACACTCGACTCGATCCCGCTGGAGCCGCACTTCCGCGCGGCACGCGAGCGCGGCGCCTTGGAACTCGTCGAGCTGGACGAGGCGATGTTCATGCAGGGCCTCACCGCCGGCGCCCAGCGGCTGCCGTTCCTGCCGATCCGCGCGGGCCTCGGCTCCGACGTGCTGCGGGTCAATCCCCACCTGCGTACGGTCACCTCGCCGTACGCGGACGGGGAGGAACTGGTCGCGGTGCCCGCCCTGCGGATGGACGCGGCGCTGGTCCACATGAACCGCGCCGACCGGTTCGGCAACGCCCGCTATCTGGGCCCCGACCCCTACTTCGACGACCTGTTCTGCGAGGCCTCCGCCACCGCGTACGTCTCCTGCGAGCAGGTCGTCGGCTCCGGGCGGCTCACCGGGCACGCGGCGCCGCAGTCCCTGCTTATCTCCCGGCACACGGTGACGGGCGTGGCCGAGACGCCCAAGGGCGCGCACTTCACGTCCTGCGTGCCCGACTACGGCCGCGACGAGCCCTTCCAGAAGGCGTACGCCGACGCCGCCGCGGACCCGGAGGCCTGGGCCGCCTTCCACGCCCGCTTCCTCTCCGGCACGGAGCGGGACTACCACCTGGCCGTCCAGGCCTGGCACAAGGAGCAGCGATGACCCGGGCCGCCGGGCGGGCCGTCACCCGCGCCGAGTACTGCGTCGTCGCCTGCGCCGAGGCCTGGCGGGACGACGGCGAGATCCTCGCCTCCCCCATGGGCACGATCCCGTCCATCGGCGCGCGCCTGGCCAAGCTGACCTTCTCCCCCGACCTGCTGCTCACGGACGGCGAGGCGCTGCTCATCGGCGACGTGCCTGCGCTCGGCGACGCGTCGAGCGTGACCGAGGGCTGGCTGCCGTACCGCAAGCACCTGGCGATGGTGCTCGGCGGGCGGCGGCACGTGATGATGGGCGCGAGCCAGATCGACCGGTTCGGGAACCAGAACATCTCGTGCATCGGCGACTGGGCGCGCCCCCGGCGGCAGCTGCTCGGTGTGCGCGGCGCCCCGGCCAACACGGTCAACAACCCGGTGAGTTACTGGATCCCGAGGCATTCGACGCGCGTCTTCGTCGAGAAGGTCGACATGATCAGCGGCGTCGGGTACGACAGCGCGGTCGCCGCGGGGCCCTCCGCGACCCGCTTCCACGATCTGCGCCGCGTCGTCTCCGACCTCGGCGTCTTCGACTTCGCGACGCCCGGTCACGCGATGCGGGCGGTGTCCGTGCACCCGGGGGTGACGCTCCAGCGGGTGCGGGAGTCCACCGGTTTCGCACTCGCCGCCGTACCGGACGGCTGTGTTCCGTACACCCGTGAGCCGACGGACGAGGAACTGCGGCTGATCCGCGAGGTGGTGGACCCGCGGGGACTGCGGGAGCGCGAGGTGCGCGCGTGACGGCGGCGGCGCCCGTCATCGGGACACCGCTGACGAAGCTGGTCGGGGTGCGGCACCCCATCGTGCAGACCGGCATGGGCTGGGTGGCGGGGCCCCGCTTGGTCTCCGCGACGGCGAACGCCGGGGCGCTCGGCATCCTGGCCTCCGCGACCATGACCGTCGAGCGGTTGCGGTCGGCCGTGCGCGAGGTGAAGTCCCGCACGGACGCGCCGTTCGGGGTCAATCTGCGGGCCGACGCGGGTGATGCGCGGGAGCGTGTCGCGGTCGTCGTCGAGGAGGGCGTGCGGGTGGCGTCCTTCGCGCTGGCACCGTCCAGGGAGCTCATCGCCGAGCTCAAGGACGCGGGGGTGGTCGTGATCCCCTCGATCGGCGCGCGGCGGCATGCCGAGAAGGTCGCCGCGTGGGGCGCTGACGCGGTCGTCGTGCAGGGCGGCGAGGGCGGCGGGCACACCGGGGAGGTCGCCACGACGGTCCTGCTGCCGCAGGTCGTCGACGCGGTGGACATCCCGGTGGTCGCGGCGGGCGGGTTCCACGACGGACGCGGTCTGGTCGCCGCGCTCGCCTATGGCGCGGCGGGTGTGGCCATGGGCACGCGTTTCCTGCTCACGTCGGACTCGACGGTGCCGGACGTGGTCAAGGCGCGCTATCTGGCGGCCTCCGCCTCGGACGTCACGGTCACCACGCGCGTGGACGGTCTTCCGCACCGGATGCTGCGCACGGAGCTGGTGGCCGCCCTGGAGAAGTCGGGCCGCCTCGCGTCCCTGGCCCGGGCGGTGCGGCACGCGGCGGCGTTCCGCGAGCTGTCCGGGCTGGGCTGGGCCCAGCTGGCGCGCGACGGCCTGGCGCTGAAACGCGGCAAGGACCTGACGTGGAGCCAGGTGCTGCTCGCGGCGAACACGCCGATGCTGCTCAAGTCGGCGATGGTCGACGGCCGCCCGGAGGCGGGGGTGATGGCATCGGGCCAGGTGGCCGGGGTGATCGAGGACTTGCCGTCATGCGGGGAGCTGGTGGAGCGGGTGATGGTGGAGGCGGGGGAGGTGATGGGCCGGTTGGGGGTGCGGGGGTGAACCGACCCGTTCCCGCACTCCCGACCGCCGCGCCCGGTCCCGGTCAGCGCCGCTCAGCCAGTCAGCCCTTGGGCCCGCCAACCCTTGGGCCCGTCCGCCCGTCAGCCCGTCAGCCGTTCACCAGTGACAAGTGCGCCAGTGCCCGCTCGGCCAGGCCGTCCGCCCCGCAGGTGCGGGCCAGGGTGAGACCGCGTTCGAGTTCCGGCACGGCGTCCGCGGCGATGCCGTATTCGACTCGGGCCACCGCGTGTTCGTACGCGCAGGGCGACGCCTCCAGGTAGGTGGCCGCCTGGCGGTGGAGGACGAGGGAGCGCGGGCCCTTCTCCAGGGCGGCCTCGCACCGCAGGGCCTCGCCGATCGCGGTGTCCGTGCCGAACCGCTCGGCCTGCATGCGGGCGTCGGAGACGAGGAGCGCGGCCCGCTGCGGGTCCTCGGCGGCCAGGGCGCGGGCGAGGTCGTACGCCCACGGCGCGAGCACGGTGTTGTACTGGCCGCGCGCGGTCAACGCCTTCGCCGTGGCCTCCAGTTCGTTCAGCCCCTCGTCCGTGCGGCCGAGGGCCAGCAGCAGCCTGCCGCGTACGGTCATGGCGTCCGGGACGTAGATCGTGGAGGCGGAGGGCGGCGCGAAGCCGTACCGGTCGGCGATGGCGCCCGCCTCGCCGATGTGCCCGCGCGCCAGCAGCGTGTCGATGAGCATGCTGGCCGCTTCCCAGTGCATGGGCAGGCCGGTGCCGACGCGGTCGGCCAGGCGCAGGCTCTCGCGCAGGGAGCGCTCGGCGTCGATCAGCCGCCCGCGCCTGCGGTACACGTACCCGAGGAAGGCGTGCGCGAGGGCGAGGTGGCCGCCGCTCCAGCCCGCCGTCTCGTACACGCGCACGGCCTCGGTGAACAGGCTCTCCGCGCGGTCGAGCCGGTCCGAGAAGGCGTAGGAACCGCCGAGCATCAGGCGCAGCTCGAAGCTCCACTCGGTGTCGGTCCAGCCGAGTCCCGGCGCGAGGCGGCCGTTGACGAGGGCGCGGTCACAGAGTTCGACGACCAGCTCCGCGTTCTCACCGCGGGTCATGGCGTCGAAGGCGCGCAGGATCAGCAGGGCGCGCTCGGAGTTGTCGCGGCCGGTCAGCGGGCCGGCGAGGTCGGCCAGCCGCCGCGAGCGTGCCGGTGAGTCCTCCTCGCCCGCATGGATGCCCTCCCACATGTACTGGACGGCCTGGAGGCGCAGCTTCGCCGGTCCCTGGCCGAGCCGCGCGGCCTCGTCGGCGATGGCCCGCAGGCCCTCCCCCAGCTGGTCGTTGTGGACGAGGGCCTGGGAGAGCCGGCAGACGGCGTCGACGCGCAGCTCCTGGTCGAGGCCCCGCATGGAGAGTGCCTCGCGCAGATGCCGGATGGTGGTGGAGGGCGAGGTGAGCAGGGTGGCGCAGCCCAGTTCGTAGAGCACGCGGGCGTGAATCTCGGGGAGCGGCGGCTCCCGCAGGGCCCGCTCCAGGCAGCGGCGGGCCGCGTCGGGTGCGCCGACCGCGAGGTGTTCGGCGGCGGCCTGGCGCAACTGTTCGACCACGTCGGGGTCGTCCTCGGGGTGTACCTCCAGGAGGTGCCGGGAGGCGGCCGCGGCACCCCGGCCCTCCTGCGTGACGACGGTGGCGGCCACGCCGTGCATGGCGGTGCGGGTGGCCGACGGGATCGAGCGGTAGATCGTGCTCTCGATCTGCGGGTGCACGAACTCCAGGCCGTCCTCGTCGCGGAGCAGGATGCGCGCGGCGCAGAGCTGCTCCGCGCAGCGCTCGGCGTCGGGGCGGGGCAGCCCGGCGAGCCGGGCGGCCATGTCCAGGGAGATGGCGGAGCCGAGGATGGCCGCCGCCCAGGCGAAGCGGGTGGCGTCGGTGCCGAGGTCTTCGAGACGGGCGATGAGGCCGTGGCCCTTGGCGGTGCGGTTGAGGGCGCGCAAGGTGTCCGCGGAGCTCTCCACCGGTTCGAGGTCGCTGTCCTGCACCTTGGCGAGCAGTTCGACCGATTCGTAGGGGTTGCCGCCGGTGACCGCCCACACCTCGCGGCAGAACGGGTCGTCGGCGTGCTCGCCGAGCGTGGCGCGGGTCAGTCCCGCGGCGGCGTCCGGGGTGAGCGCGTGCAGCGTGCGGCAGGAACGGGCCGTCGCGGCGACCGACGCCAGATGGCGCGCGCTGTCTCCCTCGGCGTCGCCCGGCCGGTGGGCGATCACGACGAGCACGGACAGCTCGTCCAGGCGGCGGGCGAAGGCGGCCAGCCAGTGCAGCGTCTCCTGGTCGGCCCAGTGCGCGTCGTCGATGAGCAGGACCAGCGGCCAGTTGCGCTGCGCCAGCCGGGAGACCGCTTCGACGAGGCCGTCGCAGACCCCTTGGGGGTCGGCCTGCCGTTCGCCGGGCGGGACTATGCCGAGGGCCGGGCCCGCGATGTCGTACCAGTCACCGAGGTACTCGCGTGCCTCCTCGGCGCTGAGCGAGATGAGGGCGGGTTGCAGGAGCTGGCGTACGACGTTGAAGGGGACGGAGGTGACGGCCTCGCCGCCGCGTGCGTACCAGACCGTGGCGCGGCGTTCCTCCGCGATGCGGCGCACTTCGGCGAGGAGCGCGGTCTTGCCGATGCCGGCCTCGCCGCTGAAGACCAGCAGGCCGCCCACGCTCGTGACGTCCGCGCAGAGCTCCTCGACGGCCTGGGTCGCCGCGGCGAGTTCGGCGTCGCGCTCCCACAGCGGGGCCCAGGCGGCTCCTCCGGGCCGTCCCTGCGTCATCGCGCTACCTCCCGGGGTCGCTCAATCGACGTACAGGAGTCGAGACTAGCCGGGTCGGGGCCGCTGTGGAGCGGTGTCGGCGCAGGTACTCCCGCAAGGGGTGAGGAAGAGTCCGTTTCGTGGACGCGAGAGGTTTCCGCGCGGCGGCGAGGGGGGTCAGAGGCGTTCGACGATCGTCACGTTCGCCTGGCCGCCGCCCTCGCACATCGTCTGGAGGCCGAACCGGCCGCCGGTGCGCTCCAGTTCGTGCAGGAGCGTCGTCATGAGCTTCGCTCCCGTCGCGCCGAGGGGGTGGCCGAGGGCGATCGCGCCGCCGTTGACGTTGACCTTCTCGGGGTCCGCGCCGGTCTCCTTCAGCCAGGCGAGGACGACGGGAGCGAACGCTTCGTTGATCTCGACGAGATCGATGTCGCCGATCCGCATGCCGCTCTTCTTCAGGGCGTACGCGGTGGCGGGTATGGGCGCGGAGAGCATGCGGATGGGGTCCTCACCGCGCACGGAGAGGTGGTGCACGCGCGCGCGAGGCATCAACCCGTGTTCCCGCACGGCCCGTTCGCTCGCGATGAGCAGGGCGGCGGCGCCGTCCGACACCTGGGACGAGCAGGCGGCGGTGATCGTGCCGCCCTCCAGGACGGGCTCGAGGCCCGCCATCTTCTCCAGGGTCGTGTCGCGTCGCGGGCCTTCGTCGGTGGTCACGTCGCCGTACGCGACGATTTCGCGGTCGAAGCGGCCCTCGTCGATGGCGCGCACGGCCCGTCGGTGGGAGCGGAGCGCGAACTCCTCCATGTCGCGGCGGGTGATGTGCCACTGGGCGGCGATCGACTGGGCGCCGTGGAACTGGTTCACGGGCCGGTCGCCGTAGCGGTCGCGCCAGCCCTCGCTGCCCGCGTAGGGGCCTTCGGTGAGGCCGAGCGGTTCGGCGGCCTGCCGGGACGCGAAGGCGATGGGGATCATCGACATGTTCTGGGTGCCGCCTGCGACGACGAGGTCCTGGGTGCCGGACAGGACGCCCTGCGCCGCGAAGTGCACGGCCTGCTGGGACGAGCCGCACTGGCGGTCGATGGTCACGCCGGGCACGTCCTCGGGGAGTCCGGCCGCGAGCCAGCTGGTGCGGGCGATGTCCCCGGCCTGCGGGCCGACCGTGTCCAGGCAGCCGAAGACGACGTCCTCCACGGCGGCGGGGTCGATGCCGGTGCGCTCGACCACCGCCTTGAGGACGTGGGCGCCCAGGTCGGCGGGGTGGACCCCGGAGAGGCCCCCCTTGCGGCGGCCGACGGGGGTGCGGACCGCTTCGACGATGTAGGCCTCGGCCATGACTGCGTACTCCTCGGTCGTGGCGCGCCGTGTGCCGGCGTGCCTGTCACGTACGTACGGAGATGCCGTCAAGGACCATCGACAGGTACTGCCGGGCGATCTCCTCGGGGCTGTGGCCTCCGCCGGGGCGGTACCAGGACGCGGCGACCCAGACGGTGTCGCGCACGAAGCGGTAGGCGAGCCGGACGTCCAGGTCGTCGCGGAAGACGCCTTCGGCGACGCCCCGCTCCAGCGTCGTCAGCCACGCCTTCTCGAAGCGCTGCTGGGAGTCGGAGAGGTACTGGAAGCGCTCCTGCGCGACCAGGTGCCTGGACTCCTTCTGGTAGATCGCGACGGCGGCGCGGTGCCGGTCGATCTCCCGGAAGGACTCGGTGACGAGCGCTTCGAGCGTCTCGCGGGGGTCGAGTCCGGCCTGGAGCACGGTGTCGTACCCGTCCCACAGCTCGGCCAGGAAGGTGCGGAGGATCTCTTCGAGCATCGACTCCTTGGAATCGAAGTGGTAGTAGAGGCTGCCGGCGAGCATGCCCGCGGCGTCGGCGATCTTGCGGACCGTGGTGGCGTTGTACCCCTGTTCGGCGAAGACTTCGGCGGCGATGCCGAGGAGTTCGCGGCGCCGCTCGGGTGAGGGGCTCACCTGGGGCTTTTTCTTGGCGGCAGGGCTCGGCCCACGGGTGCGCTGCTTCTTGGTGCCCTGCTCTTCGGTGCCCTGCTCTTCGGTGCGCTGCTTCTCGGTGCTCTGGTTCGTTTTCGACACACGGTCATTCTCCGCCTAGGCCCGCTGACTGCTGACCGACACGGTCTCGCCCGTCATGTACGAGGAGTAGCCGCTGGCCAGGAAGACGATGACGTTGGCTATCTCCCAGGGCTGCGCGAACCGCCCGAAGGCCTCGCGGGCGGTGAGCTCTTCGAGGAGCTCGGGCGAGGTGACCTTCGCGAGGTGGGGGTGCAGGGCGAGGCTCGGCGAGACCGCGTTGACCCGGATGCCGTGGGGGGCGGCCTCGATCGCGGCGCAGCGGGTGAGGGCCATGACACCGGCCTTCGCCGCGGCGTAGTGGGCCTGGCCGGCCTGGGCGCGCCAGCCCAGCACGGAGGCGTTGTTCACGATCACGCCGCGGCTCGGCGGGGCGTCGTCGGCCCGGTCGCTCCCCCGCATGCGGCGCAGAGCGGCGCGGGTGCAGCGGAACGTGCCGGTCAACGTCACGTCGATGACCTTGCCCCACTGCTCGTCGGTCATCTCCGTCAGCGCGGCCGTGCCGCCCAGTCCGGCGTTGTTCACCACGATGTCCAGGCTGCCGTGCCGCCGCTCCGCCAGCTCGAACAGGGCTTGCACCTGTGCCTCGTCGGTGACATCGCACGGGATGCCGTCGATCCGGTCGGCGCCGAACTCCTCGGTGAGCGCCGCCACCGTCTCCTTCGTGCGGCGCGCGTGGGCGTCCCCGATGACGATGCGCGCGCCCTCCGCCAGGAAGCGGCGGGCGGTGGCGCCGCCGATGCCCGCGCCGGCGGCCGCCGTGATCACGGCGGTGCGGCCCGCGAGCAGGTCGTGTCCCGGCGGACAAGCGGGTGCGTCCATGAGCGGCCCCTCCGGCTCGGTCTGGCTCTCGACTCCTTCGCCCTTCTCACGGTAATCTACCAAACACTTGTTAGGGAAGACATAAGCGAAGCCGGTGGCGGCGATGGTCGACGGCGGCGAAGAGCCAGTGGGAGGTGGGGCGCCGATGGACCTCGACTTCACCGCCGGGGAGGGCGAGTTCCGGCAGCGGGCGCGCGAGTGGCTCGCCGCGCATGTGCCGGCCATGCCCCTGCCTTCCCTGGAGACCGAGGAGGGTTTCGCGGCCCACCGGGAGTGGGAGCGCGAACTCGCCGCTGACCGCTGGTCGGTGGTCTCCTGGCCCGAGGAGTACGGCGGCCGGGGCGTCGACATCGTCAAGTGGCTGGTCTTCGAGGAGGAGTACTACGCGGCGGGGGCGCCGGGCAGGGTCTCGCAGAACGGCATCAGCCTCCTCGCGCCGACCCTCTTCGACTTCGGCACCGCCGAGCAGCGCGCCCGGATACTGCCCTCCATGGCGACCGGCGAGGTGATCTGGGCACAGGCCTGGTCGGAGCCGGAGGCGGGCTCGGACCTCGCGTCACTGCGCTCCACCGCCCGCCGCACGGAGGGCGGCTGGCTGCTCGGCGGAGTGAAGACGTGGTCGTCACGGGCCGCCTTCGCCGATCGCGCGTTCGGGCTCTTCCGCGACGAGCCGCGCGAGGCCGGCGCGGAGACCGGCGCGCCGGCCGGCAAGGAACCCGGCAGCGAGACCGGCACGCAGCCCGCCGCCGAAACAGCCGCGTCGACCGCCGCGTCGGCCGCCGCGACGACCGTGAGCAGGCCGCCGCATCAGGGCCTCACGTATCTGATGTTCCCGCTCGACGCCGACGGCGTGACGGTCCGCCCCGTGGGGCGCCTGGACGGCAAGCCCGCCTTCGCCGAGCTCTTCCTCGACGACGTCTTCGTGCCCGACGAGGACGTGATCGGCGAGCCCGGCCAGGGCTGGCGCATCGCGATGTCCGCCACGGGCAACGAACGCGGTCTGACGCTGCGTTCCCCCGGCCGCTTCCTCGCCTGCGCGGAGCGTCTCGTGCGGCACTGGCGGGCGCACGGCGACCCCGCGGACACCGCGCTGCGCGACCGCGTGGCCGACGCCGTCATCGGGGCGCGCGCCTACGAGTTGTTCACGTGGGCCAATGCCTCGCGCTTCGCGGCCGGGGAGCGGATCGGCGCCGAGTCCAGCCTCAACAAGGTCTTCTGGTCGGAATACGACATCGCGCTGCACGAGACGGCGCTGGACCTGCTGGGCGCGGACGGGGAACTGATCGACGGCGCGGCGGTCCACGGAGCGAGGAACGCCGGCGCGACGACCGGAGGCGCCGACTGGGCCGAGGGGTACGTCTTCTCGCTCGCCGGGCCCATCTACGCCGGTACCAACGAGATCCAGCGCGACATCATCGCCGAGCGGCTGCTCGGCCTGCCGAAGGGACGCCGCTGGTGAGGTTCCTCCTCGACGCCGAGCAGCGGGAGTTCGCGCGCTCCCTGGACGCGATGCTGACGGCGTCCGGCACGGTGGCGGCCACGCGCGCGTGGAGCACCGGCGACCACGCGCCGGGCCACGCGGTCCTGGCGCGGCTCGCGGAGGCCGGGGTCTTCGCGCTGCCGGTTCCGCCGGAGTACGACGGCGTGGGTCCCCTGCCCGTCGAAACGGCCGTCGCCTTCGTGGAGTTGGGGCGGCACGCCGTGCCCGGCCCCGCCGGCGAGACGGTGGCCGCGGCGGCGCTCCTCGCCCGCCTCGCCGAGCTGGGCCGGCCGGAGCCCGCCAGGCGGTTCCTCCCCGCGCTCGCCTCCGGTGCCGTGAGCGCGACGCTGACGC
>NZ_JAFEXF010000204.1 GCF_016905445.1 Streptomyces sp. G44
GTGGCGCACTCCTCGGCGCTGCGGGTCGAGCGCGTCTCGTACGGCGGGCGGGAGTGGCGCGCCTCGGACTCCGGGAGCTGGCGCGCGGTGCGCCGGGACGGGGCTGCGGGGCCCGGCGGCGCCACGGACGAGGTCCGGATCGTCACTGGGCAGTAGTGCGGCCGGTCACCCGTTCGGGGGGCGGCGAGCACGGCTGAGTGACGCGCCGTCCGGAGGTCCCGCATGTCGTTCGCGGCAGCCGCGAAACCCTTGCGGGCAAAGAGCATGAAGGATTCGGCGCCACTCCGGAGAAGCGAGCTTTTTGCCCGTTTTTATCCAGAGCCGATAATGCGACGCATTGCCAACTCTTTACGTCGGCGTACCGCAACCTTCGCGGACTTCGAGCGGTAGTCACTGTGTCCGATCGCCGGAAGCCATCCGGTGGGGCGCCGGAGCCGATCCGGCCGGACACCCCAACGTTCTCTCCCCGTCTGAAGGAGCATCATGTCCCTCCCCCTGACCCGCCGGATCGCCCGCGCCGCGCTGCTCAGCGCAGCAGGCGCAGCTTCCGTGGTCGGTGCGGCCGGCTCCGCGAGCGCCGTTGGCCTGCCCGCCGCCCCCGACCTGGGCGGGCTGACCGCGCTGGACGGCGCCGGCCTCGGCAACACCGTCGACAGCGCCGCCCAGAAGACCACCAAGGTCGCCGGTGACACCGGCAGCAAGGCCGTGAAGAAGGGCGTCCCGACCGCGGGCAAGGTCGTCGGCAAGAGCGCCAAGACCGCGACCCCCGCCGCGCAGAAGGCCGCCGGTGAGGTCGCGGGCAGCGCGGGCGAGGTGATCGGCGAGACGGCGGGCACGGCCACCGGCGCCGGTCTGCCCACCGACTCGGTGGCCAAGGGCGGGCTGCCGACCCAGGGCCTGCCCCTCGGCTGATCCACCCGTCCCTCATGACGCGGGGCCCGGAGCCAGTGGCTCCGGGCCCCGCGTCATGTCCGGCCGTCCCGAAGCCTCACCCCAGGCGCTCGACGGCCGCGGCCACCCGCTCGTCCGTCGCCGTCAGCGCCACGCGCACGAAGCGGTCGCCCGCCGGGCCGTAGAAGTCGCCGGGCGCCACCAGGATGCCGCGCTCGGCGAGATGGCCGACGGTGTCCCAGCAGGACTCGTCGCGCGTCGCCCACAGGTACAGGCTCGCCTCGCTGTGCTCGATGCGGAAGCCGTGCTTCAGGAGGGCGTCGCGCAGGGCGGTGCGCCGGGCCGCGTACCGCTCGCGCTGCTCGCGCACGTGCTCGTCGTCCCCGAGCGCCGCGACGACCGCGGCCTGGGTCGGCGCGGAGGTCATCATGCCGCCGTGCTTGCGGATGTGCAGCAGGTCGCCGAGGACGGCCGCGTCACCGGCGATGAACGCGGCGCGGTACCCCGCGAGGTTCGACCGCTTGGAGAGCGAGTGGACGGCGACGATCCCCTCGTACGAGCCGCCGCACACGTCCGGGTGCAGCACCGAGACCGGGTCGGCCTCCCAGCCCAGTTCCAGGTAGCACTCGTCGCTGACCAGGAGCACGCCGTGCTCGCGCGCCCAGGCGACGGTGCGGGTCAGCTCCTCGCGCGTGAGGACCCGGCCGGTCGGGTTGGAGGGCGAGTTGAGCCACAGGAGCTTGAGGCGGGTGGGGTCGAGGTCCGTGGGCTCGTCGTAGGCCACGTGGTCGGCGCGGGCGAGCCGGGCGCCCACCTCGTACGTGGGGTAGGCGAGGCGGGGATGGCCGACGACGTCACCGGGACCGAGGCCCAGCTGCGTCGGGAGCCACGCCACGAGCTCCTTGGAGCCGACGACCGGCAGGATCTCGCGGTGCGTGATGTCCTGTGCGCCGAGACGCCGCCGGCACCAGCCGGTGATCGCGTCGCGCAGTTCGGCCGTGCCCCACACCGTCGGGTAGCCCGGCGAGTCGGCCGCCGCGATCAGGGCCTTCTGGATCAGCTCGGGGACCGGGTCGACCGGCGTGCCGACGGACAGGTCGACGATGCCGCCCGGGTGCGCGGCCGCCGTGGCCTTGTAGGGCCCCAGCTTGTCCCAGGGGAAGGCGGGAAGCCGATCGGAGACTGCGGACACGTGCTCACTCCCGTGGTGCGCTTGTACGTCGGGGGGCGTCTCGCGCGCCCCCGTGGAAACACCTCGGTCCCGTACGCGGGACGTGCCGTACGGGACCGGGGCGGTGCTCAGGCTGCCGTTACTGGTTCTGCGGCGGCAGGGCGGCGATGAAGGGGTGGTCGCGCTCGATCAGGCCGAGCTTGCTCGCGCCACCGGGCGAACCGAGCTCGTCGAAGAACTCGACGTTCGCCTTGTAGTAGTCCTTCCACTCCTCGGGAGTGTCGTCCTCGTAGAAGATCGCCTCGACCGGGCAGACCGGTTCGCAGGCACCACAGTCGACGCATTCGTCCGGGTGGATGTACAAGGACCGGGAGCCCTCGTAAATGCAGTCGACCGGGCACTCCTCGATGCACGCCTTGTCCTTGACGTCGACACAAGGCTGCGCGATGACGTAGGTCACGCTGTCGTTCCTCCTCGATACGGGCGTTGGCGGGCCGTCCTCAGGCTCCGCTCGCCTGGCGCGCGGGAGCGCGGCGTCGTCGATGCCCGCCCCTAGTATCTCCGTTCCTGGGCATGATCCGAACAGGAGGGGCGTACAGAGCTGTGGAATTCACTGCGGGCGGACGTCTTGAGGTCCGCATCACCCCTGCTGACGTGGGGAAACGCGTTTCCGTCCGACGCTTGAGTGAAGCGGGATCACCTGGCGGTAAGTTCACGGACACGGTCGGTGTTCTCACATCGTGGACCGATGGTGTGGTGCTCATCACGCGTCGGACCGGCGAGAGTGTCCGCATTCCGGAGCATTCCCTCGTCGCGGGGAAGGTCGTGCCGTCCGCGCCGGCGCGCCGCCGGGGGCCCGCCGCCTCGTACGCGGAGCTGGCCCGGGTCACCGCGCGGGCCTGGCAGCCGGTGGAGAGCGAGCGGCTCGGCGACTGGCAGCTGCGGGCCGCCGGCGGGTTCACGCGGCGCGCCAACTCGGTGCTGCCGCTGGGGGATCCGGGGCAGCCGCTGGACGAGGCGCTGACGTACGTACGCGAGTGGTACGCGGCGCGTCACCTGCCGCCCTACGTGCAGACCGCGACCGGCGCCGAGGGCACGCAGGAGCTGTTGTGCGCGGAGCTGGCGGCGCGCGGGTGGGAGCGCGAGGTCAGCGCCGAGCTGCACGTCGGCGCGCTCGCGCCGGTCGCGGATCTGGACGTGGACGTGTCGCGCGTAGACCTCTCCCGTTCCTGCGACGAGGCGTGGCTGCGGCGGTACGGGCGGGCCGGGGACTTGGCACCTCATGTGCCCGAGGTGCTGGCGAGCGGGCCCTTGGTGTGGTTCGCTTCCGTGCCCGGGAGCGGTGACTCCACGGCCGCGATCGGGCGGTGCGTGGTGGACGGGCGCTGGGCCGGTTTCATGGCGGTCGAGGTGGATCCGGAGCACCGGCGGCAGGGGCTCGCCACCGCGGTGATGACCGCGCTGGCCCGACAGGCCCTGTCCGACGGCGCGTCGGCGGCCTGGCTCCAGGTCGAGGACGGCAACGACGGCGCGCGGGCGCTGTACGGCCGGATGGGCTTCGCGGCGCATCACGCCTATCACCACTTCCGGCACGGCGGGTCCTGAGCGTCGACGGCCCGGCGGGCGGAATGGCACGGCGGGTCCTGAGCGTTGACGGTCCGGCGGGCGGAACGGCACGGCACGGAAAGCAGCCCGGCTAGGGCATGAGACACGAGGCACGTATGCACGCGGAGTCCGGCGAATGGCGGCGGCGGTTCGCCGAAGAGGCACGGTCCGAAAGGCCCGGACTCGCCCTGCTGTGCCTGCTGATCGGCGCGGAGGCCGACCCCGCCCTGGACGAGGCGGGCATCGACGCCGCCGAGATCGAGCTGGACCGGCTCGCGGGACTGCTGCCCTTCCGGCCCGGCGGGCCCCGCGCGTGGGCGACCGCGATGGCCGAACTCCTCGGTGACCAGTGCGGGTTCGAGGGGACGCCCGGCGACTACCAGCGGCTGGAGTCGTCCCTGCTGCACCAGGTGCTGCGGCGCCGCAGAGGGCTGCCGATCCTGCTCTCCGTGGTGTGGATGGAGGTGGCGCGCCGCGCGGGCGCCCCGGTGTACGGGGTGGCGCTGCCGGGCCACTTCGTGGTCGGCTTCGGACCCCGGGACGACCAGGTGCTCGCCGACCCGTTCGACGGCGGGCGGCTGCTGACCGGGCAGGACGCGGAGCTGCTGGTGGCGGGGTCCGCGGGCACCGGCATCCAGCCGTCCATGCTCACGCCCGCCGACCCGCTGAACATCGTGCAGCGCATCCTGAACAACATCCGCGCCTGGGCCGCCGCCCGCCCCGAGCGCTCGGAGGTCGCCCTGTGGGCCCTCGACCTCTCCCTGCTGCTGCCCGCGCACCCGGCGCGCCTGCGCTACGAACGCGCCCAACTCCTCGTCCAGCGCGGCGACTTCCTGGGCGGCGCGGCGGAGCTCGACGAGTACGCCGACGTGGTGACGGCCGTGGAGCCGACCACGGCGGAGCGCGTCCGCCAGCAGGCGCGGGCGGCGAGAGCCATGCTGAACTGAACGGGGCCGAACCGAATTCGGCCGAACCGAACTCGGCCCAACTGGGCGGACGGGCCGTCCGTCAGAGCCAGCCCTTGTCGCGGGCCGTGCTGACCGCCTCCGCGCGGTTGCGGACGGCGAGTTTCTGTATGGCCGTCGAGAGGTAGTTGCGGACGGTGCCCGGGGAGAGGTGCAGGGCGGCGGCCAGTTCGGCGTTGGTGGCCCCGCCGGCCGCGGCCCGCAGGACCTCGCGCTCGCGGTCGGTGAGGGGGTTCGCGCCCTCCGCGAGGGCGGCCGCGGCCAGCGTCGGGTCGATGACCCGTTCCCCCGCGAGGACCTTGCGCACGGCCTCGGCGAGCTGGGCGGCCGGGGCGTCCTTGACCAGGAACGCGTCGGCGCCGGACTCCATGGCGCTGCGCAGATAGCCGGGACGCCCGAAGGTGGTGAGGATGACGATCTTCATGTCGGGGCAGGCGGCGTGCAGTTCGGCCGCCGCCTCGATGCCGGTGAGGCCGGGCATCTCGATGTCGAGCAGCGCCACGTCCACGCCGTGGGCACGGGCCGCCGCGAGGACCTCGTCGCCGCGGGCCGCCTGGGCGACCACCTCGATGTCCGGCTCCAGGCCGAGCAGCGCCGCGAGGGCCTCGCGGACCATCGACTGGTCCTCGGCGAGGAGCACCCTGATCGTCGCGCTGTCGCCGTCCGCCACGCCGTGGCCGTCCTCGCTGGTCATGAGGGGGATCCTACGGCCGCCCCGGCCATGGGGACGCGGGCCGCGAGACGGAAGCCGCGGCGGGCGCCCCGGCCCGTCTCCAGGGCGCCGCCGACCGCCTCCACGCGCTCGGCGAGGCCCGTCAGGCCGTTGCCCGCGGCCGTGCCCGACGCGCCCACGCCGTCGTCCTCCACGGACAGCTCCAGGAGCGGCCCCGAGAGGGTCTGGCGGGTCGTGAAGGCCACCGTGCAGCGGCGCGCGGCGCTGTGCCGCACGACGTTGGTCACGGCCTCCCGCAGCGCCCAGGCGAGCGCCGCCTCACCGTCCTCGCCGGGCAGTCCGGCGGGCGCCTGGAGCGGGACGTCCGCCTCGATGCCCGCGGCGGCCAGCGCCGTGCGGGCGCCCGCCAGTTCACCGGCCAGGGTGCGCCTGCGGTACCCGGAGACGGCCTCGCGCACGTCCACCAGGGCCTGGCGGCTGACCTGTTCGATGTCGGCGACCTGCTGGGCGGCCTTGTCGGGGTGGTCGGGGAGCATCCGGCCGGCCAGCTCGCTCTTGAGGGTGATCAGGGAGAGCGAGTGACCGAGCAGGTCGTGCAGGTCCCTGGCCAGCCGCAGCCGTTCCTCGTTGGCGGCGAGCTGGGCGACGGTGGCCCGTGCCCGGCGGAGCTGGATCGTCGTACGCACCAACTGCCGTACGCCGCTCATCGCGAAGCCGGTGAGGACGCTGAGCACCGCGAGGTTGCCCAGGAGGTCCTGGAGGCTGTCGGTGCGCAGGCCCACCGCGATCAGCACGGCGGTGACCGCCGGGACGGTCCAGGCCGCCTGGCGCGGCGGCAGCACCGCGCCCGCGGCCACGGAGACGTAGACGAACAGGCCGAGCCAGTTGGTGCCGAAGCTGACGGCGAGGATCACCGCCAGGACGAACTGCGCCGCGAACCACCCGTGCACCCTGCCCCAGTCGGGCACCCGTGAGGTGTACCGGAAGACGAGCGCGAGGTAGCAGACCACGAAGACCGTCAGGCCCAGCCAGCCCAGCGCGGTGGCCGCGGCGCCGCGCTCCGCCGTCAGGAGGTCCCGCACGGGGCTCGCCATGAAGACCAGCCAGATGCCGATCCACAGTGACTTGGCGAGGACCTGGCGGCGGTCCCGGACGGGCCGGCCGAAGGTGTGCAGCGGGTGGGTCTCGTCGAGGCGGCCGATGGCGCGCGCGTCCTCGGCGCGGGGGGTCTCGCTCACGCCTTCAGTGTGTCCTTCCGGTACAGCCACGCCGCGCCGCCCGCGAAGAGGAGGAAGTAGGCGACCAGCAGGGTGACGTCCTTCGCGTGCGGGGCGTCGCCCAGTTCGATGGCCTGCCCGAGGGCAGCGTACGCGTGGGTGGGCAGCCAGGACGCGACGTCCCCCAGCCACCGCGGGAAGGTCGTCGCGGGCATCCACAGGCCGCCGAGCAGGGAGAGCCCGAAGTAGACGATCATCGTGATCGGGCGGACCGCGTCACCTGACGCGAGGTAGCCGATGGCCACGCCGAGCGCCGCGAAACAGAGGCTGCCCGCCCAGATGCCGGCGGTCAGCGCCAGCCACTGCCAGGCGTCGAGGCGGACGTCCTTGAAGACCGCGGCGACGACGAAGACCACGACGATGGAGGGCAGGCTGACCACGGCCGCGCTCGCCGTCTTCGCCAGCACGTAGCCGCGGCCGGGCAGCGTCGTCAGGCGCAGCTGCCGCACCCAGCCGCTCTCCCGCTCCTTCGCGATGCGCTCGCTGTTGCCCATCAGGACGGCGGTGAGGGCCCCGAAGGACGCCATCGACACCATCATGAACGCGGGGACGGACAGGCCCGAGCCGGGGGCCCGGTCCGTGCCGCCCTGGCCGCCGACGATGATCAGGAAGAGCAGCGACGGATAGAGCACGGAGAAGAAGAGGAACTTGCGGTTGCGCAGGGCACGGATGATCTCCAGCCGCACCAGGGCCCACGACGTCAGGGTGTTCAGCATGCGGACTTGGCCTCCTCGGCCGCGGTGATCGCCACGAAGGCCTGCTCCAGGCCGAGCCCGGCGACTTCGAGGTTGTGGGGGTAGACGCCGAGGCCGTACAGCGCGTGCACGGTCGCGTCGGCGTCGGTGGACTGGAGGCGGACCGTGTGCCCGGTGACGTCCAGCGACGTCAGGAACGGCAGTTCCCGCAGCCGCGCGGTCAGCTCGGTGCCGGTGTCCACGAGGTCGAAGGAGACCTTGCGGGCGCCCGCCTTCGCCTTGATCTCGGCGGCGGTGCCGTCGGCGAGGAGGCGGCCGCGGTGCAGGACCAGGACGCGGTCGGCGATCGCGTCGGCCTCCTCCAGGTAGTGCGTGGCGAACAGGACCGCGCGGCCCTGGTCCGCCTGCTCCCGCATGGTGGCCCAGAACGCCTGGCGTGCGGTGACGTCCATGCCGGTGGTCGGCTCGTCCAGGACGATGAGGTCGTTCGCGCCGGCCGTGGCGAGCGCGAAGCGCACCCGCTGCTCCTGGCCGCCGGAGAGCTTGTCGACCTTGCGGTCGGCGATCTGGGCGATGCCCGCGCGGGCGAGCACGTCGTTCACGCGGTGCCGCCTCGGATGCAGGGCGCAGGCCAGCTCGACCATCTCCCGCACGGTGACCTCGCCCATCAGGCCGCCGCTCTGGAGCATGGCGCCGACCCGGCCCTGGGTGATGGCCTCGCGCGGGCTCGTCCCGAAGACGCGGACGGTGCCGCTGTCCGGGCGCCGCAGGCCGAGCAGCAGATCGAGGGCGGAGGACTTGCCCGCGCCGTTGGGGCCGAGGAGCGCCACCGTCTCGCCGGGGCGCAGGCCGAGCGTGAGGCCGTCCACGGCGCGGACGCCGCCGTAGGACTTGGTCACCCGCTCGAAGCTGACCGCGCTGGTGGCGGGTGGTGCTGTGGTGGTGATCGTCATGTGAGCCATCGTCGCCGGGGGCGGGGCGGCGGCGGCAGTGTCGTGTGTGCCGAGTCCGGGATGACAGATGTCATGCCGAAGGCCGGACGGTTCACCCGGTCACCCGGGCGGGCCGTCCGGCCTCCTCGCGACGGAGTGGCGCACGCCGGTCGGCCGCCTTCTCGCGGCGGACGGCGTACGCCGGTCAGTCGGCGTTGGTCTCGATCACGCCGACGCGCTCGGCGGGCGTCTTGCCGACCAGCGCCTTGTTCATGGCACCGGCCACGTCCGTGGGCTGGACGGGCGTCTTGTCACCGGTGCCGCGCTGGATCAGGACGCCGTCGAAGACGTTGCCGTACAGCTTCTTGAGCTCTTCGAGGTTGTAGTACGGCTGGAGGGTGCCGTGGTCGGTGGCCCTCGCCTCCAGGATCTTCGGCAGGGACCTCGCCGGGCCGAACGGGATCTCCCGGCCGCCCGCCTTGATCGTGACGTTGGCGGACATCGCCGGCTTCGCGAAGCGGGTCATGAACTTGTCGACCTCGGCCTTGGAGACCGTGGGCCTGCGGGTGGTGACGGGGACCTGGACGGCGCCCGCGCCGCCCGTCTCGACCTGCTTCTTGTACGCCTGTGCGACGGCGGTCGTCGAGGCGTCGGCGTCGATGCCCTTGCCGACCTTGCCGTAGACGGGGACGGCCTTGCCGGGCAGGAACTTGACCGTGCCGTCCTGCGCCGAGCCCGAGCCGCCCGCGGCGCGCTCCAGGGCGGCCGTCAGCTTCTCCTCGTCGACGGGCATGACCGGCTCGACGACGCGCTGGTTGCCGAGGAGCGAGCCGATCACGGAGACGGGGTTGTAGTCGCTGCCCGCCGCCGCGCGGACGGTGGCCTGGCTGTCCAGGGTCAGGCCGGCCTGGTCGGGCTTGAGCGTGACCGTGTCGCCGCCCACCGACAGCTTCAGCGGCTTGGCGACGCGCTCGCCGAGGGCGTCGTCGAGCTTCTTGACGGCCTCGTCACGGGTGCCGCCGCCGATGTCGACGCCGAGCACCGTGGTGCCCTTCGGCACGTCCGCGTGGTTCATCAGCAGGCCCGCGCCGTAGGCCCCGCAGGCCACGACGACCACGGCGGCCGCGAGGAGGACCAGCTTGCTGCGGCCCTTCTTCTTTTTCGCGGGCGCGGCGGGCGGCGCGTCGGAGCGCACCGGCTCCGGCAGCTTCGGCGGGGTGTGCGACATCGCGCCGTCACCCCGCGGCCCGTCCGGGAAGGGCGAGTTGTCCTGCGTGGGCGGCACGACGGGGATACCGCTGGTGAGCGTGGACCCGGAGACGTTGGAGCCGGGGGTCGGGGCGCCGGGACCGCCGGGCAGTGAGCCGGGGCCGCCCGCGGGCGGGCGCGGGCCGCCGGAGGGCGGCGAGAGCGGCCCGCCCTTCTGCGGCGTCAGGATGGCGGTGTCGTCGCTCAGGGCGCCCGAACGCGGCGGGCCCCCCGCGGGGTTGCCGGAACCGGCGGGACCACCGAGGCCACCGGGCACACCGGAGCTCCCGGGCACGCCGGATCCGCCAGGGCCGCCGGAGCCGCCGCCGGGAGCCGAGGGACGGGGGCCGGGCGCGGCCAGCGGGCTGTCACCCGTCACGGGGCCGCCGGTGGGGCCCGCGGGGCCCCTAAGGTCCTGCGGGTCCTGGGAGCCGCCGGAACCGGCGCCAGGGCCTTGCGAGAAGTACGGCAGGTCGCCGCCCTGCGGCGCCCCCGAGCCGAGGGGGCCCGACGCCACGGCACCGGACACGTCGAAGGAGCCGGAACCCGAGCCGCCCGGACCGCCGGAGCCTTGCGCACCGCCCGGCCCGTTCGCGGGCGAGCCGCCGCTCTCGCCCCGCGCGGGCCTGCGCGGCGCGAACCAGTCGCTGGTCTTCTCCTCGGAGCCGCCGGGGCCGCCGGGGCCACCGGAACCGTCCGCCCCGGAGGCCGACCCGGCACCGCTGCCCGAACCGGAACCGGAGCCGGAGCCCTGAGACCCGGAGCCGGAACCGGAGCCGCCGTTCGTGTGGGACGCGGCCGGGGCCCCGCCTCTGCCCGCGCCGCCCGCGTCCGCCGCGCCGGGGGCCCCTGGCGCGCCGTCACGGCGACTCTCGTCGTCCGCACGCGAGGCGTCGCCCCGGGAGCCGCCCTCGTCGCCGACGGGCGTACGCATGACGACCGGCGGGATGGGCCGCGAGCCGGGGATGTTGATCCGGATGCGGGTGGTCAGCGTGGTCTGGGTCTCGGGTTCGCCGGGCCGCCCGCCGTCCGCGCCGCCGTCCGCGGCAGCGCCCTGCGCCGGGGAGCCGTACGGCGGCGTCCCCGAGGGGTAAGCGGCTCCACCGCGCCCCTGGGGCCCGGAGGACGAACTGTCAGTTTCACGACTCAAGGCAGGTTCTCCTGGTTGACTCCGCCGCCCGTCTCGACCTCATCCGGGGTCCCCCCGGCCGGAGGTTGGGGGAGGCTCGGCGGCCGCACCACCATACTGGCCGCCGTCGGCGCTCATCCTGTGACCGGCGTCAAACCCGTGCGGAAGACGGGCTGAAGTGGTACGTCACTTGCCAAGTCGGGCGGCGGACGCGCCCGGTTGCGGCCGCTGCCCGAGCGTGGCACACATCACAGCTGCCGCCATACCGCCGAACAGGAAGCCGTACGAGCGCGCGCCCGCGCCGAGGAGGAAGTCCCCCTCGGGTCTGGTGGCGGTCAGCAGCATGACGGCGACCAGCCAGCCGGCGGCGGTCGCGACGGCCCCCGCCTTGGTGCCGACGGCACGCGCCCCGCCGTGGAAGGCACCGGCGGCGCCGAGCAGGGCGAGCAGCAACCCGGCGGGAAAGAAGCCCCCTTGGACGAGCGTGCCCGCGGCGCCGACGACGGCGCCGAGCACGAAAAGCCCGGCGTACGCGGCGAGCCGTCCCGCCCTCAGGGGCTGCGCGAGGAAGCTGCCCGCGGGCGCCGCGGCGGCGGCCGGGGAGGCGGAACCCGAGGCGTCCGGCTTCCCGTCGGACCCGGAACCGGCTCCCGCCGACGCACGAGATCGCGTGCTCACAGCGCTGTCACCTCAACCACATCCGTCACCCTTTCGAGCCCCGCGAAGAGATCCTTCTCGCGGTCCGTGCCTTCTGCCGACGCTTCTCCCCGCGCCAACTCGTAGTACTCCACCTCGAAGAGTGGCTGCGCGAGGTCGTTGGAGAGGACGAAGAGCGGCTCGCCCACCGTGATCTGCGTGGCGTGGGCGCGCATCGCCGCCGCCTTGGCCGCCACGAAGGGCGTGCCGTCGATCTCCGTGGTGATCCGCTCGTCGTCGGTGACGCCGGGGACGTCCGCGACGGCTGCGGGGTCCGTGAACGGCGTGTCCGGCAGCTCCCGCGCCATCCGGCGGAACCGCTCCTCGACCACGGAGCGCGGGGCGCGGTTCCAGTAGATCTTCGCGATGGTGTGCGGCCTGCCCAGGTCGCGCCGGAAGGCCGGTTCGGCCGCGAGGTCGGCGGCGCGCATGGCGACGCGGTGTGCCTGGATGTGGTCGGGGTGGCCGTAGCCGCCGTCGGGGTCGTACGTGATCAGGACCTGCGGGCGCACCTCGCGGATCACCTCGACGAGATGGGCGGCCGCCTCGTCGAGGTCGGCCGACCAGAAGGCGCCGGGGCGGTGGTTCTGCTCGGTGCCCATCATCCCGGAGTCGCGGTAGCGGCCGGGGCCGCCGAGGAAGCGGTGGTCGGTGACCCCCAGCTCCTTCATGGCGGCGGCCAGCTCGGCCACCCGCCAGGGCCCCAGGGCATCCTCGCGGTCGGCGGCGAGATGGGCGAGCCCGGCCGGGATGACCTCGCCCTCCTCGCCCAGCGTGCAGGTGACCAACGTGACATGGGCGCCCTCGGCCGCGTACTTGGCCATGGTCGCGCCATTGTTGATCGACTCGTCGTCGGGGTGCGCGTGCACGAGCAGCAGGCGCCGGGCGGGCGGTTCCGTCATGGGACCACCCTACGAGGAGGGTGCGGGGCCGTCCGAGGAGGACCGGGGCCGGGTCAGAACTTGATGTCGCCGATCATCCCCGCCACGTTCGTCGTCAGCTCGCTGATCGTCGGCGCGATGGACGAGCTCGCCAGGTAGAAACCGAGCAGCGTGCAGACGACGGCGTGCCCCGTTTTCAGCCCTGACTTCTTGACCAGCAAGAAGACGATGATCGCCAGCAGCACCACCGCCGAAATCGAGAGTGCCACGGCGGTCACCTCCAAGTCGTTGACGTAACCCAGTGCGGACGCCGGCGGGTTCATACCCACCAAGCGCTACGGATCATAACTATCCGTGCGGACGCATGACTCGGAGCACGGCAGCACAGGGGGGCGCATGCGGCCTAGGCTCTGGGAATGACCACCGAGAACCACGGAATCCGCAGGCCCGACGAGAGCCCTGCACCACGGCTCTCCTTCCCCCGTCAGAGCGCCCGTACGCAGCGGTTCACGCTGGGCGCGCCCCGTGCGTTCACGGTGGCGCCCGACGGCTCCCGGGTGGTGTTCCTGCGCTCGCCGTCCGAAACGGACCGGGCGCACCAGCTCTGGGTCCTCGACCTCGCGGACGGCTCCCGGGAGCGGCTCGCGGCCGATCCGGGCGTGCTGCTCGGCGGCGCGGCCGAGCGGCTCTCCGCCCAGGAGCGGACGCGGCGCGAGCGCGGCCGGGAGGGCGGCGCGGGCATCGTGGGGTACGCGACGGACGCGGCGGTGGAGCTGGCGGCGTTCGCGCTGTCGGGCCGGCTCTTCACGGCGG
>NZ_JAFEXF010000205.1 GCF_016905445.1 Streptomyces sp. G44
GCCGAAGCCCTGCCGCGCCGGGCCCGGTTGGGCGTGCCCGGGGGTGCGCCGGTGCTCGGTCCACGCGGTCCCGTCCCACCAGCGCTCCACGGCGGGCTGGTTCGGGTCCGGGTACCAGCCGGGCGGAGGTGTCATGCTCATCCCGGCACTCTAGGGCGTGACCCGAACGTCAGTACACCGAGTCCCGCTGGTTGGGCACGACCGAGCCGTCCTCGCGGAGCACCGGGCCCTTGCGGCCGTCGTGTTCGTTGTACGCGGCGGTCGAGCACGGGTACGTGCCGCTCTTCCGCGGCATCGGCTCGATGAACATCGGGTTCACGACCCAGCGGCCGTCGGCGTTGTCGTACGCGCGGCACATGAACTCGCTCTTGTTGCGGTTCAGCACGAGGTGCGCGCCGGTGGCGTCGCCGACGAACGTCACGTCGGTGTCGGCGTCACCGCTCCCGAGCGCGATGCGGTGGTCCCAGTCCTGCTTCTCCCAGGCCGACTTGCCCTTGACCTTGAAGATCTCCTGGTTGATGAAGCAGCGCTTGCCGTCGATGTACGGGATGGCCTCGCCCTTGTTGACGGGCACATCGCCGCAGCCCTGGTTCCAGGTGGTGATACGGCCCCGGCGGTCCAGGACGGAACGGATGGCGATGGTGTGCGCGCGGTCGATGCCGACGCTCCTGGACCACACCTCGGCGACCGGCTCGGAGCCCGCCGAGACGATGTAGACGTCGAACCCGGCCTTTTTGAGGGTGCGGATCAGGTCGCGCTGCTGGTCGTAGTAGCGGACGTAGCCGGGAATCTCGTGCGTGCCGACGGTCTGCGTGGCGCCGACGGGGGCGGCGAGCGCCTCCTTGCGGGCCTGCGCGGCGTACGACTCCAGTTCGGGGACGGTGTGCCCGGCGAAGAGCTGCGGCACCCAGGCGTACTGCGGGACCGTGTGGCGGTGATCCCACTCGCCCGCGAAGGCGGCGGCGCCGCTCATGGTCCTGCCGTCTTCCCGGATCTCGAAGATCTCGTCCGCGCAGGCGGTGTCGTCGGAGGTCGGCAGGGGCCTGCCGACGGGGACGTCGGTGCCGCAGGCCTCGGTGAGGGCGCGGTCCGCCGCGTCCGTCATCCACTTGCTGGTGGACTTCCAGCTCTTGGGGCGGAGGATCTTGTCGTGCCGCAGGGACCAGGCGATGGTCGCGTCGGTGACGTCGTTCTTGGCGACGGTGTTGTCCCAGTCGAAGGCGGCGACGGGACGCTTCTGGCCATGGCCGGGGCGGGGGTTCGAGCAGCGGCCGCGCTCGTCGATCATCCGCTGGAGCCTGGCGCGGTTGTCGCCGTGCCAGGTGAGCTTCTTCGACAGCTGGGGGCAATGTGCGCCCGGGGCACGGGAATTCGAGGGGTGTACGGCCGTGGCGGCGGCCGCGGGGAGAGCTGCCGGCACGGCCGCCAGGGTGGCGGCGGCGGCCAGGGTCAGCGCCAGGATGTTTCTGTTACGCATGTGAGTGGACCGTACATTCTTTCTGCGGGTCTGACGACGTCTGCCGGGGATCAGGGAGTCCGCGTGGGCGCGTGGACCGTGTCCTGCTGGTCGGGGATCACGGAGCCGTCGGTGCGGCGCACCGGGCCCGCGTCGCCGTCGCGTCCGGTGTAGCCGGTGGTGGCGCACGGGTACGGGTCGGTCTTCGCGCCCTTGGGCTCGATGAACATGGGGTTGATCAGCCAGCGGCGGTCGTCGTTGTCGTAGGCGCGGCACATCAGTTCGTTCTTGTTGCGGTTCAGGACGAGCCGCAGGGCGGTGGCGTCGCGCAGGAACGAGATGTCGGTGTCGGAGTCGCCCGCGGCGAACACCTGCCGCTTCGCCGCCGGTCGCACCTTCTCGGCGGCGGCGCCGCGCACCCCGAAGATCTCCTGGTTGATCCAGCAGCGCTTGCCGTCGATGTACGTGATCATCGAGTCGTCGCCGTCCCGCACGGTGCCGCAGCCCTTGAGGTGGGCGGTGTGGCGGCCGTGCGCGGTGACGTTGCGGATGCCGAGGGTGTGCCGGGCGTCGACGCCGACACTGCGGGACCAGACCTCGGCGACCGGCTCGGGGGACGCGGAGACGACGTACACGTCGAAGCCGGCCTTCTTGAGGGTGCGGATGAGGTCGCGCTGCTGGTCGTAGTAGCGGACCCAGCCGGTGGCCTGGCCGGTGCCGACGCGCTGCCGCGTGCCGATGGGCGCGGCGAGGTTCTCCGCGCGGGCGGCGGCGGCGAACCGCTTGACCTGGGGGGTGGACCAGCCGCGGGTGAGCTGCGCGAGCCAGGCGTACTGCGGCTCCATGCGGCGGTGGTCGAACCCGGCGAAGGCAGCCTTGCCGGCGGTCGTGGTGCCCTCGCCGTAGACGGAGTGGATCTCGTCCGCGCAGGCGGCGCCCCGGGCCGTGTCCCGGTGCGTCGGCAGCGTGGTGCCGGTGGCCGGGCAGGCCTTGGCCAGGGCCTTCGCCGCCGGGGCGGTGAGGTAGCGGCTGGTGGTGCGCCAGTCGCCGCCCTGGGGCGTGCGTATCTTGCCGTGGCGCAGCAGCCAGAACATGGTGGCGTCGCCGACGTCGTTCTTGATGACGGTGTTGTCCCAGTCGAAGACGGCGACGGGCTTGGCCGCGCCGCTCCGGTGCCGCCCGGGGCCGCAGTGGCCGTACGTGTCGATCAGGTGCTGGAGCCGCGCCTTGTTCGCGCCGTACCAGCCGCGCGAGACGGTGAGGTCGGGGCAGGCCGTGGGCCGCGCCCAGGGTTCGGGCTGGGTGGCTTCGGCGGTGGCCTGGACGGCGGCGAGACCGGCGGAGGCGACGGCGAGTACGGCTGTGGCCGCGACGGCGCGGCGCTTGAGGTTCACGAACACACTCCCGTGTCTACGCAGGCCGGCCGGGCGCCGTGCGACGCCCGGCCGGCCTGGGGGTGACTGCCGGGTGAACAGCCCGGAGCCGGGCCTACACCGGAGTGACGTACGCCCCGGAGATGCCGCCGTCGACGAGGAAGTCCGTGGCGTTCACGAACGAGGAGTCGTCACTGGCGAGGAACGCCACGGCGGCGGCCATCTCGTCGGCCTCGGCGAAGCGGCCCACGGGGATGTGCACCAGGCGGCGGGCGGCGCGCTCGGGATCCTTGGCGAACAGCTCCTGGAGGAGCGGGGTGTTGACCGGGCCGGGGCAGAGCGCGTTGACGCGGATGCCCTCGCGGGCGAACTGGACGCCCAGCTCGCGGGACATGGCGAGGACGCCGCCCTTGGACGCGGTGTAGGAGATCTGCGAGGTCGCCGCGCCCATCCGCGCCACGAACGAGGCGGTGTTGATGATCGACCCCTTGCCCTGGCGCCGCATGTAGGGGATGGCGGCCTTGCAGCAGAGGTAGACGGAGGTGAGGTTGACCTCCTGGACGCGCTTCCACGCCTCCAAACCGGTGTCCAGGATGGAGTCGTCGTCGGGCGGCGAGATGCCCGCGTTGTTGAAGGCGATGTCGACGGAGCCGTAGGTCTCGAAGGCCGTCCTGAAGAGCGCCTCGACCTCCTCGGCGTCCGTGACGTCGACCTTCACGAAAATGCCGCCGACCTCCTCGGCGGCCTGCTTGCCGGCCCGCTCGTCGATGTCGCCGCAGACGACGTGGGCGCCCTCGGCCGCGAGGCGGCGCGCGGTGGCCAGGCCGATGCCGCTGCCTGCGCCGGTGATGACGGCGGTGCGGCCGACGAGGCGGCGGCAGATGTTCTGCTCAGTCACTGTGCGGGACCTTCCGTGCTGATGAAGACGTTCTTGGTTTCCGTGAAGGCGTGCAGGGCGTCCGGGCCGAGCTCGCGGCCGAGTCCGGACTGTTTGTAGCCGCCGAAGGGGGTCCAGTAGCGGACGCTGGAGTGCGAGTTGACGGAGAGGTTCCCGGCCTTGACGGCCTGGGAGACGCGCAGGGCGCGGCCCACGTCGCGGGTCCAGACGGAGCCGGACAGGCCGTACTCGGTGGCGTTGGCGAGCCGGACCGCGTCGGCCTCGTCCTCGAACGGGATGACGACGGCGACGGGACCGAAGACCTCCTCGGCGGCCACCGGGGCGTCCGGGTCGACGTCGGTGAGCAGCGTCGGCGGGAACCAGAAGCCGGGGCCCTCGGGGGCCGTGCCGTGGATGCCGTCGCCCGGGGTGACGTAGGAGCGGACGCGGTCCAGCTGGGCCCTGGAGATGAGCGGGCCCATCTGCGTCTTCTCGTCCGCCGGGTCGCCCACGACGACCGACTCGATCGCGGGCGCCACGATCTCCAGGAACCGGTCGTACACCGAACGCTGGACGAGGACGCGGGTACGGGCGCAGCAGTCCTGGCCGGAGTTGTCGAGGTACGACATGGGGGTGGCGAGGGCCGCCGCCTCCACGTCGGCGTCGGCGAAGACGATGTTCGGGCTCTTGCCGCCGAGTTCGAGGGTGAGCCGCTTCACCCGGTCGGCGCATTTGGCCATGATCTGCTTGCCGACGCGGGTGGAGCCGGTGAACACGATCTTGGCGACGCCGGGGTGCTCGACGAGCGCGTCGCCCGCGACGGCGCCCTCGCCGGGCAGGACCTGGAAGAGGCCTTCGGGCAGGCCCGCCGCCAGGGCGAGTTCGGCGAGGCGCAGCGCGGTGAGCGGTGTCGTCTCGGCCGGTTTGAGGATGACCGCGTTGCCCGCCGCGAGGGCGGGCGCCGTGCCCCAGGCGGCGATCGGCATCGGGAAGTTCCAGGGGGCGATGACGCCGACGACTCCGAGGGGTTCCAGGAGGGTGACGTTCAGGCCGCCGGGTACGGGGATCTGCCGGCCGCTCAGCCGTTCGACTCCCCCGGCGGAGAAGTCGAGGAGGTCGCGGACGTTGCCCGCTTCCCAGCGGGCGTTGCCGACGAGGTGACCGGCCTCGCGCACCTCAAGCCGGGCCAGCTCTTCGAGGTGGTCGTCGACCTGGGCGGCGAAGCGGCGCAGCAGGCGGGCGCGGTCGGCGGGGGCGGTGGCCGCCCACTGCTCCTGGGCCCGTGCGGCGCGGGTGACGGCGGCGTCGACGTCCTGCGCGGTGGCGGCGGGGACGGTCGCGACGATCTCTTCCGTGGCCGGGTTCAGTACGTCGAGTTTCTGGACCTTGAGCAAGGGTGCCTCACATGCGTTCGAAGGAGCGGCGGAGCTCCCAGTCGGTCACCGCGGAGTCGAAGGCTGCCAGCTCGACCCGCGCCATGTTGCGGTAGTGCGCGACCACCTCGTCGCCGAAGGCGGCCTTGGCGATGGCGCTGTTCTCCCACAGTTCGGCGGCCTCGCGCAGGGTGGTGGGGACGTGTTCGTAGTCGCCGGTGTAGGCGTTGCCGGTGCACTCGTCCGGCAGTTCGAGCTGCTGCTCTATGCCGTGCAGACCGGCGGCGACCAGGCCCGCGACGGCGAGGTACGGGTTCACGTCGCCGCCGGGCAGCCGGTTCTCGAAGCGCAGCGAGCGGCCGTGGCCGACGACGCGCAGGGCGCAGGTGCGGTTGTCGTAGCCCCAGGCGGCGGCGGTCGGCGCGAAGGAGCCGGGGACGAACCGCTTGTAGGAGTTGATGTGGGGGGCGTAGAGGAGGGAGAACTCGCGCAGCGCGGCGAGCTGTCCGGCGAGGAAGTGCCGCATGAGGGGTGACATGCCGCCAGGGTCGTCCTGGGAGCCCCGCATGGCGTTGTCGCCGTCGGCGTCCTGGAGCGAGAGGTGGATGTGGCAGGAGTTGCCCTCGCGCTCGTTGAACTTGGCCATGAAGGTGAGCGAGACGCCTTCCTGGGCCGCGATCTCCTTGGCGCCGGTCTTGTAGATGGCGTGCTGGTCGCAGGTGACGAGGGCCTCGTCGTAGCGGAACACGATCTCGTGCTGGCCGGGGTTGCACTCGCCCTTGGCGGACTCGACGACGAGCCCGGCGGTGGTCATGTCGTTGCGGATGCGGCGCAGGAGCGGCTCGATGCGGCCGGTGCCGAGGACGGAGTAGTCGATGTTGTACTGGTTGGCCGGGGTGAGGTCCTTGTACCCGGCGTCCCAGGCCTGCTCGTAGGTGTCCTTGAAGACGATGAACTCCAGCTCGGTGCCGACGTGGGCGGTGTGGCCCGTCTCGGCGAGGCGCTCCAGCTGGCGGCGGAGGATCTGCCGGGGGGCGGCGACCACGGGTGAGCCGTCGCTCCAGGCGAGGTCGGCGATCAGCATCGCGGTGCCCTCGTTCCAGGGGACGCGGCGCAGGGTGGCGAGGTCGGCGTGCATGGCGAAGTCGCCGTAGCCGCGGTCCCAGGAGGACATCGCGTAGCCGTCGACGGTGTTCATCTCGGGGTCGACGGCGAGGAGGTAGTTGCAGCCCTCCGTGCCGTGTTCGAGGACCTCGTCGAGGAAGAAGCGGGCGGCGAACCGCTTGCCCTGGAGCCGTCCCTGCATGTCGGGGAAGGCCAGGACGACAGTGTCGATCTCGCCGCTCGCGACCAGGGCCGTCAGCTCCTGGACGGTGAGCGGGGGTGTGCGGTCTGCCACGGGAAATGCCTCCTTGGGTCAGCCGGGAGCCATAAGGTATTGCGGAGAACCTTTGCTTGGGAAGGGGGTACGGACATGTCGCACCCGGAAGAGGGCACGGCACGGGACGCGGCGCACGCGGCACAGGACGAGGACCGGCTGACTCCGGTGCTGCGTCCGGTGCGGGCGGGCAACGGCTTCGAGGAGGCCCTGGAGCAGATCCTCCAGGTGGTCCGCCTCGGACTGGTGCCAGGCGGTGAACGGCTGCCGTCGGAGCGGGAGCTGGCCGACCGCCTCGGCATCAGCCGGGTCACGCTGCGCGAGGTGCTGAAGGTGCTGACGGACCAGGGCCTGGTCGAGTCGCGGCGCGGGCGCTACGGCGGTACGTTCGTCCGTCCGCGCCCCGAGGCGGCGGGCGAGGACGAGCTGCGGCGCCGCATCAAGGACGTCGACGTGGAGGACGCGCTGCGCTTCCGCGAGGTCCTGGAGGTGGGCGCGGCCGGGCTCTGCGCCGCGCACGGCCTCACCGGCGAGCAGGCGGACCGGCTGCGCGCGGCGCTCGCGCAGACCCATGACGCGCCCCTGTCCGAGTACCGCCGCGTGGACACGCTGCTGCACCTCACGCTCGCCGAGCTGTGCGGCTCGCCGACGCTGACCGCGCAGTACGCGGCGGTCCGCGCGACCGTCAACGACCTCCTCGACTGCATCCCGCTGCTCGTGCGCAACCTGGAGCATTCGCAGCGCCAGCACGCCGCGCTCGTCGAGGCGGTGCTCGACGGGGACGCGGACGGGGCGCGGGAGATGATGCGGGAGCACTGCGCGGGTACGGCGGCACTGCTGCGGGGATTTCTGACGTGAGGGGCGATTAACCGCGGTGTAACGCAGGGGTCTTGCTTTCTCGCCCCCGGCCCGGCAAAGGTATGGATCCGTCCCATTGGCGCTCCATCGAGTCGCCCCCTGCCGCCGAGCCGACCGCAGTGCCCTCCCCGCAACAGGACCCGCAAGAGGAGCCGTGCCATGACCGTGGAGTCCAGCAGTCCGAGTCCCGCCGAGCCGGCGGACGACTATCTGGAGCGCAGGACGCTCCGCCGGGGCAGCGCGGGCTGGCTGCTCCTGACCGGCCTCGGCGTCGCGTACGTCGTCTCCGGCGACTACTCGGGCTGGAACTTCGGCCTGGCGGAGGGCGGCTTCGGCGGCCTCGCCATCGCGATGGTCCTCATGGGCGTGATGTACGCGTGCATGGTCTTCTCGCTCGCCGAACTGTCGTCCGTCCTGCCGACGGCGGGCGGCGGCTACGGCTTCGCGCGCCGGGCGCTCGGCCCGTGGGGCGGGTTCCTCACCGGAACCGCGATCCTCATCGAGTACGTCCTCGCGCCCGCCGCGATCTCGATCTTCATCGGTGACTACGTCGAGTCGCTCGGCCTGTTCGGTCTCACCTCGGGCTGGCCGGTCTACCTCGCCTGCTTCGTCCTCTTCATCGGCATCCACCTGTGGGGCGTCGGCGAGGCGCTGCGCTTCAGCTTCGTCGTGACCGGCATCGCGGTGGCGGCGCTGCTGGTCTTCGCGGTCGGCGCGTTCCTGGACTTCGACGCCTCGAAGCTGAACGACATCCCCGTGGAGGCCGACGCGTTCGGCGCCAACTCCTGGCTGCCGATGGGTCTGCTGGGCATCTGGGCGGCGTTCCCGTTCGGCATGTGGTTCTTCCTCGGCGTCGAGGGCGTTCCGCTGGCGGCCGAGGAGACCAAGGACCCGGCGCGCACGCTGCCGCGGGCGATCCGCTGGTCGATGGCCGTCCTCGTGGTGCTCGCGCTCCTCACGTTCTTCGCCTCGGCGGGCGCGCGCGGCGCGAACGCGCTCCAGGAGGCGGGCAACCCGCTGGTGGAGGCGCTGCAACCGGACGGCGAGGCGACGGCGCTCAGCCGCGTCGTCAACTACGCGGGGCTGGCCGGGCTGGTGGCGTCCTTCTTCTCGCTCATCTACGCGGGCTCGCGGCAGCTCTTCGCGCTCTCCCGCGCCGGGTACCTCCCCCGCTTCCTCTCCCTCACCAGCAGCCGCAAGGCCCCCTACCTCGGCCTGCTCGTGCCCGGCGCGATCGGCTTCGGGCTCGCCGCGGCGACCGGGGACGGGGCGCGCATGCTGAACGTGGCGGTGTTCGGCGCCACCATCTCGTACGCCCTGATGTCGCTCTCGCACATCGTGCTGCGCCGCCGCGAACCGGGCCTGGAGCGGCCGTACCGTACGCCGGGCGGCGTCCTGACCTCATCGGTCGCGCTGGTCCTCGCCTGTGCGGCGCTGGTCGCGACGTTCCTGGTGGACGTGACGGCGGCGCTGATCGCCCTGGTGGTGTACGGGGTCGCGATCGCGTACTTCGGGATGTACAGCCGCAAGCACCTCGTGGCGCGCGCGCCGGAGGAGGAGTTCGCGGCGCTGGCGGCCGCCGAGGCGGAGCTGGCACGCGACTGATGACCATGGACAGGAGCACGGTGAGGGAGAACGCGGTGAGCGAAAGGCCGCTGATCGGCATCAGCACCTACCTGGAGGAGAAGGCGACCTGGCGCGTGTGGGAGCTGCCCTCGGTCCTGCTGCCGGCCGGGTATCCGCGCCTGGTGCGGCGGGCGGGCGGCATCGCCACGCTGCTGCCGCCGGACGATCCCGCGTACGCGGCGTCCGTCGTCGCCCGCCTCGACGGTGTGGTCATCTCGGGCGGGCCCGACGTCGAGCCCGTGCGGTACGGCGCGGAGCGCGAGGAGCACACGGGGCCGCCGGCGCGGGAGCGGGACGCCTGGGAACTGGCCCTGATCGAGGCCGCGTTGGAGTCCGGGACGCCGCTGCTCGGCATCTGCCGGGGCATGCAGCTGCTGAACGTGGCGCTCGGCGGGACGCTGGTGCAGCACCTGGACGGGCACACCGTGGCGCCGGGCGTCTTCGGCACGCACGTCGTGAAGCCGGTGCCGGGCACCCTCTACGCGTCCATCGTCCCGGACGCCTCCGCGGACGTGCCGACCTACCACCACCAGGCCGTGGACCGCCTCGGCACGGGCCTCGCGGCCTCGGCGTACGCGGAGGACGGCACCCCGGAGGCCATCGAACTCCCGCGCCCGGCCTGGGCGCTGGGCGTGCAGTGGCACCCGGAGATGGGCGACGACACCCGCGTCATGGCAGCACTGGTCCAAGCCGCGTCCTGACCCGATCGACGACGGCCGCGCCGCCGTACGAAGCACGGGGGGCCAACGGGCGGCGACTCCTGCCGGCGGTGGCACCGCGGGGGGCGGTGACTCCTGCCGGCGGTGGCCCGCCCGGGGGGACTCCTGCCGACGGTGGCAGCGCGAGGGTGACTCCTGCCGGGCGGCGGCACCACCGAGGGCGGTGACTCCCGCCGGCGGTAGCACCACCGGGGGCGGCTGCCCTTCCGGTTCCGGCTCTGCCGAGTGGTGGCTTCCGCCGGGCGGTGTCTCCCTCCGGGCCGTAGCAGTACCGGGGCCCGGGCCCTATCGGGGTCGCAGCCTTACCGGGCGGTAGCCCCGCCGGGGGCCGGATCCTTCCGGGGGCGATAGCCCTGCCGGGACGGTCGGCCTACCGAGAGGTGGCTCCCTCCGGGCGGTAGCCCCACTGAGCGGTAGCACTACCGGGGCCGGGGCCCTATCGGGGTCGCAGCCTTACCGGGCGGTAGCCCCGCCGGGCGGTAGCCCCGCCGGGCGGTAGCCCACTGAGCGGTAGCACTACCGGGGCCGGAGCCCCACCGGGGTCGCAGCCCTACCCGGCGGTGACCCCACCGGGCGGTGGCCCCGCCGGGCGGTGGCCCCGCCGGGCGGTGGCCCCGCCGGGCGGTAGCTGCACCGAGCAATAGCACTACCAGGGCCACAGCCCTTGCCGGGGCGGCGGCACTACCGCCCCGTGGCCCCCCCGGCAAGGCCCTGCCGAGGCAGAGCCTTGCGGGCACCGCTCTGCCGGGCAGGGCCTTCACCGGGCCCCGCCTCTACCGCCCGTCACGCCTTCCCCTGGTCCTTTCCGCCCCGCGTCAGCGTCAGCAGGTCCCTGCCGGGGCCCGCCGGGCGGTGGCCTGTCGGCCAGACGGCCCGTAGTTCCCGGCGGAGGCGGATCTCCTTCAGGGGGATCTCCACCAGGCGCCGGGCGGCCAGTTCCTCCCCGACCGCGAGTTCGCTCAGGACCGAGGGGCCCGCGCCGCTGACGGCCGACGCCTTGACCGCCGTCGTGGAGGACAGCTCGATCAGCGGGCGGGCGAGGCCGCCGAGCGCCGCGTCGAGGACCTGCCGGGTGCCCGACCCCTCCTCGCGCAGGATCAGCGGCGTCGCGGCGAGTTCCGCCGCGCCGAGCGGCTTCCCGCGCCGCGCCCAGGGATGCCCCGGCGCCGTCACGACGACCAGGCGGTCATGGGCGATGACCACACCGTCGAGACCGCCGGGCACGGTGAGCCCCTCGACGAAGCCGAGGTCGGCCTCCCCGGCGAGCAGCCGGGCCGCCACCGCCGCGGAGTTGCCCGCCAGCAGCGACACCGCCGTGTCCGGCCGCTGGGTCCGCAGGGCGATCAGCCAGCCCGGCAGCAGATACTCGGCGATCGTCATGCTCGCCGCGACCCGCAGCCGCGAGTCCCGCCGGTCACGCAGCGCCTGCGCCCCCGCGTCGAAGGCCTCCGCCGCCTCCACGATCCGCCCGGCCCAGTCGGTGACGAGGGCCCCGGCGTCCGTGAGGCGCGAGCCGCGCGGTGACCGGTCGACCAGCGCGACGCCGAGCTGCCGCTCCATGGCGCGGACCCTGCTGCTCGCCGCGGGCTGGGTGATGCCCAGCTCCCGCGCGGCCCGCCCGAGGCTGCCGAGCCGGGCCACGGCCAGCAGCAGCTGGAGCGCCCCGAGGTCGGGCACGCGGTGCGCGAGCGGCGGTACCGGCCCCGACGCCTCTGCCGGGGCGGACGCGGGAACGGAGGAAGCGGGCTGGCTCATAAAGGCAGCTTATGCCCCCATAGGCGCGTACTCCCTGGTGGGCGCCTGTCACCCGTACGACCGTGGACGCATGGTCACCGCCGTCCGCCCCGCCCCCTCGCCCGCCGCCACCGCGGCCCCCCG
Source organism: Streptomyces sp. G44 (assembly GCF_016905445.1). Lineage (GTDB taxonomy): Bacteria > Actinomycetota > Actinomycetes > Streptomycetales > Streptomycetaceae > Streptomyces. The sequence goes on from NZ_JAFEXF010000205.1 coordinate 11,539, forward strand.
CACCCGCTTCCCGGCGGTCCGCCACCTCGGCCCGAACTGGTACGCGTCCGTCATGGGCACCGCCATCGTCGCCAACGCCGGCGCCACGCTCCCGTACGGGTTCACAGGACTGCGTACGGCCTGCACCGCCGTGTGGGCGCTCTCCTTCCTGCTCCTCGCCGCGCTGCTCGCCGCCCGCGCCGCGCACTGGATCCACCACCGCGACCAGGCCCGCGCGCACCTCCTCGACCCGGCGGTGGCGCCTTTCCACGGCTGCCTGCCGATGGCGCTGCTCGCGGTCGGCGCGGGCACGCTGCTCGTGGGCGAGGACTGGGTGGGCACCGGCACCGCCGTCGCGATCGACGCCGTACTGTTCGGCGTCGGCACCGCCATCGGACTCGCGGGGGCCGTCGCCATCCCGTACCTGATGATCGTCCGGCACCGCGTCACCGCCGACCGGGCCTCCCCGGTGTGGCTGCTGCCCGTGGTGGCCCCGATGGTGTCGGCGGCCGTCGGACCGCTGCTCCTGCCGCACCTGCCCCCGGGCCAGCCCCGGCAGACGCTGCTGTACGCCTGCTGCGCGATGTTCGGCCTGAGCCTGCTCGCCACGCTGGTGATGCTGCCGTTGGTCTTCGCCCGCCTGGTGACCGCGGGCCCGCTGCCCACGGCCCTCACCCCGACGCTCTTCCTGGTGCTCGGCCCGCTGGGCCAGTCGACGACGGCCGCCAACAAGTTCGCGGACGCCGCGCCGGGCGTCGTGCCCGCCCCGCTCGACCAGGCGTTCCTGGCCTTCGCCGTGCTCTACGGCGTTCCCGTGCTGGGCTTCGCGCTGCTGTGGCTGGCGCTCGCGGCCGCCCTGGTGCGGCGCGCCCGGCGCGACGGCATGGGGTTCGCGATGACGTGGTGGGCGTTCACCTTCCCGGTCGGCACCTGCGTGACGGGCGCGGAGGGCCTCGGCGCCCACACGGGCCTGGCGGCCCTCGACTGGCTGGCGACCGGTCTCTACGCCTTCCTGGTGCTCGCCTGGGCGGCGGCCCTGGCCCACACCCTGCGCGGCACCGTCACCGGCGGGCTGCTCGCAGCGCCGCGCCAAGCACCGCCGGCGCCTCGGCAAGCGACGGCCCGTACCAGGTGAGGTGACGGCCGCTGACCAGGGCGACCGGCGTCCCCGGCAAGAACGCCTCGGGGCCGTCGTCGGGGGTGAAGCGGTACGGCTCGTCGGGCAGCACCACCAGGTCGAGGGCGGCCGCGCGCAGCTCCTCGACGGCGACGCGGGGGTAGCGCTCGGCATGCGTGGCGCAGACGTTGTCGACGCCCAGCCGCGCCAGCAGGTCCCCGGCGAACGTGTCGCGGCCGAGCACCATCCACGGCCGCCGCCACACGGGGAC
>NZ_JAFEXF010000206.1 GCF_016905445.1 Streptomyces sp. G44
GGCCGCCGACGGCGGCGGTCCGAAGCCCGGCGGCGGCGTGCTCGGGATGCTGCGCTCGGTGCCGGGGTGCGGTCCGGGCGGAGCCGCGAGGGCGTGCGCGTCGCCGGACCCGAGGGCCGCCACGCCAGCGAGCAGCCGCCGCGCCTCTTCCGCGTCGGGGCGGGCCTCGGGGTCCTTGTCCATGAGGCTGCGCAGCACGGGGGTCAGTGCCCCCGCGCGCCGCGGCTCGGGCAGCGGGTCGGCGACGATCGCGGTGAGCGTGGACCACGTCGACGTACGACGGAAGGGGGAGGAGCCCTCGACCGCGGCGTACAGCGTGGCGCCGAGCGCCCAGACGTCCGATGCGGGGCCGGGGTCGTGGCCCTGGGCGCGCTCGGGGGCCAGGTAGTCCAGGGAGCCGACCAGTTCGCCACTGCGGGTGAGGTGGGTGGCCGAGCCGTCGCCGGGGTCCTCCATCGTGGCGATGCCGAAGTCGGTCAGGACGACGCGGCCACCGGTCTCCAGCAGGATGTTGCCGGGCTTCACGTCGCGGTGCAGTACGCCCGCGCGGTGCGCCGCGGCGAGTGCCTCCATGACCTTGGCGCCGATGGCCGCGGCCTCGCCGGGCCCGAGGGCGCCGCGCTCGCGCAGCACGTCGTCGAGGGACGGGCCGTCGACGAGCTCCATGACGATCAGCGGCCGGCCGTCGACCTCCGCCACGTCGTGCACGGCGACGACGCCGGGATGGCGCACGCGCGCGGCGGCGCGGGCCTCGCGCTGCATCCGCAGGCGCAGATCGGCCAGTTCCGGGCCGCCCGCGTCCGTGTACGTGCGCAGTTCCTTCACCGCGACCTCGCGGTGCAGCACCTCGTCGACCGCGCGCCATACGACGCCCATGCCACCGCGGCCGAGCTGCGCCAGCACGCGATAGCGCCCGGCGAGGAGCCTGCCCGCTTCGCCCGTCTGTTCCTGATCCCCCGAAGACACCGCTGCCCCGTCCGTGTGACACCACTTCTGTGGCGTACAGACTAAGGGGCAGCGGTGACGGCGGGTGCCGGGTGTTACTTGCCCGTTCCCGTGAGGTCGCCCCGGCGCGGGCCCGAGAAGCCCTGGAGGCGGGCCAGGGTCAGGCCGGTGAGCCGGGTGACCTCGCCGACGTCGAGGGCGCCGCAGTCCAGGCCGCGCAGCAGGTAGCCGGCGAGGGCCTTGGCGGTGGCGGGCTCGTCGGCCACGCCGCCGCCCTCGTGGTGACCGGCGTACGCGGCCAGGCGCTTGGCGGCGGCCTCGAAGCCCTCGCGGTAGAAGGCGAAGACGGCGGCGTAGCGCGTGGGGATGTGGCCGGGGTGCATGTCCCAGCCCTGGTAGTAGGCGCGGGCCAGGGCGCGCCGGGTCAGGCCGTAGTGCAGCCGCCAGGCGTCGTGGACCTGCTCGGTGGTGCCGACGGGCAGGACGTTGGTGGAGCCGTCGGAGACACGCACTCCGGTGCCGGCGGCGGCGACCTGCATGACGGCCTTGGCGTGGTCGGCGGCCGGGTGGTCGCTGGCCTGGTAGGCGGCGCTCACGTGCAGGCAGGCGCTGTAGTCGAAGGTGCCGTAGTGCAGGCCGGTGGCGCGGCCCTCGGCGGCCTGGATCATGCGGGCGACGGCGGCGGTGCCGTCGGTGGCGAGGATGGACTGGCTGGTCTCGATCTGGATCTCGAAGCCGATGCGGCCCCGCTCCAGGCCGCGCGCCTTCTCGAACTCCTCCAGGAGGCGCACCATCGCCGTGACCTGCTCGGGGTACGTCACCTTGGGCAGCGTCAGGACGAGCCCGTCGGGCAGGCCGCCCGCCTCCATGAGGCCGGACAGGAAGATGTCGAGGGTGCGGATGCCGCGGTCGCGCACGGCCCGCTCCATGCACTTCATGCGGATGCCCATGTACGGGGCGGCGGTGCCGTTCTTGTACGCCTCGGCGATCAGGCGGGCCGCGCGGGCGGCGTCCTGGTCCTCGTCGGCGCCCTTGTAGCCGTCCTCGAAGTCGACGCGGAGGTCTTCGACCGGCTCGCGCTCCAGCTTGGCGCGTACGCGCGTGTGGACGGCGTCGGCGAGGTCGTCCGGGAGGCCGAGGACGGCGGCGAAGGAGGCGGCGTCCGGGGCGTGCTCGTCGAGCATGGCCAGGGCCTTGTCGCCCCAGGTGCGGATGGTGTCGGCGCCGAACTGCTCGCCGGGGACGTAGACGGTGTGGACGGGCTGGCGGGTGCCGGGGTCTCCGGGGTAGCGGCGCTCCAGCTCCGCGTCCACGGGGGCGAGGGAAGCGCTGATGCCCTCGCTGACCGCGCCGGCGAGGCTCGTCGCCACCTTCTCTTGCTGACCCATTCCCGCATCCTCCACACAGTCGGTGCCGCGCCCCGGCAATTCCGCTTCACGGAATCAACAATCCGTATGGCGAAGTTATCCGTGACCTTCGTGCGGGTCAACACCTGCCCGTGTCCTGCATCCGTAGCGGACCGCGCGCGTTCACGCGTGTCCCGGAGCCCGGCGGGCGCCGACGCGGCCAGTCTGTGGCCCACATCTTCCCGCGCGCCCCCGGTGCCGGCCGCGCGGGCCGACCTCAAGGAGCTTGCGTGCCCATCGACTCCCCCTTCACGCGCCGTTCCGTCCTGCGGACCGCGCTCGCCGCCGCCGTGGCCGCCCCCCTGTCCGGCACGGTGCTGTCCGGCGGCCCGGCACGGGCTGCCGACGCGCCGGAAGCGCGCCTGGAGGTCATGTCGTACAACGTCCGCTTCGCGAGCAACAAACCACCGCACACCTGGCCCGAACGCCGCCCGGCCATGAAGGAGATGCTCCTGCGCGCCCAGCCGCACATCATCGGCACCCAGGAGGGCCTCTACTACCAGTTGCAGGACATCGAGACGGATCTCGGCGCGAACTACGACTGGGTCGGCACCGGCGTCGGGGGCGGCAGCCGCGATGAGTTCATGGCCATCTTCTACGACAACCGCCGGCTGTTCCCGCTCGAATACGAGCACTTCTGGCTGTCGGACACCCCGTACACCATCGCTTCGAACACCTGGGGCGCCAACTCGCCCCGCATGGCCTCCTGGGTGCGTTTCCTGGACCTGATCACCAACACCCAGCTGTACGTCCTCAACACGCACTTCGACCATGTCAGCCAGAACGCGCGCGAGCGTTCGGCGTCCCTCCTGGTCGAGCGCATCGCTTTGCTGAAGACGACGACGCCGCTCATCGTGACGGGTGACTTCAACGCCACGGCGCACGACAGCGCCGTCTACACCACGATGCTGGGCGCCGGTCTCGTCGACACCTGGGACGTCGCGAAGGAACGGGGCCCGGCGTACGGCACGTTCGGCGGGTACAAGCCGCCCGTCGTGGGCGGCGGCCGCATCGACTGGGTCCTGACGAGGCCGTCGGCGACGGTCCACTCGGCGTCGATGAACACGTTCTCGCTCGGCGGGCAGTACCCGAGCGACCACTGGGCCGTGCAGGCCACGCTGACACTGTGACGCGGCGAGGCCCCCGCTCCGCCGCGGGCGGGGCGAGGGCCTCGGACAGGCACGGCGGGCTCAGCCCTTGCGGGCCTTGACCTCTTCGGTGAGGGCCGGGACGACCTCGAAGAGGTCACCGACCACGCCGTAGTCGACCAGCTCGAAGATCGGGGCCTCGGCGTCCTTGTTGATGGCCACGATGGTCTTCGAGGTCTGCATGCCCGCGCGGTGCTGGATCGCGCCGGAGATGCCGGAGGCGATGTACAGCTGCGGGGAGACCGACTTGCCGGTCTGGCCGACCTGGTTGGAGTGCGGGTACCAGCCGGCGTCGACGGCGGCGCGCGAGGCGCCGACGGCGGCACCGAGCGAGTCGGCGAGCGCCTCGATGATCGCGAAGTTGTCGGCGCCGTTGACGCCGCGGCCGCCGGAGACCACGATCGCGGCCTCGGTCAGCTCGGGGCGGCCCGTCGACTCGCGCGGGGTGCGCGAGACGACCTTGGTGCCGGTGGCCTTCTCGGAGAAGGAGACGGACAGGGCCTCGACGGTGCCCGCGGCCGGAGCGGCCTCCACGGCGGCCGAGTTCGGCTTGACCGTGATGACCGGGGTGCCCTGCGTGATGCGGGACTTGGTGGTGTACGAGGCGGCGAACGCGGACTGCGTGGCCACCGGGCCCTCGTCGCCGGCCTCCAGGTCGACGGCGTCCGTGATGATGCCGGACTTGAGGCGGACCGCGAGGCGGGCCGCGATCTCCTTGGCCTCGGCCGAGGAGGGCAGCAGCACGGCGGCCGGGGAGACGGCGTCGTACGCGGCCTGGAGCGCGTCCACCTTCGGCACGACGAGGTAGTCGGCGAACTCGGGGGCGTCGGCGGTGAGGACCTTGACCGCGCCGTGCTCGGCGAGCGCGGCGGCCGTGTCGGCGGCGCCGTTGCCCAGCGCGACGGCGACGGGCTCGCCGATGCGGCGGGCCAGGGTCAGCAGCTCAAGGGTGGGCTTGCGGACGGCACCGTCCACGTGGTCGACGTAGACGAGAACTTCAGCCATGGGACTTCAATCTCCTGCGAGTGCGAAGAATCTGGGGGCGGTGGGAAAGGTGACCGAAGCTCAGATGAACTTCTGGCCCGCGAGGAACTCCGCGAGCTGCTTGCCGCCCTCGCCCTCGTCCTTGACGATCGTCCCGGCGGTGCGCGCCGGACGCTCGGTGGCGGAGTCGACCTTGGTCCAGGAGCCCGCGAGGCCGACCTCGTCGGCGTCGATGTCCAGGTCGTCCAGCTCCAGGGCCTCCACCGGCTTCTTCTTGGCGGCCATGATGCCCTTGAAGGACGGGTAGCGGGCCTCGCCCGACTGGTCCGTCACCGACACGACGGCCGGCAGGGAGGCCTCCAGCTGCTCCGAGGCGGCGTCGCCGTCCCGGCGGCCCTTGACGGTGCCACCCTCGACGGAGACCTCGGAGAGCAGCGTGACCTGCGGGACGCCGAGGCGCTCGGCGAGGATCGCCGGGAGCACGCCCATGACGCCGTCGGTCGACGCCATGCCGCAGATGACCAGGTCGTAACCGGTCTTCTCGATGGCCTTGGCCAGCACCAGCGAGGTGCCCATGACGTCGCTGCCGTGCAGGTCGTCGTCCTCGACGTGGACGGCCTTGTCGGCACCCATGGAGAGCGCCTTGCGCAGCGCGTCCTTGGCGTCCTCGGGGCCGACGGTCAGCACGGTGATCTCCGCGTCGTCCGCCTCGTCGGCGATCTGGAGCGCCTGCTCGACCGCGTACTCATCCAGCTCCGACAGCAGGCCGTCGACGTCGTCGCGGTCGACGGTCAGGTCATCGGCGAAGTGCCGGTCGCCGGTGGCGTCGGGCACGTACTTCACACAGACAACGATCCTCAAGCTCACGCCGGCTCTCCTACTGCATCGTCTTTACTGGGCTGCTGCCTCGGCTTACGGCTACTGCCTTCTTGCAGGCAGCATAGGCGCCTGAAGCGGCGGATCACGGTCGGGGCGGGCCGCGCTCCGAACGAAATATTACTCATGAGTACACCCAGTTCGTTCCCGCTGAGCAAGCGCTTTGAACTGTGACCTTCCCAACGCCCACCCGTCTCCCGCCACCACCCTGCCCGAGGCGCTGCGCGCCGCCCCCGATTTCCGTAATCACCTGAAGTGCCCGCTCACCGGGAACTCTCAGTCGCGCAGCGCGTTGAAGCGTCCCTGGTGGTAGAGGAGCGGACGGCCCTCGCCCGCGGGGTCGCCGGTGACCACCTCGGCGATCACCAGGCGGTGGTCGCCCGCGGGCACGCGCGTCACGACGCGGCAGACCAGCCAGGCGAGGGCGCCGTCGAGCACGGGCACCCCCTCGGGCCCCTCGCGCCACCTGGTGGGCGCCCCGAAGCGGTCGGCGCCGCTGCGCGCGAAGGTGGCGGCGAGTTCCTGCTGGTGCTCGCCGAGTATGTGCACGCCGACATACGCGGCCTCGGAGACCGCGGGCCAGCTGGAGGCGCCGGTGCCGATGCCGAACGAGATCATCGGCGGGTCGGCGGAGACCGAGGTGAGCGAGGTGGCGGTGAAGCCGACGGGGCGTGAGCCGTGGGCCGCGGTGATCACGGCGACCCCGGCGGCGTGCCGCCGGAAGACCGAGCGCAGCAGGTCGGAGGTGGCGGGCGGGTGGGTGCCGAGGGCGGGCGAGGCCGTCATGGAGTGGTCCTTCTGCCGGATTCCGGGGTTACGAGCCAAGGCGTCGGTGCTCAGCGGTGCGGACAGCGCGCGCTGGCGTGGCGGGCGAGGTCCACATGGACGCACTCGTGCAGAAGGAGGTCCCGGGGCATGGGAGAAGGCTCCCGATGGATGCCACGTGCGGTCAAGTCGGTTCCGGGATGTGCAAGATGCGTCACTGTCGGGGATACGGGCGGCTCCGCGCGCCCGGCGGGGTCCTCGGGGCGGTCCGTCACAGGGCCTCGCCCAGCGCGGCGATCACGTCGGCCTTGCGGGGCTGCCCGGCGGCGCGGCGCACCACGCGGCCTCCCGCGTCCAGGACGAGCACGGTCGGCGTCTTGAGGACGCGCAGCTCCCGTACGAGGTCGAGGTGGTCCTCGGCGTCGATCTCCACGTGGGCCACCCCGGGGACCAGCGCGGCCACCTCCGCGAGGACTCTGCGGGTCGCGCGGCAGGGCTGGCAGAACGCGCTGGAGAACTGTACGAGTGTGGCCCGCTCCCCCAGGTCGCTCCCGAGCTCCGCCGCGCCGAGCCGCCGTCCGGTGTCGCGTCCTGACACGTACGTCTCCCGCCCCTTTGTGGTCTTGATCCGACTGCTCACGGTCCTGGTCTGTCTTGATCTGTTCGCTCCCCGCTTCAGCGCTCCCGTACCCCGAAAAGATTTCCGACGTGACGAGAATCATCCGGATTGAGGGCACCAAGGCTGGTCACTCGTCCGTTCTTGGGGCACGATCTGCGCAACGCCGTAAAACCTACGGCTGCGTAACCTCCCGCCGGGAGCCTTCTCTCCAGGCAGAAAATGAAGGGCCCTAGCCACCTATGGCAGAGCTTGTCTACCGTCCGGTCGTCGGTGCCGCGAAAACCCTGTTCAAGGCATGGGACCTGAAGATCGACTGCAAGGGGTCGGAGAACATCCCGCGCTCCGGCGGCGCTGTCCTCGTCAGCAATCACATCAGCTACCTGGACTTCATCTTCGACGGCCTCGCCGCGCTGCCGCAGAAGCGGCTGGTGCGCTTCATGGCCAAGGAGTCGGTCTTCCGGCACAAGATCTCCGGGCCGTTGATGCGCGGGATGAAGCACATCCCGGTGGACCGCACCTCGGGCGAGGCGGCCTACGCGCACGCCCTGGACTCGCTGCGCGCCGGGGAGATCGTCGGGGTGTTCCCGGAGGCGACGATCTCGCAGTCCTTCACGCTCAAGACCTTCAAGACGGGCGCCGCGCGCCTGGCCCAGGAAGCCGGGGTGCCGCTCATCCCGGTGGCCCTGTGGGGTACGCAGCGGCTGTGGACCAAGGGCCGGCCGCGCAACTTCAAGCGCAGCCACCTGCCGATCACGATCCGTGTCGGCGAGCCGGTCGAGGCGCCCAAGGACCAGTACGCGGGCGCGATCACCCGGCGGCTGCGCGAGCGCTGCCAGGAGCTGCTTGAGGCCGCGCAGCGCGCGTACCCGGTGCGCCCCAAGGGCCCGGACGACACCTGGTGGATGCCGGCGCACCTCGGTGGCACGGCGCCGACCCCCGCCGAGGTGAAGGCCGCCGAGGCCGGCTGACCGCCTGCCCGCCTAGCGCGGCGCGTAAACGGTGACCCGCGCCCCGGGGCTGACCTTCTCCAGGAGCTCGGCCAGCTCCGCGCCCGCGGCTTCGAGGCCGGCGTCCGGGCCCATGCCCTCCAGCAGGAAGACCGCGTTCACCGACTCCTCGGTGAGGCGGGTGCGCGGCCCCTGGCGCCAGTTCCAGCGCCGGCAGGTGACGCCCTCGTCGTCGCACCACACGACCTCGCCCGCGTCGGGGTGCTCGACGACGCGCTCGCCCGCCGATGCGGTCACGAACTCCTCGGCGCCGGTGGCCCGCACCAGGCGCATCCCGCCCTTGATCTGGTCCAGGTCCTCGCCGCCGACCGGGATCAGACGGGCCACGCTGATCGCGTTGTAGACATCGACGAGGACATTGATCCGCGGCAGCCCGCCGTCCGCGAGCGCGCGCCTGGCCAGGGCCTCCGCGGAGTTGCGGGTGCGCGAGGGCTTCGCGCCGAAGGCCGTGTAGGCGGCGCGCCAGGCGGCCATGTGCGGGTCCTCGTGCGGGGCGCGGCCGTCGAGCCGTACGGCCAGGCGTCGCGCGGCCTCGTCGAGGAGGGCCGAGCTGTCGTCGGTGCTGGGGCCGTTGACGAGGCCGCGCGCCTCGATGGCGACGTGGGTGAACTCGGGCGCGAGGGCGCGCACCTCGTCGGAGACGGTGAGGGCCAGGGGCGCGTCAGTCATGGGCTGCCTTGCTGCGTCGGGGCTCGTCAGAGCGCGTCGGGAAGGTTCTCCCACAGGTGCGGCCGGTCCGGGGCGTTCTTCAGGGCGGCCAGGACCGCCGGATGCGGTGCAGCATAGAGTACCGGATAGTCCACTTCATTGGACTTGAGGTCGGGCTCGAAGGCCAGCCGCTCCCCCGACAGCGAGAACCGCGCGTCGACCCCCGGCTTGTTGCCGCGACAGTCCTGCCGGTGCCAGGCCCCATGGAAGCGGACGGCGACGAGCCCGTGGACGCAGTACCCGCTCCCGGCGTCATGGGCCAGCCGCTGATAGCAGAGCGCGGCGGGGATGTCCTCGGCCCGCAACAGCGCGGCCAGCGCGCGGGCCTTGGCGTGGCAGATGCCGGTGCCCCGATCCAGGACGTCCGAGGCGCGCCAGGTGACGCGCAGGTCGCCGCTGTCGGCGGAGTGCGGGATGGCGTCCCGTACGTATTCGTAGGCCGCTTGCGCGTATACGTATGAGTCGGCGGCCTTCTCAGCGAGGCGCGCCGCGGCCTCGCGTACGAGTGGATGGCGGTGGTCGAGGACCTCGTCGGCCGCCAAGTACGCGGACAGGTCCGGGTTCTCCTGGATCAGCTGCATGGGACCGGAGCATAGGAACACGACCGGCCGCACGTCAATGACTTTACGGCCGATCGCATAACTATGCGGGCTTACCGGGGTCGGGTCAGCGCGCCATCTCCTCCTTCAGCGCCGCCAGAAACCCGTCGACGTCCTCCTCGCGGGTGTCGTACGCGCACATCCAGCGCACGTCACCCGCCGCCTCGTCCCAGAAGTAGAAGCGGTAGCGCTTCTGCAGGCGCTCGCTCACGTCGTGCGGCAGGCGCGCGAAGACGGCGTTGGCCTGGACCGGGTGGAGGAGCTCCACGCCGTGCACGGAGCGGACGCCCTCGGCCAGGCGCTGCGCCATCTCGTTGGCGTGCCGGGCGTTGCGCAGCCACAGGTCCTTGGCGAGCAGCGCCTCCAGCTGCACGGACACGAACCGCATCTTGGAGGCGAGCTGCATGGACATCTTGCGCAGGTGCTTCATGTGGCGCACGGCGTCCTGGTTGATGACCACGACGGCCTCGCCGAACAGCGCGCCGTTCTTGGTGCCGCCGAGCGACAGGATGTCGACGCCGACCGCGTTCGTGAACGTCCGCATCGGTACGTCGAGGGCGGCCGCCGCGTTGGCTATGCGGGAGCCGTCGAGGTGCACCTTCATGCCGAGCTGGTGCGCGTGGTCGCAGATCGCGCTGATCTCGTCGGGCGTGTACACCGTGCCCAGCTCGGTGTTCTGCGCGATCGAGACGACCTGCGGCATCGCGCGGTGCTCGTCGTCCCAGCCGAACGCCTGCTTGTCGATCAGCTCGGGCGTGAGCTTGCCGTCGGGGGTGGGCACCGTCAGCAGCTTGATGCCCGCCATGCGCTCGGGGGCGCCGCCCTCGTCCACGTTGATGTGCGCGGACTCGGCGCAGATCACCGCGCCCCAGCGGTCGGCGACCGCCTGGAGCGCGACGACGTTGGCGCCCGTGCCGTTGAACACCGGGAACGCCTCGGCGGTCGGACCGAAGTGGCCGCGGATCACCTGCTGGAGGTGGGCGGTGTAGTCGTCCTCGCCGTACGCGATCTGGTGCCCGCCGTTGGCGAGGGCCAGGGCGGCCATGACCTCGGGGTGCGCGCCCGCGTAGTTGTCGCTGGCGAAACCGCGTACGTCGGGGTCGTGGTGACGCCGGGCGTCGGTCTTCGGGGGATTCACGGCGTCCTTGACGGCAGCGGTCACGGCTTCTCGGTCAGCCACAGGCGGTTTCCGTTCACTTCACCGGCGGGCCGCTCCCAGACACCGGCGATGGCCTCGGCCAGCTCCGTGACATCCGTGAAGCCCGCGAACTTCGCGTTGGGCCGCTCCGCGCGCATCGCGTCGTGCACCAGCGCCTTGACCACCAGGATGGCAGCCGCCGCGCGCGGGCCCTCCTCGCCCCCCGCCTTGCGGAAGGCGTCGGCGAGGGCGAGCGTCCAGGCCTCGGCCGCCGCCTTGGCGGCTCCGTACGCCGCGTTGCCTGCGGTCGGCTTGGCCGCGCCCGCCGCGCTGATCAGCAGGTACCGGCCGCGGTCGCTGCGGCGCAGGCCGTCCTCGAAGGCGAGGGAGGTGTGCTGCACGGTGCGGATCAGGAGCTTCTCCAGGAAGTCCCAGTCGGCGGGGTCGGTCTCGGCGAAGCTCTTGCTGCCGCGCCAGCCGCCGACCAGGTGGACCAGGCCGTCGATCCGCCCGAACTCCTTCTCCGTGCGCGTCGCCCAGTCGCGGGTGGCGTCCAGATCCAGCAGGTCGACCGTGTCCCCTATGACGGTGGCACCGCCGTGCGCGTACCGGGCGGCGTCCACGGCCTCGTGCAGGCGCAGCGGATCGGCGTCCGACGCCACGACCGTGGCGCCCGCCTCGGCCAGCCTCAGCAGCACCGCCCGTCCGGCGGCTCCGCCGGCTCCGGCCACCGCGACCACGGCTCCATCCAGTGCGGACATGGTCCTCGCCTCCTCCTGGCGGCCGCTCACGCGGCGACCTTCTCGGCGTCCGCGGAAGCGGTGATCCCCTTGGTGGAGGCGATCACGTTCTTCAGCTTCTTGGAGAGCGCCTCATAGAACATGCTGAGCGGAAACTCGTCCGGAAGCACCTCGTCGACGAGCTTGCGCGGCGGCAGCGAGGTGTCCAGGGCGTCCGGGCCCTTGGCCCAGCGCGATCCGGGGTGCGGGGCGAGGTAGGTGGACACCAGGTCGTAGGCGGCGAACCAGTGGACCAGCTTCGGGCGGTCGATGCCGGCCCGGTAGAGGTCCTCGATCTCGCCGCACAGCTGGTTGGTGACCTGCGGCGCGCGCTCCCAGTCGATCGTCAGCTTGTTGTCCGTCCAGCGGACCACGTCATGCTTGTGGAGGTAGGCGAAGAGGAGCTGGCCGCCGAGCCCGTCGTAGTTGCGCGTGCGGTCGCCGGTGACGGGGAAGCGGAACATGCGGTCGAAGAGGACGGCGTACTGCACGTCACGGCCGTGCCGGTTGCCCTCGGCCTCCAGCTTCACGGCCTCCTTGAAGGCGGTGAGGTCGCAGCGCAGCTCTTCGAGGCCGTACATCCAGAACGGCTGGCGCTGCTTGATCATGAAGGGGTCGAAGGGCAGGTCGCCGTGGCTGTGGGTGCGGTCGTGGACCATGTCCCACAGCACGAACGCCTGCTGGCAGCGGTCCTGGTCGCCGACCATGGCACGGATGTCGTCGGGCAGTTCGAGCCCGAGGATGTCCACGGCGGCCTCGGTGACGCGGCGGAAGCGGGCCGCCTCGCGGTCGCAGAAGATGCCGCCCCAGGAGAAGCGCTCGGGGGCCTCGCGCACCGCGATGGTCTCGGGGAACAGGACGGCCGAGTTGGTGTCGTACCCGGCGGTGAAGTCCTCGAAGGTGATGCCGCAGAACAGCGGGTTGTCGTAGCGCGTGCGCTCCAGCTCGGCCAGCCACTCCGGCCAGACCATGCGCAGGACGACCGCCTCGAAGTTGCGGTCGGGGTTGCCGTTCTGCGTGTACATCGGGAAGACGACGAGGTGCTGGAGGCCGTCGCGGCGGTTCGCCGCGGGCTGGAAGGCGAGCAGCGAGTCCAGGAAGTCGGGCACCTGGAAGCCGTCCTCCACCCAGCCGCGCAGGTCCTTGGCGAGCGCGCGGTGGTAGGCGACGTCGTGCGGCAGCAGCGGGCCGAGCTGCTCGACCGCCGAGATCACGCGGTCCACGGCGAACTCGGCGACCGCCTTGGCGGGGGCGCCCTCGGCCGCGAAGTCGATGGAACCGTCCTTCGACTGCCAGGGCCTGATCTCCTCCACGGCCTCCTTGAGCAGCGGCCACGCAGGGTGGTCCACCACCCGCTCTTCAGCGGACGGAACCGCACCCTCAAAACCCGCCTGCACAAGAATTTCCGTCATGTCCCACCTTCCACGGGAGAACCTCGCGTATGGACACCGTATGCGTGCAAGGTTCTCCGCGACAAGAGGAGCCTCGGGAAATTATCCTGCGGCACCCCCTCCTTCACCGCTGTTTTTCCTGCCCTTCACGGTTGAGGCGATCGCTTCTGCCACGCCGCGGAGCGCTTCGGCCCCGGCCCCGGCGTCGCGCAGCCGCTCGACGCAGGCGATGGCGTCGTCGGCGGTGCCGTACGCGTGGTCGGCGGTGAACGTGGCGGTCGCCGTCGGACGCAACCGGAATGCTGTGCTCGTGGAGGCGGGCGGCGACCCTCCCCGCGGCCCCCCGCCCCCCGGGCGCCCCCTCCCCCCCCCCCCCCACCCCCCCCCCCGGCACCCCCCCCCCGCCCCTCCCCCTCCCCCCGGACCCCGCGGAGAAACCCCGCCCCCCCGGGGCCGCCCGCCCCCCCCCCCCCCCG
>NZ_JAFEXF010000207.1 GCF_016905445.1 Streptomyces sp. G44
GCGCAGACCATCGTGGCGCCGGTGAGCCAGCCGCCCGGTGGCACGATGCCGCCCGCGCCGGCCCCCGCGCCGTACGGCCAGCCCGGCCAGCAGCCTCCGCAGCAGCCCCAGTACGGCCAGGTGCCCGGCCAGCAGCACGCCCCCGGCCAGAGCGCGCCCCTGCCGCCGGGGTACGGCCAGCCGTCGCAGGCCCCGATGCCGCCCGGATACGGCCAGCAGCCGCCGAGCGGCCAGTTCCCCGGCCAGCCCCCCGCCCCGCAAGGCGGCGTGCCCCAGGGCGCCGGTGTCGCCGCGGCGCTCCAGAAGTACCGCGAGGCTCCCACCGGCCAGCGCTGGACGCAGCAGAACGAGAAGCTGATCCGCGTCGACCTCGGCGTCGCCGACCAGCCGATCCTCGCCCGCCAGGGCTCCATGGTGCTCTACCAGGGCAAGGTCGAGTTCAGCTACAAGGGCGCGGGCTTCGCCGGCCGCATCGTCGGCAACGCCACCGGGCAGGAGATGCAGCTGATGCGCTGCTCCGGCCGCGGCCAGGTCTTCCTCGCCGAGGAGGGCACGCACCTGCACCCCGTCGAGCTCCAGGGCGACGCGATCTGTGTCTCCGCGGAGAACGTCCTCGCCTTCGACGAGTCCCTCCAGCACGAGGTCCGCAGGATCGAGGGCCACGGCATCCCCGGCGGCGCACTGTTCGTCATGCAGTTCCAGGGCAGCGGCACGGTCGTCGTGAAGACCCACGGCGTGCCCGTGGTGCTGCCCGTCACGCCGACGACGTTCGCCGACTGCCATGCGGTCGTCGCGTGGTCGGCCGCCGCGCAGGCGATCGTTTCCAGCCAGGTGCGGCTGCGCAGCAACGCCTACGCGGGCTCCACGGGGGAGAGCGTGAATCTCCAGTTCCGTGGCGCGCCCGGCAATTTCATCGTCGTCCAGCCGTACGAGGTCTGAGGGAGCCCGTCATGAATCAGCAGCTCGCGGGCTTCGCTCCCGCACCCGTCACCGCCCGTATGGAGAACCACGGCCACCACATGGTCAAGGTCGCCATGCAGACCGGCAACGACCTCCTCGCGCGCGTGGGCTCGATGGTCGCCTACGAAGGGTTCGTGCAGTACGAGCCGAACCCGCCCGCCGTGCGCCAGGTCGCGCGCGAGTGGATGACCGGTGAGGGCGCGCCCTTGATGAAGTGCTCCGGAGACGGCCTGCTCTATCTCGCCGACTATGGAGCGGACGTCGTCGTCGTCAACCTGGCGGGCGACGCCCTCTCGGTGAACGGCACCAACCTGCTCGCCTTCGACGCGTCCCTCCAGTGGGGAGTCGAGCGGGTCAAGGGCATGGCCAAGTTCGCCGGCCAGGGCCTGTGGAACATCACGATCTCCGGCCAGGGATGGGTCGCGCTGACCTCCCGCGGCACGCCCATCGTCGTCGACTGCGGTCGCGGCGAGGATGAGACGTACGTCGACCCGGACGCCCTGATCGCCTGGTCCCCGAACCTCAAGGTGAAGGGCAAGCGCAGCTTCAAGGCCGGCTCCCTCATCGGGCGGGGCAGCGGCGAGGCCTACCAGATGGGCTTCTCCGGAGAGGGCATCGTCGTCGTACAGCCCAGTGAGGACAGCACCGACCGTCTCCGAGCACGGGGCTGAGGGGGAGCAAGACATGCAGAGCCCGCTTTTCGCACACGCAGAGCAGCAGACCCAGGAGCGCTACTCCGTCCAGAACCCGCAACTGCTGCGGGTGGCCCTGGAGGGGCACGACGATGTCCTGGCCCGCAAGGGCGCCATGGTCGCCTACCAGGGGCTGATCGAGTTCGACGCCGAGTACCAGAGCCGGGGCAACCAGCACGCCCGCGCGCAGACCGGTGAGGGCCTGGACCTGATGCGCTGCCACGGCCAGGGCACCGTCTACTTCGCCAACCTCGCCCAGTACATCCACGTAGTGGATGTGGACCAGGACGGCCTGACCGTGGACAGCAGTTACGTCCTCGCGATGGACTCGTCGCTGACCCACCAGGTCATCGCCGTCGACAGCCAGTACGGCATCTCCGGCTCGGGCAAGTACCAGCTCAACATCTCCGGGCGGGGCAAGGTCGCCCTCATGACGTCCGGTCAGCCGCTGATGCTCCAGATCACGCCCGACCGGTACGTCAACGCGGACGCGGACGCCGTCGTCGCCTGGTCCAACGGCCTGCGGGTGCAGATGCAGGCCCAGACCCACTCCTCGGGCGTCTGGCGGCGCCGCGGCAACACCGGCGAGGGCTGGGAGCTGAGCTTCATGGGACAGGGGTACGCGCTCGTCCAGCCGAGCGAGATGCTGCCGCCGCAGAACGCGGTTGTCGGGCGGGGCGCCCAGGCGCAGTTCGGGATGGGCCAGCAAGGTGCCCGGGGGCAGAACCAGGGGAACGTCTGGAGTTGAGCCCCGCGGGGCTACAGGAGCGCGGGGAACCGCGGGCCGGCGGTGGCTGGTCGCGCAGTTCCCCGCGCCCCTTGGGGCGCGCCCCGGAAGGTGCTCTACAGGCGTGCCCTCGTCGCCTCCACCAGGCGTACGACCGACTCGTCGGCCACGGACGCCACCTCGTCGTACGCGAACCAGCGCAGGTCCAGGGATTCGTCGCTGATCGCCTCGACGGCGTCGGCCGGGGCGAGCGCCGCGTACTGCACGTCCAGGTGCTGGGTGCACGGCCCCGGGATCGGGTGCTGGTCCAGGCGGACCGGGCCGCCCGGGAGCAGCGTCAGGCCCGGCACGCCGGACTCCTCCGTGGCCTCGCGCAGCGCGGCCGCGGCCAGCGAGACGTCCCCCGGCTCGCAGTGGCCGCCCATCTGGAGCCACATCCGCAGCTTCTTGTGGAGGGTGAGCAGGACCCGCCCGCGGGACGGATCGACCACCAGGGCGCTCGCCGTCACATGGCCCGCGGTGCAGGCCTTCCACATGCCGGCGTCGCCGTGCGCGGCCAGGTGGTCCAGATACGCCTGGCGCAGCTCGGCCTGGCCGCCCCGCCCCTCGAACCCCTTCAGGACGAGTACGGCGTCGTCGTAGAGGCTCACTTGCCGCCGTCCTCCGGGGACTGGTCGTCGCGCTCGTCCTTCGTGAGGTCCGGCTTGGCGGAGGAACCGCCGCCCGCGGCCTCGCCGAGCATCTTGTCCAGCTCGGAGAAGTCCATCTGCTCGCGGTGGACGAAGCCGTCCGGGTCGTCCAGGTCGGACGCCGTCGGCAGCATGTCCGGGTGCTCCCACAGGCCGTCGCGGCCGTCGACACCGCGCGCGTCCGTGAGCGAGGCCCACAGGCGCGAGGCGTCCCGCAGGCGGCGCGGGCGCAGCTCCAGGCCGATCAGCGTGGCGAACGTCTGCTCCGCGGGGCCGCCCGAGGCGCGGCGGCGGCGCAGCGTCTCCCGGAGGGCGTCGGCGGACGACAGGCGGGGCTTGGCCGCGGCGTGCACCACGGCGTCCACCCAGCCCTCGACGAGCGCCAGAGCCGTCTCCAGGCGCGCCAGGGCGGCCTTCTGGGCCGGACTGTCCTCCGGCTGGAACATGCCCTGCTGGAGGGCCTCCTGAAGCTGCTCGGGGTTCTGCGGGTCGAGCTGGCCGACGACGTCCTCCAGCTTGGCCGTGTCGACCTTGATCCCGCGGGCGTACCCCTCGACGGCGCCGAACAGGTGCGAGCGCAGCCACGGGACGTGGGAGAAGAGCCGCTGGTGGGCGGCCTCGCGCAGCGCCAGATAGAGCCGCACCTCGTCCTTGTCGACGCCGAGGTCCTTGCCGAAGGTCTCGATGTTCACCGGGAGGAGCGCGGCCTTCCCTGAGGGACCGAGCGGCAGACCGATGTCGCTGGAGCCGACGACCTCACCGGCGAGCACGCCGACGGCCTGCCCGATCTGCTGGCCGAACATGGCGCCGCCCATGGAGCGCAT
Organism: Streptomyces sp. G44; assembly: GCF_016905445.1. Classification (GTDB taxonomy): domain Bacteria; phylum Actinomycetota; class Actinomycetes; order Streptomycetales; family Streptomycetaceae; genus Streptomyces. The sequence continues at coordinate 3,893 of NZ_JAFEXF010000207.1, forward strand.
CATGCCGATCAGCGGCCCGGCCATGGCCTGCATCTCCTCCGGAAGGACGTCGCCCATGGCGAGGCCGACGCGCTCGGCGACCGGGTCGACGAGCTCCTTCCACACCGGCAGGGTCGCCTCGACCCATTCGGCGCGGCTCCATGCCACGGCCGTGCCGGACCCGGACGGCAGCGACGTCGCGTCGTCCAGCCACAGGTCGGCCAGGCGCACGGCCTCCTCGACGGCGGAGCGCTCGGCGGGGCCGACGCTGGCGTCCTTGATGCCGTCAGCCGTGCCCTGGGAGACGGTCTGGCGGGCGATGTCCTTGGCCATGTCCCAGTTCACCGGGCCGCCCTCGTACGAGAGCATCTGGCCGAGCTGCTGGAAGGCGGCCCCCAGGTCGTTCGGATTCATGGAACCGAACATGGCGGCGAACGGGTTGTCCCCGCCGCCCGGGCCGCCCGCGCCGGGGAACCCGAAACCGAACGGGTTGCCGGGGCCGACGGCGCCCTGCCCCCCGCCCTGGCCCTGTCCGGGGGATTCCTTCTTCTTGCCCTCGTCGCCGTCTTCCGGCTCCTCCGGCGGAAGGCCGAATCCGAATGGGGTGTCACTCACGGGATTCCTCGGCTCGTCAGGCCGCCGGTATCGTTCCGGCGGCGGCTGCCCTACAACACCACCCAGCGTAGACACCGCGGCGGGTTCGGGCCTCGGTGCTTCGCCGAATGATGGCCTGCGGCAGGATGGATGCCACCTGGTACGTACGCGTCATTCGCGTACGTACTGAAGACAACCGCTGGAGACGCCCGGTGAGTTCCCCAGATCCACAGGTTCGCGCAGCGCGAAACCCGTCAGCCCCGGTGCCCGCCCGTGGGCCCGTAGTAGCCGTCACCGGCGCCGCCTCCGGCGTGGGCGCGCTGCTGGCCGAGCGCCTCGCCGCCTCGGAGGAGATCAAGCAAGTCATCGCCATCGATGAGCGCCGCGGCGAGTGCGCGCAGGCTCAGTGGCACATTCTGGACGTGCGGGACCCCGCGATCGCCGAGAAGCTGCGCGGCGCGGACGTCGTCGTGCATCTGGCGCTCGATCTCGACCTGGAGACCGATGGCGCGGCCCGTACGGCGTACAACGTACGCGGCACGCAGACCGTCCTGACCGCTGCCGCCGCCGCGGGCGTGCACCGTGTCGTCCTGTGCACCTCGGCGATGGTCTACGGAGCGCTGCCCGAGAACGAACTGCCCCTCTCCGAAGACGCCGAATTGCGTGCGACCGCGGAGGCCACGGGAGTGGGTGACCTGCTGGAGGTCGAGCGGCTCGCCCGGCGGGCGCCCCGGGCGCATCCCGGGCTCAATGTCACCGTCGTACGACCCGCGACGCTGGTGGGCGGCACGGACACGGCCCTCACGCGCTACTTCGAGTCGCCCCGGCTGCTCGTCGTGGCGGGCTCCCGGCCGGCCTGGCAGTTCTGTCACGTCGAGGATCTGTGCAGCGCTCTGGAGTACGCCGTCCTGGAGAAGGTCGACGGTGAGCTCGCCGTGGGCTGTGACGGCTGGCTGGAGCAGGAGGAGGTCGAGGAGCTCAGCGGGATCCGCCGGATGGAGCTGCCCTCGACGGTCGCGCTCGGCGCGGCGGCACGGCTGCACCGCATCGGGCTCACCCCGTCGCCGGCCGGTGACCTCGCCTACACGATGTATCCCTGGGTGGTCAGCGTCAGTCGGTTGCACGACGCGGGGTGGCGGCCGCGGTGGACCAATGAGGAGGTCCTGGCGCAGCTGCTCGAAGAGGTGTCCGGGCGGCGGACCGTGGCAGGTCGGCGGCTTGGGCGCAAGGACGCGACGGCCGCGGGGGCCGCGGGGGCGACGGTGGCTCTGCTCGGTGCGGCGGCGGTGGTGCGGAGGGCGCGGAAGGCGCGGCGGCGGATCTGAGCGGTGCGGGTGTCTTGGCGGGTGCTGAGCCGTGCGGGGCACCCCCGTAGGCCGGCCTTGGCGGGGCCGCCCCGGTGGGCGCACCCCACGGGCGCCCTGGCAGGCCGCCTCGCCGAACGGCACCCGGCAGCCGGCAGCCGGCACTGTGCCCACCCGTTCCGCCGTGCGGAACGCCTGCCCACAGTGGGGGGCGCCGTGTGGAACGCCTGTCCACAGCAGAGGGCGCCGTGTGGAATGCCTGCCCACAAGGAGGGGCGCTGTAGGGATGTCCTATTCCGTGGGGTGCCTGCCGTGCGGCACCATGGCCGCATGGCACGCACCACGATGGACCACCCCGGCGAGCAGGGCGCCCAGGACCCGATCCGCCTCCTTGCGATCCGCGACACCCCGCTCTCCCTGGACGAGGTCTTCCGGGCCGTCGGTGACGACGCGGCGGGCGGCACGGCGCTCTTCGTGGGGACCGTGCGCAACCACGACGGCGGCGCGGACGTCGACGAGCTGGGCTACTCGACGCACCCGACCGCCGAGGCCGAGATGCGCCGGGTGGCCGAGAAGGTCGTCGCCGAGTTCCCGGTGCGCGCCCTGGCCGCCGTGCACCGCGTCGGTGATCTCGCGGTCGGCGACCTCGCGGTGGTCGTGGCGGTCTCCTGCCCGCACCGCGCCGAGGCCTTCGACGCCTGCCGCAAGCTGATCGACGACCTCAAGCACGAGGTGCCGATCTGGAAGCACCAGCGGTTCTCCGACGGCAAGGAGGAGTGGGTCGGCGCCTGTTGAGACCGGCCTCCGGGGAGGGCTCAGCCCCCGGTCCCCGTGGTGAATCGCGCGGCTCCGGTTGCGTAACCCGACCCCTGCCGCGAGCGTTGACCTTGCGGATGACTAATCTGCTGATCAGTCAGTTGTGGTCGCTCATGGGGTCGGGAGTTCGACATGGCATCACTTGCCTGGTTGCTGATTCCGCTGCTGGCGGCCGTCGGGGCGGGACTGTGGGGCGGCTGGGCCGCCCGTAACCGCAAGTCCGGCAGGACCGGCGACCACGTGGAGCTCAACGGCTACGCCGCCTTCCGCGAGGCGATGGAGAAGTCCCGCTCCGGTACGTGATGTCCGCCTCCGGGGCCTGTGTCCCCGTACGGACCGGCCCCACAGGTGCACCGACAGGCGTGTCCCGTACTGTCGTTCCATGCCACGCCGCACTGCGACGATGCTCGCCTCCACCCTGATGCTGATCGCGCTGCTCTGCGCCGGAGTGCTCATCAAAGTGCCCTACTCGGAGATGTCCCCGGGCCCCACGGTGAACACCCTCGGTGATCACGACGGCGAGCCGGTGCTTCAGATCTCCGGGCGCAAGACGTACCCCACGAGCGGCAACCTCAACATGACGACCGTCAGGGTCACCAGCGCCGACTACAAGATGAACCTCGCGGAGGCCGTCTACGGCTGGCTGGCCCACGACAACATCGTGGTGCCGCACGACACGCTCTACCCGAACGGCAAGACCGAACAGCAGTCCACGCAGGAGAACGCCGAGGAGTTCAGTCAGTCCCAGGAGAGCGCCAAGGTGGCGGCGCTCCGGGAGCTGAAGCTCCCGGTGGAGTCCCAGGTCATCGTCGCCACCGTCTTCAAGGGAGACCCGGCCGAGGGCAAGCTCCACGCGGGTGACGTCATCCAGGAGGTCGACGGGAAGCCCGTCAAGGAGATGACGGACGTCGCCAAGCTCGTCACCGAGCGCAAGCCCGGCGACAGCGTCACCTTCACGATCGTCCCGGTCAAGGAGGCGGCCGCCGCGGAGAAGTCCGGCAAGAAGGCGACCAGGACCGAGAGCATCAAGATCACGACGAAGAAGGCGGACGACGGCGACCGCGCGGTCGTCGGCATCGAGGCGGGCACCGACCACACCTTCCCGTTCACGATCGACATCAAGCTGGCCGACGTGGGCGGCCCCAGTGCCGGACTGATGTTCGCCCTCGGCATCGTCGACAAGCTGACGCCGAAGGACCTCACCGGCGGCAAGTTCGTGGCCGGCACCGGCACGATCAACGAGAAGGGCAAGGTCGGCCCGATCGGCGGCATCGAGATGAAGACCGTCGGCGCGCGCGAGAAGGGCGCCGAGTACTTCCTGACCCCGAAGGACAACTGCGCGGCGGCCGCGACCGACGTCCCCGACGGCCTCACCCTGGTCAAGGTCGACACCATCGACGACGCCGTGAAGTCCCTGGACAAGATCCGCAAGGGCGACACCGACGCCTTGCCGAGCTGCACCGCGAAGTGATCGCACCGCGAAGCAGCCGCACCGCGAAGCAGCGGCTTTCCCCCCGGGAGGCGGGACGGTCGTAGGTCCGTACGCGGGTGGCGGCACCGCTGCGGCGCCACCCACCCGCGTACGGGTGGACGCGGGCGCTACGCGAAGGTCGCCGCCAGGGCGTCCGCGAGGCCGGGCACCAGGTCGGAGCCCGTGAGGACCTCGGTCGGCGAGTCCTTCTCGCGCAGCCGCAGCGCCGACTCGCGCGCGCCGTCGCGGAGCACCGCCACCGTCATGCGGACCTCCTGGCGGTCGGGGTGCTTCGCCACCCACTTCGCCAGCTGGGCCTCACTGAGGCCCTCGGGTACGGACGTCTCGGCGGACGGCGGCAGCATCAGGCGCTCCACCGTGAGGGCGCAGCCCGTCACGGCGTCCGGCCAGGCGATGGTGCCGAGGAACTCGTCCAGCGGCTTGTCCGCGGGGATCTCCTCCTGCTCGATGGGGGTGAAACCGGCGTGTTCCACGCCGTCGTCAAGGCCGAGCTGAGAGGCGAGGCCGGGTTCTTGGGTGCGCAGTCGCGCCGTGTCGACGAGCGCGAAGAGGCGGGCGGGCCGGTCCCAGCCCAGGCCGGACACGTACTCGTCGATCTCGAGCACGGCCCGGGTGAGGGGGCTCGCTGCCATGGGAGTGTTGGACATGGTCACAATCCTGCCTCGTTCGTCCCCGGAATCGGGAACCGAGTAAAGCGTGAGTAAGTTGCATAGGTGTAGGTCCGCGATCTCGGGGGCCTGACGGACCAACACCGAATCAACAGCGAACTTCGAGGTGCGCACCTTGGCTTTCCAGATGCCGGACCGCGGCGGAGGCCCGACGGGGCCACGGATCAGAGTGGGCCGACCCTCCCGTCGCGTCCGGACCCTCCTCATGACGTTGGGCGTGCTGGCCGTGCTGGCCATGGCCTTCGTCATGTTCTCGGGGTTCTGGACGGACTGGCTGTGGTACCGCTCGGTCAACTACTCATCGGTCTTCAAGACGACCCTGTGGACCAAGATCGGCCTGTTCTTCTTCTTCGGCCTCCTCATGGCGGCCGCGGTCGGCGTGAACATCTGGCTGGCGCACCGGCTGCGCCCGCCGCTGAGCGCCATGTCGATGGAGCAGCAGAGCCTCGACCGATACCGCATGGGCATCGCCCCCTACAAGAAGTGGCTGCTGATCGGGATCACCGCCCTGGTGGGACTGATCGCGGGCGCCTCCGCGGCGGGGCAGTGGCGCACCTGGCTCCTGTGGATCAACGGCGTGCCCTTCGGCCAGAAGGACCCGCAGTTCCACATGGACGTGTCGTTCTTCGCGTTCGACCTGCCCTGGTACCGCTTCCTGCTGGGCTTCGGCTTCGCGGCCGCGGTGCTCTCCCTGGTGGCCGCCGCCCTGACGCACTACCTGTACGGCGGACTGCGGATCACCAGCCCCGGCGCGCGCGCGACCGCGGCGGCGACCGGCCACCTCTCGGTGCTGCTCGGCGTCTTCGTCTCGCTCAAGGCCATCGCGTACTGGCTCGACCGGTACGGCCTCGCGGTGAAGTCCAGTGACTTCAAGGCGACGGGCAACTGGACCGGCCTGAGGTACGTCGACGCCAACGCCTACCTGCCGGCGAAGACGATCCTGTTCTGCATCGCCGTCATCTGCGCCCTGCTCTTCTTCGCGACGCTGTGGCGGCGCACCTGGCAGCTGCCGGTCATCGGCTTCGGCCTCATGGTCCTCTCGGCGATCCTCATCGGCGGTCTGTACCCCGCGATCGTCCAGAAGTTCCAGGTCCAGCCGAACGAGCAGGCCAAGGAAGCGCCCTACATCGAGAAGAACATCCAGGCGACCCGCGACGCGTACGGCATCAGCGGTGTGAAGCCCGAGGACTACCGGGGCGCGGGCAGGGTCGACGAGGACCGCCAGAAGAAGCGCGAGGACGCCGACACGGCGGCCAACTACCGGCTGAACGACCCGAACATCGTCTCGCCGACGTTCCAGCAGCTGGAGCAGGAGCGCAGCTACTACCAGTTCCCGACGACGCTGGACGTGGACCGCTACAACGGCCAGGACACCATCGTCGGCCTGCGCGAGCTGAACGTGAACAAGCTCGACAAGCGGAACTGGATCAACGACCACTTCGCGTACACGCACGGCTACGGCGTCGTCGCCGCCAAGGGCACGGAGACCAAGAAGGGCTCCAAGGGCGCCCCTGCGTTCACCGAGTCCGGCCTGCCGACCAAGGGCAACCTCGGCGAGTACGAGCAGCGGATCTACTACGGCGAGAAGACGACGCAGTACTCGATCGTGGGCGGGCCCCAGAAGGAGCTCGACTACGAGGAGGACGGCGGCGGCCAGAAGACCTACAGCTACAAGGGCGACAGCGGGGTCAACCTCTCCAACCCGGTCAACCGCGCCGCGTACGCGGTGTCCTTCGGAGAGCCGCAGATCCTGTACTCCGGGGCGATCGGCGAGGGCTCGCGGATTCTCTACAACCGCACCCCCAAGGAGCGCGTCGAGGCGGTGGCCCCCTGGCTGACGATCGACGGCGACGTCTACCCGACGGTGGTCGACGGCCGCATCCAGTGGGTGGTCGACGCCTACACGACCACCAACGGCTACCCGTACGCCTCGCGCACCACGCTCGGCGACACCACGGCCGACTCCTTGTCGCAGGCGGACAGCCAGCGCACGGTGATCGCCCAGCAGAACCAGGTCAACTACATCCGCAACTCGGTCAAGGCCACCGTCGACGCGTACACCGGCGACGTCAAGCTCTACACCTGGGACGAGAAGGACCCGGTCCTGAAGACCTGGAAGAAGGCGTTCCCGGGCACGGTCAAGGACAAGAGCGAGATCCCGTCGGCGCTCAACGACCACCTGCGCTACCCGCAGGACATGTTCAAGGTGCAGCGTGAGCTCCTGACGCTCTACCACGTCACGGACCCCGGCCAGTTCTACAACGCGAGTGACGCCTGGCAGGTGCCGAACGACCCGACGAAGAAGGACGACAGCGCGGTCCCGCCGTACTACCTGTCCTTGAAGGCGCCGGGCCAGGACCAGCAGCAGTTCGCGCTGACGACGACGTTCACCCCCAGTGAGCGGCCCAACCTGCGGGCCTTCATGACGGTCGACGCCGACGCCAGGAGCAAGAACTACGGCCAGATGAAGCTGCTGAGAGTGACCGGCGACGTCGACGGCCCTGAACAGGTGCAGAACAAGCTGAACTCCATGAAGGAGGTCGGCACCTTCGTCCGGGACATGAAGGGCGCCGACTCCGACGTCCTCTACGGCAATCTGCTGACCGTGCCGCTGGACGACGGCTTCCTGTACGTCGAACCCGTCTATGTGCAGGGACGCAAGTCGGCGTACCCGCTGCTGAAGAAGGTGGCCGTGTCGTACGGCACGGAGACCGTCTTCGCGGACACGCTCGGCGAGGGCCTCGATCAGGTCTTCGGCGCGGCGGGCGGCACGAAGCCACCGGCCCAGGACCAGGACGGGGACGCGGACACGGACGAACCGACGAAGCCGCCCAGGACGGACGACCCGACGGTCCAGGCCGCGCTCGACGACGCGCAGAAGGCGTTCGAGGACGGCGAGAAGGCCATGCGGGAAGGCGACTGGAAGAAGTACGGCGAGGCTCAGGACCGTCTCCAGGAGGCACTGGAGCGGGCCGAGGAGGCGTCGGCCAAGGCGGCGGAGAAGGATGCCGCCGACGGCGCGAACAAGAACGCCGACAAGGGCGCCGACAAGAACGCCGACAAGAACGCCGACGAGAGTGGCGACAAGGCCTCCGACAAGGAGGATGGCCGGGAGGGCGACAAGGCCTCCGACAAGGGCGCCGGCAGCGGCGGCTAGCAGCTGGTCAAAGAGCCACCTCGCGCCGTGGTACGGTTTGAACACAACGGCGCGGGGTGGAGCAGCTCGGTAGCTCGCTGGGCTCATAACCCAGAGGTCGCAGGTTCAAATCCTGTCCCCGCTACTGCAAGGTGAAGGCCCGGATCCTTATGGATCCGGGCCTTTGTCGTGTGCCGTGGGCCGATTTCGGTCCTGTGCGGGTGTCCTATGCCAAGTCAGGTGAACGGCGCGGTGACGGGGGAGAGTTGGGGGATCTGTGTTTCACTTATCTCTCTGTGGGCATGTCGACAAAACGCTGAAGTGACCTCACTGGCTGCGGTATATCAGGTATACCCAGGTTGCAGGTGGTGCGACGATGGACGTTATGGGGGACAAGGCAACTCTGTTGGATACAGGGCGGTTTGTGCAGGCGGCCGACCGGGAGGACGATCCCGGGACGGCCGCCGAAGAGATGCGTCATCGGCTGGCCGCCGAGGCCGGGGACGTCGAGGCGATGAGCGTCCTGGGAAGCCTGCTGCTGCGCCGCGGTGACCTCGACGGGGCCGAATCCCTGCTGCGCGCGGCGACCGCGGAGGGTGACCGCGCCGCCGCCAACAACCTCGGCGTCCTCCTCCACCAGCGCGGATACGCGGACGAGGCGGCCGGCTGGTGGCGGGTGGCCGCCGTCGCGGGTTCCGCCGCGGCCGCACACGCGCTCGGCCGGCACCACCGCGAGCGCGGCGACGAGCCCGCCGCCGAGTACTGGCTGCGCCAGTCCGCCGAGCAGGGCCACACCCTCGGGGCGTACGCGCTCGCCGATCTCCTGGGGCACCGCGGGGACGGCGGCGCCCCGCGCTGGATGCGGGGCGCCGCCGCGCGCGGCCCCCCCGGGGCCGCGGACCTGTCTCTTTTACACAC
>NZ_JAFEXF010000208.1 GCF_016905445.1 Streptomyces sp. G44
GGGTCACGGGGAGGCGGCGCTCGCGCGCGCGTCGGCGGGCCGTCCGCGGGCCGAGGCCGTGAGCGCTGCGGCTCGCCGGGTGGTGTGAGCACGACACTGAATGGTGTGCACGGGCGAGCATAGGCAGAGGAACCTCGGGACAGTCGGGACGGGCGGCACGGTCGGCCGCTGGCGCGTTACCGGGCCGGTGGCTTTCGCTTTTGGCCGGTGGCTTTCGCTTTCGGCCGGTAGCGAGTGCCCGACAGGTACTTAAGTGCCTGGAGAGGCGCATGACCAGAGAAACCCGGGATTGTCCCGTTGCTCGGCTACAGGTTTCGGCCATGCGCCGGGCGGGCGTCGCGATCCGTGACCGCACCCGCCGACCGCCCCGCCGACCGCAGCACTCGGACGGTGCGCCGCTTCTCCGGAGAAGCCGGTGCCGCCTTTCGTCGCGCCGCGCCCACCGCTGCCCGACGGGGGGCCGACGCCAACTCCCCAGTGTGTTCGGGGGGTTGCGTGCCGTGAGGGCAAGTCGTGTGCGTGGTAAGTGAGTTGAGGCACGCCGGCGGTGTACGGGTGCCGCGGGAGGCACCGCGCACAGGTGTGCGCGGGTGTCCTGGTGAGGTCCCGCGGGGCTCGGGATCATTCGGCCAGTTCGGAGCGGTGGTCACTGACGGTGAGCGGCTGTCATGGTGGACGGACGTGCGGGCACCGGCCACGACCGGGCACGGCCCGAAGGGCGCCGCGACACGAACGGCAGGTGCGGACGAGATGTCCGCACCTGCCGAGGGGTGGAGAGAGTTACTGCCCGGTGATCAGCGCACGTCGACGTAGTCGCCGGTCGCCTTGACCGGGGACGTCATCGAGTTGCCGGCGAAGTTCCAGCGGAAGTAGCCGTCGGTGGCGGCCTTGACCGTGGTCTTCAGGTTGCCCTTGGTGTCGGACTTCACGGACTTCACGGCCGTGTAGGCCGAGGCGCCCTTCTTCTTGAACTCCAGCGTCACGGACTGGTTGGTGTAGCCCGCGTACTTGTGGGTCTCCCAGTTGGCGCGGGTCAGCGCGCCGGTGACGGTGAGCGTCTTGCCCTTCTTGACCGGCTCCGGCGAGGCGTCGGCCGTCAGCTTGGAGAGGCGCTGCACCTTAAAGGAGCCGGCCTTCTCCGCCAGGATGGTGTCGATGTCGTTCGCCGTCACCATCGTGTCGACGTACCAGGCGCCGGCCGGGCTGTTGTCGTAGAAGTCGGTGTCGGGGTCGAGCGTGAACTTCGCGGTGCACGTCGAGGTCGTCGCGCTCGACGCCGCGCAGGTGGGCGCCGACGCCGGCAGGGCCACCGCGGAGGCGGGGCCGTACAGCGTGATGTCGGCCTCGTCGATGCCGGAGTCGTCCGACGCGGTCACGGAGACCGTGAAGCTCTGCGCGGCGGTGGTGCCGAGCACGATCGGCTTGCCGCCGTTGACGGTGACCTGATCGATGGTCACGTCGCTGGTCGGAGCGGCGAAGGCACCGGGTGCCGCGAAGCCGGTCACGGCCAGGGCCGAGCCGAGCACGGCGATACGGATGCGGTTGCGCATGGATCCCCCCACGGGATGACGCCGGGTCAAATGGGCCACCCGGCCATGTTGTTGTGAACGCAATGACCTTACGTTCTTCACCGTGACTTCATCATTGTGTTGATCACCACGCGCACTCCGTACAACCCTGGGCCGTATCCGGGATCCGGAATCCGGTGCCTCAGCGGCGTTCGGGCAGATCGGCCTCCGCCGGCCGGGTGGCGAGTGAGCGCGTGGTCTTCTTGCCGCAGAAGGCCGCCTCCAGCGTCCCGCCGAGCGCCGTGTTCACCGCGCCCCGGTTCGAGGTGTTCGCCATGGCGGAGAGCGAGCGGCGCCCGTCCCGGGTGGCGAAGGCGTAGGTGTAGTACCCCTGGACGGTGCCGGTGTGTCCGAAGACCTGGGTTCCGCACGACAGGTCGTAGCGGCGCAGCCCGAGTCCGTAGGAGCGGGTCCCGGTGGTGTCCGTCGGGGTGACCGCGGTCATGGCGTCCAGCATCCGGGGCGAGAGCAGTCTGCCCCGCATCAGCGCGGTGGTGAAGGTGTTCAGGTCCGCCGGGTCGGAGATGACCGCGCCCGCTGTCTGCGCCCAGGAAGCGGTCTGCTCCGTGGAGTCCACGAGCGGTGCCCCCGCCTCGTCGGGGTGGAGGTAGCCGCGCACGTGGGTTCCCTCGATGCGGGCCCGCGGGTGGACGTAGGAGGTGCGGGCCAGCTTCAACGGCTTGATGATGCGCTGCTCGTACTGCTGGGCGGCGGAGGTCCCCGTAACCTTCTCGATGAGCATGCCGACGACGACGAAGTTGGCGTTGGAGTACTTGTAGGCCGCGCCGGGCTCGGTGGTGCGGGGCTCGGCCAGGGAGAGGTCGACGAGCTCCTGGTAGGTGAAGACGCGGTTGCGCACGGCCTCGAAGCCGGGCACGGTCTTGGCGAACATGGCGTCGGTGTAGTCGGCCAGGCCGCTGCGGTGGGTGAGCAGGTGCCGAACCGTGATGCGGTCGTCGGGCAGCAGGCCGGGCAGGTAGCGGTTGACCGGCGCGTCGAGTTCCAGCCGTCCCTCGTCGACCAGTTGCAGCAGCACGACACTGGAGAACGTCTTGCTGACGCTGCCGATGCGGAAGCGCGCGGTGGTGTCCATGGCCGCGCCGGAGACGCGGTCGCGGACGCCGGCGGTGCGCGTCCGGACGCCGTCGGGGCCGGTGAAGCGGGCCATCGCGCCCGGGGCCCCGTTGGTCATGGCGGCCTTCAGGGCCGCGGTCACCCCGTCCATGTCGGGAGCGGGGGTGGGGACGGGGGCCGTGGGAGCCGTGGGGGCCGCGGTAGCGGCGGTGGCGGGGGCGAGGACACCGGTGAGGGCGGCGAACAGGGTGGCGCTCATGAGCAGACGACGTCTGTGCGTCAACTGGGGCACGTGACTTCCTCGTTCTCGACTCGGCGGAACGGCACACGCGTGCGGTATGCCGTGCGGGCCGGGGAGAGACGATCACCGCGTACTGCCCCCCGATCCCATGGAGCATGAGTGCCAACGCCTCACGCCGGTTCCTGTCACGGGGAGCCGATGTCTCGTCCGCCAGTGATTCAATGCACGTGCTGAAGGAATACATCTAACAAAACGGTCAAACCATTGATACCTATATCTGCGCGGAAGGCTTCGCGCACCGGCCCCGGCGGCGACGGGTCCGCCGCGCGGCGCGCGCCACGCGTGATCCTGTGGGCCACGGCGGCCCTGGTCGCCCTCGGCTTCCTGATCGCCCTGGAGATCGTCGCGCGCCGCAACGGCGTGGCGGGGCCGATCCCCGCCCAGGCCCGCGAGGTGATCTTCCCGCCGAAGCCGGGGCCGCTGTACGGCGGTCTGGCGCTGACGATGGTCGTGCTCACCTGGCGGCAGCGGTTCCTCGCGGCCGCCTTCGCGATCGGCGTCGACATCGTCTTCGTCCTGGTGCGCTGGGCGGTCGACGCCGACGTGCCCGAGGACCAGTACTTCGGCAACGGCGCGCTGTGGGCGATCCTGGGCTGCGCGGTCGTCGCCATCACACGCCGCACCGGCCCGGAACGCCTCCTGATGCTGAAGGGCGTCGGCCTTGGCCTGCTCCTGGTGACCGGCCGCAAGACCGGTGACGCCTGGCTGCTCATCACGGCCAAGACCCGCCCGACCGTCCTCGACCCGTACGTGGCGATGGCCGACCACGCGCTCGGCAACCCGTCGTGGCTGGCGGGCCGGCTGCTCAGGGCCGGCGGTCCGGTCGGCACGCACGTGCTCGACCTGGTCTACGCCCAGCTCGCGGTCGCCGCGATCGTCGTCGCCCTGTACCAGCTGCGGAACGTGGCGGCCGAGCGCCGCTTCCCGCGCCACCATCTGGTGCGCACCTTCCTCCTGATCGGCCTGCTCGGGCCGGGCGTCTACATGATCTTCCCGGTGGTCGGGCCGATCTTCGCCTACGGTCCCGGCACCTCGGGCACCGGCGGCGTCGAGTGGGCGGTGGCCGACCTGTGGCCGCACACGCTGCCGCCGGTCACCGTCCCGCATCCGGTGCCGTACGACGGGATCACCCCGCGCAACTGCATGCCCAGCCTGCACACCGCGTGGGCCACAGCGATCTTCCTCCACTCCCGCAAGGGCCCCCGGCTGCTGCGGTTCGCGGGGGCGTTCTGGCTGACCGCCACGCTCGGCGCGACGCTGGGCTTCGGCTACCACTACGGCGTGGACCTCGTCGCCGGCGTGGTGTTCGCGCTCACCATCGAGGGGGCCCTGCGCACCTTCGACCGCGGCTGGGACCGGTCGGGGCTCCAGTTCGTCGCGTACGGCACGGCCGTCTTCGCCGCGCTCCTGGCGGCGTACCGCTACCTTCCGATGGAGATGGCCACGCATCCGTGGGTGTCCGGCCCCCTCGTCCTGCTGGCGCCGGCCTCCGTGATCTACGGCTACGTACGGACGACCGGCAGGTGGGAGCCGGAGGCCGCGCCGGCGCTCCGGCCGGAACCGCGGCCCGAACCGGCCTGAGCCATGACCGGTACGACCGGTACCGGTCCGGCGCCGCGCCTCGCCCGCCGGTGAACCTTCGGACGCCGCGACGCGTCTGATACACCACGACCGTGCGCGGCGGCCCTCCGGCGGCTCCGGCACGAGGAGCGGAAGGACAGGGACGAATGGTGAGACTCGATCCGATCGCGCGAAGGCTCCGGCAGCTCTTCGCCGTTCTGGACACCGACGACGACGAATTCGTCACGTGGGAGGACCACCAGCGGAGGGTGGCGGCGTACGCGGAGCACTACGCGCTCGGCCCGGACGACCCGCGGCTCGCGGCGCTGGCGGGGGCGTACTGGGCGCAGTGGCTGGGGCTCCTTGCGAAGTCGACGCCCGGACGGTTCCGGCTCTCCCAGGACGAGTACGTCGCGGCCCACCGCGCGGTGGGCTACGACACGGACCGCCCCGACCTGTTGGAGAACCTGGCGAAGGCGCTCTTCGTGGTCCTGGACTCCGACGGCGACAAGAAGATCAGCAGCGACGAGTTCGGCGCGTACCTCGCCTTCCAGGGCGTCTCGGGCGAGGACGCCCCGCTGGTCTTCCAGCGCCTCGACCTGGACCGCGACTCCTACCTCTCGCAGCGCGAGATCGCCCGCGCGCTGCGCGCCTTCCACCTCAACAACGACGGCCTCCACGCGCCGGGCGGCATCTTCCTCGGCCTCCACTGAGCACGCCGAGGAGCGCTGGGCACGCCAGGAGCGCCAGTACGCCGAGGAGCATCGGCTGCGTCCCCCTGCGGGCATCGACCGCACCCGCCGGACCCGCCGCACCGCTCCTATAGCATGACCTGAGCCACGATGCCCGCCCCGACCCGCCGCCCTCTCCAGAAAACATCGGCCAAACAATTGCTGACTACATCCTCGCGAATACTCTCGCGCGAAAACCTCAGAAGCCTGTTCGTCGCATGGCGCAAGCCGAAGCCGATGCTGTGGACCGCGGCGGGCGTGGTGACCCTCGCATTCCTCATCGCGCTCGAAATGGCCGCGCGCCATTACGGCATGCCGGGCCCGATCACCAACCAGGCGCGCGAGGTGATCTTCGCTCCCAAATCGGGGCCGCTGCTGTACGCCAGCATGGCCCTGATGATGGTGGTGCTGCCCTGGCGGCAGCGGTTCATCGCGGCCGGCGCCGCGGTCGGCATCGACGTCGTCTTCTTCCTGGTGCGCTGGGTCGTCGACGCCAAGATGATGTTCGGCAACGGCGCCCTGTGGGTGATCATCGGCTGCGCGGTCGTCGCCGTCACCCGCCGCACCGGACCGGAGCGCGTCCTGCTGCTGAAGGGCGTCGGCCTCGGCCTGCTGCTCGTCGCCGGCCGCAAGACCGGTGACGCCTGGCTGCTCATCACGTCCAAGACCCGCCCGCAGGTGCTCGACCAGTACGTGGCGACCGCCGACCACGCGCTCGGCAACCCGTCGTGGGTGGCGGGCCGGATCGTCGACGCCACCGGGGCGGTCGGCGCCCACGTCCTCGACTACGTCTACATCCAGCTCGCGGTGGCCGCGGTCGTCGTCGCGCTGTACCAGCTGCGCAACGTCGCCACCGAGGGCCGCTTCCCCGGCCACCACCTGGTCCGCACCTTCCTGGTGATCGGCCTGCTCGGGCCGGGCATCTACATGATCTACCCGGTGGTCGGCCCGATCTTCGCCTACGGCGCCGACGGCGGGCACTGGGCCGTGGCGAACCTGTGGCCGAACACGCCGCCCTCGGTCGTCACCCCGCAGCACATGCCGTTCAACGAGATCACCCCGCGCAACTGCATGCCCAGCCTGCACACAGCCTGGGCCACGACGATCTTCATCCACTCCCGCCGGGGCCCGCGCGCCCTGCGGTACGCGGGCGTCTTCTGGCTGATCGCCACGCTGGGCGCGACGCTGGGATTCGGTTATCACTACGGCGCCGACATCGTCGCCGGTGTGGTGTTCGCGTACACGATCGACGCGGCGCTGCGCGCCTATGACCGGGGCTGGGACCGGGCGGGAATTCAGCTGGTCGCCTACGGCACGGTCGTCTTCGTCGCGTTCCTGCTGTCCTATCGCTATCTGCCGATGGAAATGGCCAGGTATCCCTGGCTGTTCGGACCGCTTCTCATCGTGGCGATGTCCTCGGTGGTCTACGGATATCTGCGGACCGCCAGGGGATGGGAGCCGAAGGCGGTGCCGGCGAAGCCGCTCGAACCGCAGCCGGAACTCGTCTGAGGCAAGCCGATTCGCGGGAGGGTTTGAGCGTGGGTGGGGGGCGGGGCGGAATTCCGCCCCGCCCCCTCACGCATTGTCAGCGCTCGGCGTCGCCCGGGCCGGACACCGTCGAGTGGGCCGGCCGCGGCTGACCGGGGGCGGGCGCCGCCGTGCCGCCCCGGTCGTCGACGAGCCACGCGCCGACGATCAGCCCCAGGAGAAGCAGGACCAGATGCCGGTTCCTCTTCCACCACGACGGGGGGTTGGGTCTGCTCAGGACGTATTCCACGCGCACAGGCCTCGTCATGGGAATTCCCCCCTTTCTCTCGTCGTCGTTCCTCTCTTCCGCCGATTCGAGTGTGGAACATGAGGCCGCCGCGCCTCCACCGGATTAACGGCGGACCGGCACCGCGAGCGTGCGGCCCGGAGCGTGCGTCAGCCGTCCTTGCCCATCGCCTTGCGCACGGCGTCCTTCGTGCGGTCCATGAGCGCGGCGACCGGGCCGAGCGCCATGTTCGCCGCGCCGGACTCCACGCCCGGGTGGGGGCGGGTCGGGGCCATGGCCTCCGCCGCCTTGACGGCCTTGGCCATGGTGGCGAGCTTCGCGGCGTCGGTGCTGCGCCGGATGTGCGTGAACTCGTAGCGTTCCTCGGCGCGTGCGTGTTCCTGCACGTCCCTGCGCAGCTTCATCAGCTGCGGCATGAACTTCGGGTCGTCCGTGTCGGTGTCGTCGAGCGCGGCGAGTGTCTCCTTGGCGGCCCGCTCCTCGGCGAGGCGGTCCTCGACGACCTGTTCGCCGCCGGGCAGGGAGCGCCGCGAGAACGGGTGGACGACCTCCTCCTCGGCGGTCTCGTGCACGGCGAGCAGCCGCACCAGCCGGCGGAACGCGGCACGCCGCTCCTCGCCCGTAGTCTTCTCCACCTCGTCGAAGAGGTTGCGGATGTCGCCGTGCTGACGCATGAGCAGCGAGACCACGTCGTCGTCGATGGCGTGGTCGTCCCCGGCCTGGGGCGTGTGGAGCTCGGACATCTGCGGCCCCCTCACTTCTCGCGCAGGGCGGGGTCGGGGTGCTCCCCCTCGGACTGGACGCGGTACTCGCGGCCGAACATCTCGTCGTGCTGCGCCATCACCCGCTCGCTGGGGGGCGCCTCGCCGCCGTGGATCTGCTCCTGCATCGCCTCGAACCGCTCGTGCGCCTCGCGGACGTAACCGGCGCCGAGCGTGGTCAGGTCGATCTGCGTGTCGAGCAGCTCGCGCAGGTACTGCTTGTTCGGCTCGAAGGTGAGCACGTTCGGCAACTGCGGCGCCAGCACCTCCTGCGGTTCGCGGCCGTCGTGGCGGCGCATCAGGTCGCAGGCGATGTGCAGGTGCTCCAGCTCCATGTTCAGGTGCAGCTCCCAGATCGCCTTGACCCTGGGGTCGCTCTCCTGCTCCATGAAGGAGTGGTAGAGGTAGCACTCGTTGTACTCGTGATTGACCAGCTGCTCCCACCACGTCTCGCCGGGATCGACGAGGGACTCGTAGTGGGTGACGTGCTCCTCCTCGATGAGTCCGATCTCCTGGTAGAGCTGGCGGGCGATCGGCTCCATGTAGGTGGGGCCGGTGTTCATGTAGAAGTTCATCGTCTGCTGCTCGGCCGAGAGCACGGTCAGGGCGTGCAGCTTCGACAGGGGGTTCGTGGTGGTCCTGTCGTAGGGGTCGCGTACGTTGTCGACCGGGTCGCGGTGGTGGTACTTCGTGGGACGGCCCGGCATGACCTCGGTCAGCCCGTCGACGATCGACTCCGCCTTGCGGTGCTCGATCATCTCGTACAAGTTCGCGTACCGGTACAGGTGGTCGAAGTCCTCCAGGACACCGAACTGGTAGGCCTGCTTCAGGTACGGGTCCGGCTCCATGCGGGCGATCCAGGCGGTCAGGTCGACGGCCACCTGCTCGTAGGCGATCGTCGTCTCCAGGACCGACGACACCCCGGGCAGCAGCCAGTTGACCGCCTTCTGCTGCTGCGCCTCGATGTAGCGCACGCTCGCCAGCTTCCGCTTCACCTCCGGGTCCACGGTGTTCCGGGCGAGCTGGTGGCTGAAGAGGATCGCCTCGACCTCGATGCCGTTCATGGTGATGATCCGGCACCGGGTGTACGGATCGCAGTGGTCGGGGTCGATCGGCTGGACATTCAGTTCACGCCAGTTGCGCAGCTGGCGGTCCAGGGGGATGCCCCGCTGTTCCAGGGGATTGAACGTCATGGCGTGCTCTCCTCGATGAGAGATGTGGAGGGCGGAGTACCCCTGCTGCGGCGGTCCACCCCAGGGAAATGTGCGGGAAGCCCCCTGTCATGCCTGCCCTCGCGTGGCGGTGACGGGCGACCGGGCGCGACAATTGACCCGACCGGTGCGGTCCCTGGGCCGCTTGCGTCACCGCACCGTGCGGATGCGGAGGTCTTCACGGATCATCCGCGAGGCACGTGAGGTAGTTTGTCCCGTTTTGCGGGGGGTACCGGCTATGCAGGAGGCGATCATTTCGCTCCCTGGCCCGACGGTCAGGAGAAACGACACCACCGAACGGAATCCGGAGCCACCATGCGCCTTTCGTTTCTGCAACCGCTCCTGGACCACGCCGGCCCCTGGGCGACCGTGTACTTCGATCCGGGACAGGCGGACGAGGCCGGTGCCAAACGGCGTGAGCTTTCCGTACGGGACGTCTGCCGCACCCTGGAGCGGCAGGGCGCCGACGAGGCCACCACGGAAGCCGTCCGCGCCGAGCTGACGGGGCTGTCGCCCGCGCAGGACCCGGCGGGTCGCGCCCTGTTCGCCACCGGCGGCCGGATCGTGCTCAGCCACCGCCTGTCCCGGCGGCCCCAGGCGTCGTCCGCCGACTGGAGCCCCCTGCCACGGCTCGCGCCGCTGCTGGAGCTGTCCGGCCAGGACCCCGTCTGCCTCGTGGCCTTCATCGACCGTACCGGCGCCGACTTCGAGCTGCGGGAAGCGGGGAGCCGCCCGCGGGACTCCGGGCACGTGCAGGGCGCGCAGTGGCCGGTGCACCGCACGGCCACGTCCGACTGGTCCGAGCGGCACTTCCAGCTCAAGGTGGAGAACACCTGGGAGCACAACGCCGCGCAGGTCGCCGAGGCACTGGCCGCCGCCCACGAGGAGTCCGGCGCCGACATCGTGGTGCTGGTGGGCGACCCGCGCGAGCGCCGCTCGGTGCACGACAAGCTCCCGGACGAGGTCAGGGCCGTCACGGCCGAGACGGAGCACGGCGGCCGGGCGGCCGGTTCCGGGTCCGCGGCGCTGGACGAGGCCGTCGAGGACGCCCGGCAGGAGTGGCTGAGGCGGCGCGTCGAGCAGACGCTCGACCGCTTCCGGGCGGGCCGGGTCGGCACCGACCGGCCGACGGACGCCGTGGAGGGCGTGCCCGCCGTGGTGGACGCCGCCCGGCAGCACCGCATCGACACCCTGCTGGTGCGCCCCGGAGGCCCCGACCTGCACCAGGAGATGTGGGCGGGCCCCGACCCGGACCAGGTGGCGGTGCGCCGCACGGACGCGGACGCCCTCGGTGACGGCTCCTCCGTCCCCGTACGCGCCGACGACGCGCTGCTGCGCTCCGCGGCGGCCACCTCGGCCGACGTGCTGATCATCCCCTTCGAGGAGGTGAGCGACGACATTCCGGCCGGAGGCCTCGGCGCCCTGCTGCGCTGGTCGTACGAGCCGAGTGCGGCATAGCGGCACCCCGGTGACCCCGTGACCCCGTGCCCGCGAGAGAAGGACGAGACAGGGACGAGAAAGGGAGGTGCTCGCCGTGGACCGAGACGATCGACCCCGAGCCGCCGTCCGACGACGACGTGGCCGTGGACCAGGGTGGTCGCATCCGCCGCCGGGCGCCCTCGGGACCGGGTAGTCCCCACGGTCCGGGCGGTCACGGAAACCGACACACCGCCCTGAGGCCCCCTCCCCGTCCTGGTCCGGCCGCGCGACAGCGGTACGCGCGGCCCCGTCCGCACCCGAACCACGCACCCCGAACCACCACTCAGCTGGAGGTGGACGTCATGTCATCAACGTCCCCCAGGACCCAGTCCTCCATGGAAACCCACCCCGACATCGTCGACATACGCGAACGCCACGAGATGGCGGAGCGCGCGGCGAGCACGCCCAAGGTCCAGGCCGTCGAGACGATGGCCTTCCTCACCGGCCTCTACCTCGCGGCCTCGCCGTGGATCGCGGGCTTCAACGGCCTGACGCGGCTGACGGTCACCAACCTGATCGTCGGCCTCGCCTACGCCCTGCTCATGAGCGGCGGCTTCGGCCGGGCCTACGAGCGCACCCACAGCATGGCGTGGGCCTGCTGCGCCCTCGGCGCGTGGACGATCGTCGCCCCGTGGGTCATCGCCGGTGACGTCAGCACCACGAGGTCCGTGTGGAGCAACGTCATCACCGGTGCGGTGATGCTGCTCCTGGGCCTGGTCGCCGCCATGGCCGCCCGCGCGGGAGACAAGTCGGAATCCGCCGGGCGCGGCAGGGCGAGGGCCTACCGGGCCGGCCCCCGCTGACCGCCGGCCGGACCACGGTGCGCCCCCGGCACCCGGTGCCGGGGGCGCACCCCTGTCAGTCGTTCGTACGCCGCAGTGGGCCCCAGGGGCCCGCCGCGCGGGCCACTTCCGCGCGGGCCTCGTCGATCATCTTCGCGTCGATCCAGGCCAGCGGCTCGACGTCCCGGACCAGCGGCTCGTTGTCCGGACCGCGGGCGCACTCGTGGCCGAGCAGCACCCAGGGGCGCACGCGGGGTCCCTTGTCGCGCGGCAGGTGCGAGTAGTCGTGCAGGCGGCGCGCCACCCACAGCTCGACGGACCGGTCCTGCCACCACGGCTCGACGCCGAGGGGGTTGGCGGAGAGGCCCGGCATGCACACCCCCGTCAGGTCGTCCCTGCTCATCACCTTGCCGAGGTCCGTCGCGGGTCCGCGGGACCAGCGCACGTACAGGCCCTCGTGCCGTGCCACGAGGCGGGCCAGTTCCCGCAGGGTGCGCAGGACCGGCAGGTCGTCGTCCGAACTGCTCATTCGAGAGATCGCTTTCCTTGTTCGATACGTTCAGATATATCCAGATACGTTCCTTCGCATGTCCGATACGTTCGCTCACTCGCGTCCGGAGAGTGAGTGCCCTGATCAACCACGCACAGACCTCTCCGTCAGATCGTTTGGCGGAGTGTGTCGCGGGCACTTCGGAAGACCGGCGCGCGACCATCAGTGGGCGGGCGCGACCATCCGGAACACACAGCACGAGGTAGTCATGAGCGACCAGAACATGGCGGACGACGCCTACCAGCCCACCGGGACGAACGAGGAGCAGGAGGACGCGGCGCCGCTGGACCTCCAGGACGCGCTGGACGAGCGCGACTACGACGACATGCTCGACGAGGGCTACTCGCCGCCGGAGAAGCCGCTGGGCGTCACCAAGACCGGCACCACGGCGGCGGAGCAGCACGAGGGCGAGACGCTCGACGAGCGGCTGCGGCAGGAGGTGCCCGACACGCAGCCGCCCGCCGGGGACGGCATCGGCGACCTGCCCGGCGGCGAGGGCGAGCCGGTCGACCCGGAGGCGGGCGCGGAGCGCGCGGGCCGCCTGGTGGCCCCCGACGAGGGCGCGCACACGGACACCACCAAGGAGGTCGTCGCCAGGGACGAGGGCATCGACGGCGGCGCGGCGTCCGCCGAGGAGGCGGCGGTCCACGTCATCCCCGAGGAGGACCTGCCGACGGCTCCCGATGAGCGCGGCTGAGTGCCCCGGCGTCGCCCCCGTCCCGCGACGCCGATGGGCGGGGCCGGGGCGCGCCGGGGTGAGGTGACGGCCGTTGGGCGAGGTCCCGGGGGGGGAGGCCGGGCGGCCCCAGGGCGCCCCCACGCGGCTGCGCGTCGTCGCCTTCGGGCGCCGCCTCGAACTGGACGCCGAGCAACTCAACCGCATCCGCCGCAACGCCCTCGGCGGCACCGCCCCCGTC
>NZ_JAFEXF010000209.1 GCF_016905445.1 Streptomyces sp. G44
GCGCACCGCGCCCCGCGCTCTTGTCCGCGTCACCGGCGGACCGGCTGCGGGACTCGCCGGAGCCCGACTCCGCGTCCGTCGCGGCGTGTTCGGCGGGCTCGCCGCCGTCGCCCTGTGCGCTGTCCTCGGCTGCGGCCGCCGTCTCGTCGCTCTCACCCGCCGGAGCGGGCACCCGCGCCTCGCCGTTCGCCGGGCGCCGCGGGGACGACGACTGGAGAGCCATCCCCCCGGTCGTGCGGAACAGTTCGTCGGCCCCGGGCAGACTCACTCGGCGTGACACCGGGCGAGCACCTCCCTGGCGAGCTGGCGGTAGGCGGCCGCGCCGACCGAGTTGGAGGCGTACGTCGTGATCGGCTCACCGGCGACCGTGGTCTCCGGGAAGCGGACCGTGCGTCCGATGACCGTGTGGTAGACGTGGTCGTCGAAGGCCTCGACCACGCGCGCGAGCACCTCACGGCTGTGCACCGTGCGGGAGTCGTACATCGTCGCGAGGATGCCGTCGAGCTCCAGGTCGGGGTTGAGCCGCTCCTGGACCTTCTCGATGGTCTCCGTCAGCAGCGCCACACCGCGCAGCGCGAAGAACTCGCACTCCAGCGGCACGATGACCTTGTGCGCCGCCGTCAGGGCGTTCACCGTGAGCAGGCCGAGCGAGGGCTGGCAGTCGATCACGATGTAGTCGTAGTCCTGCATCAGCGGCTTCAGCGCCCGCTGGAGCGTGGACTCGCGCGCGACCTCGCTCACCAACTGCACTTCGGCGGCCGACAGGTCGATGTTGCTCGGCAGCAGGTCCATGTTGGGGACCGCCGTCTTCAGGAGCACCTCGTCGGCGGACATGCCGCGTTCCATGAGGAGGTTGTAGACCGTCAGGTCCAGCTCCATCGGGTTCACCCCGAGGCCCACCGAGAGGGCGCCCTGCGGGTCGAAGTCGACGAGCAGGACCCGGCGCCCGTACTCCGCGAGGGCCGCGCCCAGGTTGATGGTCGACGTCGTCTTGCCGACGCCGCCCTTCTGGTTGCACATCGCGATGATCTTCGCCGGACCGTGGTCGGTCAACGGGCCGGGGATCGGGAAGTACGGCAGCGGGCGCCCCGTGGGGCCGATGCGCTCGCGGCGCTGACGGGCCGCGTCGGGCGCGAGCGTGGCCGCGTACTCCGGATCGGGCTCGTACTCGGCGTCGGGGTCGTAGAAGTGCCCCTGGGGCAGTTCCTCGTAGTCGGCGAGGTGGGTGTGGGTGTTATCGCCACTCCGGTCGCCGGCCATGGCGTTCACGTGATGGCCATCCATGCTCTGGGGTGCTGACTGTGTCGGCTGGGGGCTCTGCCGGGCTTCGAAGGTGCGGACAGCGACGGAGCCGACAGCCTCGAGCCCGACGGGTCCTTGGTCCCGCACAGACATTCCTGGTTGACCACCCCCGGGAGCAAATGTCGACTCATTCACAAGTCGTCTTACCTCCTTGGTGACCAGGAAATTTCTCGATAGGTCAGCGTGGCACCATGCCGACGGTTGGCGACTCTATGGCGTGTCACCACTCCGCAGCAACACAATCCGCCGGACCGGACCCGATGTGTCGGCAACGGAACACCCCGATGTCAAGGGCATGCGGCATGTCCACGGAGCGTTTTCGGGGTGGGCGAATCGGTTAAAGGGCTATGTTCACGGCGAGTTGAACGTGTCCCCACGGATACGCATACGGCCGGACCCCTCTCAAGGTCCGGCCGCGGGCGTGAGATTGACGACTTTCGTTGACGGAAGGTGCCGAAAGTCGTCCGGGACCGACCGAAGTCAGTCACTCGGGGGTCAGCCGAGGAGCGACTCCAGCTCGACGTGGTCGAGACCGTGGGCCTCGGCGACCTCCTTGTAAACGACCTTGCCGTCATGGGTGTTGAGACCCAGGGCCAGCGCCGGGTCGCGGCGCAGGGCCTCGACCCAGCCGCGGTTGGCCAGCTCGACGATGTACGGCATCGTCGCGTTGGTCAGCGCGTAGGTGGAGGTGTTGGGCACCGCGCCGGGCATGTTGGCGACGCAGTAGAAGACCGAGTTGTGGACCGGGAAGGTCGGCTCGGCGTGCGTGGTCGGGTGCGAGTCCTCGAAGCAGCCGCCCTGGTCGATCGCGATGTCGACAAGAACACTTCCGGGCTTCATGCGCGAGACGAGCTCGTTGGTGACCAGCTTCGGGGCCTTGGCGCCCGGGATGAGGACGGCGCCGATGACGAGGTCGGCGTCGAGGCAGGCCTTCTCCAGCTCGAAGGCGTTGGAGACGACGGTCTGGATCTTCGTGCCGAAGATTTTGTCCGCCTCCTTGAGCTTGTTGATGTCCTTGTCGAGCAGGGTCACGTGGAAGCCCATGCCGATGGCGATCTGCGCGGCGTTCCAGCCGGAGACGCCGCCGCCGATGACGACGGCCTTGCCCGCGGCGACGCCCGGGACGCCGCCCGGCAGGACGCCGCGGCCGCCGTTGGCGGCCATCAGGTGGTAGGCGCCGACCTGCGGGGCCAGGCGGCCCGCGACCTCGGACATCGGGGCGAGCAGCGGGAGCGCGCGGTTGGCGGTCTCGACCGTCTCGTACGCGATGGCGGTGGTGCCCGACTCCAGGAGCGCGTCCGTGCACTCCTTGGACGCGGCCAGGTGCAGGTAGGTGAAGAGGGTCTGGTCCTTGCGGAGGCGGTGGTACTCCTCCGCGATGGGCTCCTTGACCTTCAGGAGCAGGTCCGCGGCGGCCCAGACCTCATCGGCGGTGTCCAGGATCTGGGCACCGGCCGAGACGTACTCGTCGTCCGTGATCGAGGAGCCGACGCCGGCGTTCCGCTCGATGACGACCTGGTGGCCGTGGCGCACCAGCTCGTGCACACCGGCGGGGGTGATGGCCACCCGGAACTCGTTGTTCTTGACCTCGCGGGGGATGCCGACCTTCATCGTCGATCACGGTCCTTGGCTCAGGGGATTTTTCGGGGCAATGCAACACAGACCGGTGCACACGACGGCGCAACGGGGGGCACCACGGATGTACGCGGCGGAGCCAGTCTAATGAAGGATTTCCCGCTGTCTAGCCTTCCAATGCTTCAATCTTCTGCGGATGCACTACGGATTTCGTAGGCGGAGGGTGGGGCTCCACCGTTTGTTTCAAGCCTCATGGCCTCCTGGTGCTCAGTTCCCAGCATGCGCTCGGCGGCCCCCCTGTGCAGCCGGGCGGCCGTCGGGTCGCCGAGCCGCTCCAGGGTGTCCGCGAGGCGCAGCTGGAGCGCCGCCTGGAGGCGTACGTCCTTGGCGTGCCGCGCCCACTCGACGGCTTCCTGGCAGGTGCGCAGCGATTCCTCGGGCCGGCCCGCGTACTCCTGCACGCGCGCCATCTCGCTCAATGCCCGTGCCT
The DNA here is from genome assembly GCF_016905445.1 of Streptomyces sp. G44. GTDB lineage: Bacteria > Actinomycetota > Actinomycetes > Streptomycetales > Streptomycetaceae > Streptomyces. The sequence continues at coordinate 3,368 of NZ_JAFEXF010000209.1, forward strand.
GGGCCGCCACATCGCCGTTCCTGCGGTGGCCGGTGACCGCAGAGCTCCAGTTGCGCAGCGCCTCGCCGTAGCGGCCCGCGTAGGTGTGCACGACGCCGATGCGGCCGTACAGGCGGGCGGCGTCGGCGCGCTCGCCGCGGGCGAGGCGCTGGGCAAGCGCCCTGCCGTACCAGTCGGAGGCGCGGGACCAGTCCCCCAGCTCCTGGTAGGTGCCGCCTACGGATTCCATCGCGCGGCCGGTGGCGTACGGATCGCCCGCCTCCCGTCCCGCGTCCAGCGCCGCCCGGTAGCGGGCCAGCGCCTCGCGGGTGCGTCCCGTGCGCGCGTCCAGATCGGCGAGGTTCAGCAGCGCGGCGGCCTTCTCGCGCGGCAGGTTCCGCCGCTGGGCCACGTCCAGGACCAGCTGGTGGATGCCGTACAGCTCGGGGGCCGCGTCGTGGGGGCCGCGGTGCGCGACCAGGGCCCGGGTGAGGGCCGCCATCAGACGCCGCGCGAGGGTGTCGAGCTCGCCGTCGGCCACCGCGAGCCGGGCGGCGGCGAGCAGCGCGGGCTGCCGGACGCGCAGCCACTGGGCGGCGTCGGCGCGGCAGGGGAAGCGCAGGGCGCGCGGCAGTCCCTCGTGCTTGTCGCGGGCGGCGGTGCCGTCGGTCTCGGTGACCGCCCGGCAGGACTGGAGCAGCCGTACGGTCCGCTCCAGCATCCGGGCGCGGGCCAGCTGGATCTCGGCGGGGCGGTCCAGGGTCTCGGTGAGGTTCTTCAGCAGGGGCACCAGGCAGCCCGGCACCTCGTACTGCTGGATCGGGGAGTCCACGGGCCTGACGAGCCCGAGGGCGGCGAAGTCCCCGAGCGCGGCCTTGGCCCCGGAGACCGAGCAGCCCGCGAGCGCGGAGGCGGTGTGCGGGTCGACGTGTCCGGCCGGGGCGAGGGAGAGCAGGCGCAGTATCCGCGCGGAGGGCCCGGAGAGCGTGGCGTAGGCCTGCCGGAAGACACGGGCGAGGGACGAGGTCTCCTCGGACATGTCGTGCACCTGTTTGGCCAGGTCGGCGACGGCGGCCTTGGGCCGGGCGGAGAGCCAGCCCCCGGCGAGCATGAGGGAGGCCGGATGGGCCTCGCACGCCTCGACCAGGGATTCCGCGGCGCGCGGGTCCACCTTGATGCGTACGGGTCCCGCGGCGCGGGTGAGCAGTTCCACCGCGGCCGCCTTGTCCAGGCCGCCGAGCGTGCACGGCCGCACGTCGGGGATGCCGGTGAGCGGGCCCCCGGAGACGGCGACGACGAGGCAGCCGGGGGTGTCCGGCAGCAGCGGGTCGACCTGTTCGGCGTCCACCGCGTCGTCGAGGAGCAGCAGGGCCCGGCGCTCCTTCAGGGCGCCCCTGAGCAGTTCGGACAGGTCGTCCTCGCAGGCGCCGGGCGGTGCGGGGACGGCCAGGGCGTCCAGGAGTTCGCGGGCGGTGCGTTCGGTGGGGACCCGCGCGCCGTCGGGCTCCGTGAGGCGGGCCCGCAGCAGGCCGTCGGGGTAGTCGCCGGCGAGCTGCCGCGCGAGTTCCTCGGCGAGCGCGGTGCGGCCCGAGCCGGGGCGGCCCGCGATGAGCAGGACCCGGGCGCGGGGTGCCTTGCGGCCGGACAGGGTGTCGAGCCCCGCCCGGTCGATGTCGGCGCGCAGTTCTTTCAACTCCCGCTGCCGACCGACGAATTGAGCACTTGCCGACTCCGGGGCGGCGACGGCGGGTGACGGCACCGCACCGCCCGCCGCCGTACCGTCCGTGTCGACCGCCTGATCCGTCACGGGTCACTCCCGTCCGCGTGCGCACGAACCCGCCGGGACTTCGGGCGGGACGCTTTCAGAGCCTAGTTCAGCCTCTGCGGCGCTTCCGGTCGCGCGACGCCCACAAGTCCCCCGATCGGATCAACAGATCGTCATATCGGTGGGGCCGTCCGTGCGGCGGGACCGCGTTCCGGTGGGTGTCACGCCTCGAAGGGCCGCGCCGGCCAGGGCGCCTCGGCCGGGCGCAGCGCGTCCACGCCGTCGCCGTTCAGCACGGCGTACAGCGAAAGGACGCCGACGACCAGGCAGTTGTTGTGCAGCTCACCGGCGAGCACCCCGCGGACCAGCTCGTCGAGCGGGACGCGGGTGAGCTCCATGTCGGCCTCCTCCTCGAAGACCTCGAAGCGCTCGCCCTCGGCCTCGGCGAGGTCGCGGGCGAGGAAGATCCGCACGGCTTCGTCGCAACCGCCGGGGGTGGTGTAGACGTCGGTGAGGACCCGCCAGTCCTCGGCCTTGACGTGCGCCTCCTCGTACAGCTCGCGCTGCGCGGCGTGCAGGGGGTTCTCGCCGGGGACGTCGAGCAGGCCCGCCGGGATCTCCCAGAGCTTGTGGCGCACCGGGTGGCGGTACTGGCGGATGACCAGGACGCGGCCCTCCTCGTCGAGCGCGAGGACGGCCACCGAGCCGGGGTGGACCTGGTAGTCGCGGCGGACGACGGACCCGTCGGGCATGACCACGTCGTCGGTGCGCACGGAGGTCTTGTTCCCGACGAAGGGGGTCTGGACCGCCGTGACCTGCCACTCCTCGGCGGTGTCCTTGATCGTCATGTCGCGCTGTCCTCCCACACGTGGAAACGGAAACCGGGGCACGCGCCGCAAAGCGCGCACCCCGGCAACCGTATCGCCTGGTGTTACTTGCCCTGCTTGGCACCCGCCTCGCGGGCCGCCTGCTGCCGCTCGACGGCCGCCTTCACCAGGCCCGCGAAGAGCGGGTGCGGGCGGGTCGGGCGGGAGCGCAGCTCCGGGTGGGCCTGGGTGGCGACGAGGTAGGGGTGCACCTCGCGCGGGTACTCGACGTACTCGACGAGCTTGCCGTCCGGGGAGGTGCCGGAGAACAGGATCCCGGCCTTCTTCTCCAGGTCGGCGCGGTAGGAGTTGTTCACCTCGTAGCGGTGGCGGTGGCGCTCCTCCACGTACTCCTTGCCGTCGTACACCTCGCGGGCGATGGAGCCCTCGGCGAGCTTGGCCGGGTACATGCCCAGGCGCATCGTGCCGCCCATGTCGCCCTCGCCGGCGACGATGTCGAGCTGCTCGGCCATGGTGGAGATCACCGGGTGGGAGGTGGCGGCGTCGAACTCGGTGGAGTTGGCGTCCGGGATGTCCGCGAGGTTGCGGGCGGCCTCGATGACGATGCACTGGAGGCCGAGGCAGATGCCGAGCAGCGGCACCTTGTTCTCGCGGGCGTAGCGGATGGCGCTGACCTTGCCGTCGACGCCGCGCTCGCCGAAGCCGCCGGGGATCAGGATCGCGTCGACGTCACCGAGCTGCTTCTTGGCGCCCGCCGGGGTCTTGCAGTCGTCGGAGGTGACCCACTTGACCTTGACGCGGGCCTTGTTCGCGAAGCCGCCGGCGCGCATGGCCTCGGTCACCGAGAGGTAGGCGTCGGGCAGGTCGATGTACTTGCCGACCAGCGCGACGGTGACCTCGTGCCTCGGGTTGTGCACGCGGTCCAGCAGGTCGTCCCACTGGGTCCAGTCGACGTCACGGAAGGGCAGGTCGAGCTTGCGTACGACGTAGGCGTCGAGGCCCTCGGTGTGCAGCACCTTCGGGATGTCGTAGATCGACTTGGCGTCGATGGCGGCGACCACGGCGGCCTCGTCGACGTCGCACATCAGCGAGATCTTGCGCTTGATGGCGGTCGGCACGTCGCGGTCGGCGCGCAGCACGATCGCGTCGGGCTGGATGCCGATGTTGCGCAGGGCGGCGACCGAGTGCTGGGTCGGCTTGGTCTTCAGCTCGCCGGAGGGGCCGATGTAGGGCAGCAGCGAGATGTGCACCACGAAGACGTTGTCGCGGCCGACCTCGTGGCGGACCTGGCGGACGGTCTCCAGGAACGGCAGCGACTCGATGTCGCCGACCGTGCCGCCGACCTCGGTGATGACGACGTCGACGTCGTCGGCGGCCATGCGGCGGATGCGGTGCTTGATCTCGTTGGTGATGTGCGGGATGACCTGGACGGTGTCGCCGAGGTACTCGCCGCGCCGCTCCTTGGCGATCACCTGGGAGTAGACCTGGCCGGTCGTGACGTTGGCCGAGCCGTCGAGGTCGACGTCGAGGAAGCGCTCGTAGTGGCCGATGTCCAGGTCGGTCTCGGCGCCGTCGTTGGTGACGAACACCTCACCGTGCTGGAAGGGGTTCATCGTGCCCGGGTCGACGTTCAGGTACGGGTCGAGCTTCTGCATCGTGACGCGCAGGCCACGCGCCTTGAGGAGCGCACCCAGGCTGGAGGCAGTCAATCCCTTGCCGAGGGAAGAGGCGACACCCCCGGTGACGAAGATGTGCTTGGTCGTCGTGGATTTCGGCTGCATGGCCAAGAGGGGGCTCCCGTGGTCGCGGTCTGGAGGTGCGTACCGGCGGCCTCGCCAGGGATTTCGGGGGAGGTGCCGTCGCTGCGGTTCGGGGGTTCTATGACCACCGGCTCACGGGCTACCAGGGTATCAGCGACGGGAGGAGCACGCTTCCGGCCACGCTCCGCTGTCGGGCGCGCACACCGCCGTCGTAGGAGACTCGGATCCACGGGGGTGCGGAAACCCCCGGGCATACACACCGTCCTCACAGGGAACACACGACATCGGCGGATCCGCACGCCCCTCCGACCTGCTCCGACCCACCAAGAGATCATGCGACACCCCCTCTCACCTGCCGCTCACCCGTTCGGCCGCGCTTCGTTGCCGGGAGGGGCGCGCGGATCACCGACGTGCGTCGTATCCTGCTCGGACACTCGCTGCCGAGCCCATCCGGCACACGGCACCACCCCGCCTTGCACCCGGAACAAGCGCTCGGCAACGATCACTTGACCGCAGATAAGTAAGTAAGCGCCCCGCGGGGCGAACGTGGCCGTTCGACTGGAGATGCACGTGGCCGGGCGCATCGAGGACTACGCACTCATCGGAGACATGCAGACCGCAGCACTGGTCTGCCGGGACGGCACAGTCGACTGGCTGTGCCTTCCCCGCTTCGACTCCCACGCCGTTTTCGCCGGCCTGTTGGGCACCGAGGAGCACGGCTTCTGGCGCCTCGGGCCCGCGTACGCACCGCAGGAGCAGCCCCCGACGGCTGCCCGCCGCAGCTACCGCGGCGACTCGCTGGTGCTCGAATCCGAGTGGGACACACCGCGCGGTACCGTCCGCGTGATCGATTTCATGCCGCCGCGCGACACGGACGCACCCCAGCTGATCCGGATCGTGGAGGGCGTCAGCGGCCGGGTGCCGATGCGCTCGGCCCTGCGGATGCGTTTCAGCTACGGGCGTGTGGTGCCCTGGGTCCACAAGGTCGACCACCGGACGGTGGCCGTCGCGGGCCCCGACTCCGTGTGGCTGGACACCGACGCCGAGACGTACGGCAAGGACCTGACGACCTACTCCGACTTCACGGTCGCGCCGGGTGAGCGGATCGCGTTCACCATCTCGTGGCAGCCCTCGCACAAGGGCCAGCCCGCGCTGCCGGAGCCGGAGGCGTCGCTGACCGCCACGGAGGACTTCTGGCGGGAGTGGGTCGAGCACTGCACGTACCACGGCCCCTACCGCGAGGCCGTGATCCGTTCCCTGATCACCTTGAAGGCGCTCACGTACGCCCCGACCGGCGGCATCGTCGCGGCGCCCACGACCTCGCTGCCCGAGGACATCGGGGGCTCGCGGAACTGGGACTACCGCTTCACCTGGCTGCGGGACGCGGCGATCACCCTGTCGTCGCTGCTGCGCACCGGCTACCGCGAGGAGGCCCGCGCGTGGCGCGAGTGGCTGCTGCGCGCGGTGGCGGGCGACCCGGAGAACCTCCAGATCATGTACGGCATCGCGGGCGAGCGCGAGCTGGGCGAGACGGAGCTGGACTGGCTGCCGGGGTACGAGGGCTCCCAGCCGGTCCGGGCGGGCAACGGCGCCGCCCACCAGCTCCAGCTCGACGTGTACGGCGAGGTCACCGAGGCGCTGCACCTGGCGCACATGACGGGCCTGGCCCGCAACGACTACGCCTCGCTGCTCCAGCTCAAGCTGATCCGCTACCTGGAGGACCACTGGGACGAGCCGGACGAGGGCATCTGGGAGGTGCGCGGCCCGCGCCGCCACTTCGTGCACTCCAAGGTGATGGCCTGGGTCGCCGTCGACCGCACCATCAAGCTCCTGGAGTCCGGGGACGCGGACGGGCCGCTGGAGAAGTGGCGCGAGCTGCGCGACGACATCCACCGGGACGTGTGTGAGAAGGGTTACGACCCGGAGCGCAACACCTTCACGCAGTCGTACGGCTCCAAGGAGCTGGACGCCTCGCTGCTGCTGATCCCGCAGATGGGCTTCCTGCCGCCCGACGACAAGCGCGTCATCGGCACCATCGAGGCCATCCAGCGCGAGCTGTCGACCCCGGACGGGTTCATCCTGCGCTACCCGACCTCCGGCGACGAGGAGAACCTGGACGGCCTGGAGGGCGACGAGGGCGCGTTCCTCGCCTGCTCGTTCTGGATGGCCGACGACCTGGCGATGATCGGCCGGGTCGACGAGGCCCGCAAGCTCTTCGAGAAGCTGCTCGCGCTCCGCAACGACCTGGGGCTGCTCGCCGAGGAGTGGGACTCCGCGGCGCAGCGCCAGGTGGGCAACTTCCCGCAGGCGTTCAGCCACGTGCCGCTGATCGACACGGCACTGCGGCTGACGGCTTCGGGGGCGTACGGAGGTTAAGAGCCCCCTCGGGAACGGATCAGCTCCGGACGGCGACGGGCTCCCCGTCGCCGTCCGCGCGTTCGGTCGCGTCCGCCAGGACGACCCGGCCGATGATCTCGTAGCGCCGCGGGTGCCTGGCCCGCAGATACAGGCCGAGGCCGAGGCCGCCGGAGAAGACGAGGCCGACGATCCAGGGGATGGCCCGGAACAGCGGCGAACCGGCCGCCGAGCCCGCCGCCGTGTCCATGTTGACCACCAGCAGGACGACGACGGCGATCATGCCGAGGCCGCCCAGCAGCGGCGCGAGCAGCGTCTTGAACCAGTGCCGGTCCTCGGGGTGGTGGTGCCGGAAGTAGCCGATCACGGCGAACGAGCACAGCGTCTGCACGATGAGGATCGCCGTCGTGCCGAGGATCGCGAGCAGCGTGTACAGGTGGATGTACGGGTCCTGTCCGGTCAGCCAGAAGGCGGCCACCAGGACGACGGCGATGACGGACTGGACGTACGAGGCGATGTACGGCGAGCCGTGTGCCGGGTGGGTGCGGCCGAGGGCGGGGTGCAGGAACCCCTCGCGGCCGATGGCGTACAGATAGCGCGCCGCGCACTGGTGGAAGGCCATCCCGCAGGCGAAGGAACCGGTGATCAGCAGCCACTGGAAGGTGTCGACCGCCCACGCGCCGAGGAAGCCGTGCGCCGGATCGAGGAACAGGTCCAGGGGGCCGGCCGACCGGGAGACCTCCACCGAGCCGCTCAGGCCGTTCCCGGCGATCGTCATCCAGGAGACGTAGAGGTAGAAGAGACCGACGCCGACGACCGAGACGAGGGTCGCGCGCGGGATGACGCGCTTGGGGTCGCGGGACTCCTCGCCGTACATCGCGGTGGACTCGAAGCCGACCCACGACCAGAAGGCGAAGAACAGGCCGAGCCCGGCGGAGGTGCCGGTGAAGGCGTTCGCGGGGTTGACCGGTTCGACGGGTATGCCGTCGGGGCCGCCGCCGTGGAGCAGGACGGCGGTGGCGACCGCGAAGAGGACGGCGATCTCCGCGACGAGCATCACGCCGAGGGCCTTCGCCGTGAGGTTGATGTCGAAGTGCGCGAGGACGGCCGTGACGGCGAGCATCGCGGCCGCGTAGACGATCCACGGCAGGTCGACGCCGAGCTGGTTGGCGACGGTGGTCCGCGCGAAGTACGAGAAGACGCCGACGATCGACGCCTCGAAGACGATGTACGCGAGGACGGCGAGCATCCCCGAGGCCATGCCCGCGATGCGGCCGAGGCCGTGCGAGATGTAGCCGTAGAAGGCGCCGGCGGCGGTGATCCGCTTGGCCATGGCGACGTACCCGACGGAGAAGACCGTCAGGACGAGCGTGGCGAAGAGGTAGCCGGCGGGGGCGCCGGTGCCGTTGCCCGCGCCGACGGCGATCGGGAGGTTGCCGGTCATGGCGGTGATGGGCGCGGCGGTGGCGACCGCCATGAAGACGACGCCGACGGTGCCGACGGAGTCCGCCTTCAGGCGGTGGACCTCGGGGGTGATCGGTTGCTCTGGCATGGCGGGCACCCTGCCGTGGCGTGACGTACGCCACAAGTGACAGGGGGTCGCGCAATTTCCGCGCCGAGGCGACGAGTTGTCGCCCCCCGGGAACCCGCCGGCCGCCGCTGTGACCGGTCGGAGATGTTCCGGTGACGTGCGCCCCGGTAGCGTCGCGCCATGGACAGTCAGGGCACTCAGGGCGGCATCACCGTGCAGCGCGCGCTGGAACTTCCGGGGCTGCGCGGCGGGCTCCCCGAGGTCGTCGCGGGCGCGGACCGGCTCCAGCGGACGGTGCGGTGGGTGCACGCGGGCGAGGTGCCGAACATCGCCTCGCTGCTCAAGGGCGGCGAGCTGCTGCTCACCACGGGGCTCGGGCTCGGGGCGCGCCCGGCCGAGCAGCGCGCCTTCGTCCGCAAGCTCGCCGAGCGGGGCATCGCGGCGCTGGTCGTCGAGCTGGGGCCGCGCTTCGCCCGGCTGCCGGCGGCGATCGTGGAGACGGCGCGGACGGCCGGTCTGCCGCTGGTGCAGCTGCACCGCGAGGTGCCGTTCGTGACGGTCACCGAAGAGGTCCACACGGAGATCGTCAACGGCCATTACGCGCTGCTCCAGCGGGCCGAGGAGGTGCACGGGCGGTGCACGCAGGCGCTGCTCGGCGGGGGCGGTGTGCCTCACGTCCTCGCCGTTCTCGCGGAGTTCAGCGGCAACCCGGTGTTCCTGGAGACGGCGGACGGGCAGCTGCTCTACGCCGCCGGGGCGGGCACGGAGTGCGCGGACCCGCTCCAGGTCTGGGAGGGGCTGCGGGGGCGCTCCGTCGACCGGGACGGGCCGCCGGCGAGCGCCGTCATCGTCGATGTGCCGGGCGGCGGGCCGGGGCCCGGCTCGGTGCGGGCCCGGCTCGTGCTGCTCGCCGTGGAGTCGGCGCCGCTGCCGGTGCACCGCATCGCGGCGGAGCGGGCGGCGAGCAGCCTCGCGGTGGTGCTGATGCAGGCCCGCCAGGAGGAGGAGCTGGCGGCGCGCGGCCGGGGCGACTTCCTGACCGATCTCGCGGAGGGGCGCATCGCGGCCGACGACGCCCCGGCGCAGGCC
>NZ_JAFEXF010000020.1 GCF_016905445.1 Streptomyces sp. G44
TCCGAGGAGCGCGCGCGGCCGGCCCTCGCCGACGATCCGCGCGTGCGGGCGGCCCTGGACGGGCGGCGGGAGCGCCTCGCGCCGTTCTGGCTGCGGATGCGGGAACCGGTCCGTGAACTGACCGGGCACGCGCTCGTCGTGGACGGCGAGGACACGTTCACCGCGATGCTCGCGCACGTCCTGCGCTCGTGCGGCCTGCGGGTTTCGGTGCGGCGATACGACGAGGGCGGGGCGGAGGCGCTGCGGGCGGCGGTGCTCGCGCACCAGGGGCCCGTCGTGCTCGGGCCCGGCCCCGGCGACCCGTCCGACCTCACCGACCCGAAGATGCGGCTCCTGCGCGCGCTGACGGCGGAGGTGATCAGCACCCATGAGCACGGCGTGCTCGGCGTCTGCCTCGGGCACGAGCTGATCGCGGCGGAGCTGGGTCTGGAGATCGTACGCAAGGAGACCCCCTGCCAGGGGGCGCAGCGGGACGTCGACCTGTTCGGGCGCACCGAGACCGCCGGCTTCTACAACAGCTTCGCGGCGCGCTGCGACGACGAGGCGGCGGCGGAGCTGGCCACGCACGGCGTGGAGGTCGCCAGGGACCGGGCGAGCGGTGAGGTCCACGCGGTGCGCGGGCCTTCCTTCGCGGGCACGCAGTTCCATCCGGAGTCGGTGCTGACGCTGCGCGGGGAGCGGATCGTGCGGGAGCTGCTCGGTCAGGTCCTGGCCACGGCGGGGACGAGGACGTTCTCGGAGCGGCGGCCCGCCCGGTAGTCCAGGACGTTCCGGACGGTGGTGTCGATGATCTGGGTGACCGCGTCCTCGGTGTAGTACGCCTGGTGGGACGTGACGACCACGTTCGGGAACGTGACGAGGCGGGCCAGGGTGTCGTCCGCGACGACCTCCAGCGACTTGTCGAGGAAGAACAGGCCCGCCTCGGCCTCGTACACGTCGAGGCCGACGCCGGTGAACCGGCCGGCGCGCAGCTCCGCGACGAGCGCCTCGGTGTCGATGAGGCCGCCGCGGCTGGAGTTCACGAGGATCGCGTCGTCCTTCATCGCCCGCAGCGCGTCGGCGCCGATGAGGTGCTGCGTGGAGGGGAGCAGCGGGACGTGCAGGCTGATCAGGTCGGCCTCGGCGAGGAGCCGGTCCTTGTCGACGTACTCCATGCCGAGCGCGAGGCAGGCCGGGTTCTCCACGGCGTCCCAGCCCAGCAGCCTCATGCCGAAGCCGTGCGCGATCCGGGTGAACGCCTCGCCGATCCTGCCGGTGCCGAGCACGCCGACGGTGCGGCCGCGCAGGTCGCGGCCCATCAGCCCGTCGAGGCGGAAGTCGAAGTCGCGGGTCCGGTTGCTGGCGCGCACGATGCGGCGGTTGACGGCCATCGCGAGCGTCCAGGCGAACTCCGCCACGGAGTACGGCGAGTACGACGAGACGCGGGCGACGGTGAGGCCGAGGCGCTCGGCGACCTGGAGGTCGATGTTGTTGAAGCCGGTGGAGCGCTGGGCGATCATCTGCGTGCCGCCGGCGGCGAGGGTCTGGAGGACGTGGTTGTCCAGGGTCGCGTTGACGCTGGAGGAGATGATCTCGTAGCCCGCGGCGATCGGGGCCGTGTCCTCGTTGAGGAAGACGTCGAGGCAGCGGACGTCGTGATGTCCCGCGAAGGCCTTCTCGATCAGCGGCCTCTCGTCGGACTGCACGCCGAAGGCGAGGATCTCCATGGCGTGAGTCTAGGTACGGGCTGCCGGGACGGCACCCGGAGCGTCGGCCCGGGGCGCCGTCCCGGCGGAGCGGGTCTCACCCGAAGAAGACGCCGACCTCCCGGTACAGCGCCGGGTCCACCGTCTTCAGTTTCGCCGTGGCCTCGGCGATCGGTACCCGCACGATGTCCGTGCCGCGCAGCGCGACCATCTTGCCGAAGTCGCCGTCGCGCACCGCGTCGATCGCGTGCAGCCCGAAGCGGGTGGCGAGCCAGCGGTCGAAGGCGCTGGGCGTGCCGCCGCGCTGGACGTGCCCGAGGACGGTGGTGCGCGCCTCCTTGCCGGTGCGCCCCTCGATCTCCTTGGCGAGCCACTCGCCGACCCCGGAGAGCCGGACGTGCCCGAAGGAGTCCTGCGTACCGTCCTTGAGGACCATCTCGCCGTCCTTGGGCATCGCCCCTTCCGCGACGACGACGATGGGGGCGTACGACGCCTTGAAGCGCGAGGTCACCCACGCGCACACCTGCTCGACGCCGAAGCGCTGTTCCGGGATGAGGATGACGTTCGCACCGCCGGCGAGGCCCGAGTGCAGGGCGATCCAGCCCGCGTGGCGGCCCATCACCTCGACGACGAGGACGCGCATGTGGGACTCGGCGGTGGTGTGCAGGCGGTCGATCGCCTCGGTGGCGATACCGACCGCCGTGTCGAAGCCGAAGGTGTAGTCGGTGGCGGAGAGGTCGTTGTCGATGGTCTTGGGGACGCCGACGACGGGGACGCCGAACTCGTCGGTGAGGCGGGCGGCGACGCCGAGCGTGTCCTCGCCGCCGATGGCGATGAGGGAGTCGACCTCGTGCTTGGCGAGGTTCTCCTTGATGCGGCGCACGCCGTTCTCCGCCGTGAACGGGTTGGTGCGCGAGGAGCCGAGGATGGTGCCGCCGCGCGGCAGGATGCCGCGGACCGCGGGGATGTCGAGCGGGACGGTGTCGCCCTCCAGCGGACCGCGCCAGCCGTCCCGGAAGCCGACGAAGTCGTAGCCGTACTCCTGCACGCCCTTGCGGACGACGCCACGGATGACGGCGTTGAGCCCGGGGCAGTCGCCGCCTCCGGTCAGCACGCCAATTTTCTTGGCCCCCATGGAAAAGTCCCTTCGCCTCGGTGACCTGACGCGCGTCACGCTAATGGTGACCCAGGTCACTTCGGCACCGGGCGAACGGCCAATTCCCTTGCGGCTGAACGGAGTTGATCAGAGCCGTTCACTCGTACGAGGGGTCAGGCGTCGTCCGCCCTGTCGATGCCCCGCTCTATCGCGTACCGCACGAGCTCCACCCTGTTGTGCAGCTGGAGCTTGCCCAGGGTGTTCTGGACGTGGTTCTGAACGGTGCGGTGGGAGATGACCAGGCGCTCGGCGATCTGCTTGTAGCTCAGGCCCTTGGCGACCAGCCGCAGGACCTCCGTCTCGCGGTCGGTGAGCTGCGGGGCCCTCGGGTCGTCCGGGGTGCCCGCGGCCGGCTCGGTGGCCAGACGGCGGTACTCGCCGAGGACCAGACCGGCGAGGCCGGGGGTGAAGACCGCGTCGCCCTCGGCCGTGCGGCGCACCGCGTCGATCAGCTCCTCCGTGGACGCCGACTTCAGGAGGTAGCCGGTGGCGCCGGACTTGACGGCCTCCAGGACGTCGGCGTGCTCACCGCTCGCGGAGAGGACCAGGACGCGCAGCGCGGGGTTGGCGGCGACCAGTTCCTTGCAGACCTGGACGCCCGGCTTGAGCGGGAGGTTCAGGTCGAGGACGAGGACGTCGGGCACGGCGGCCTGGGCGCGGCGGACCGCCTGCTCGCCGTCCCCGGCGGTGGCGACCACGTCGAGTCCCGCCTCGGCGAGGTCGCGGGCGACCGCGTCGCGCCACATCGGGTGGTCGTCGACGACCATGACCTTGATGGGGGCCGCTTCCCCGGCGGTGCCCGTGGCCGGTTCCCGCCGCTCCGCCTGGCTCTGCCGCTCCGCCTGGCTCTGCCGGTCCGTCCGAATCCCCTGATCCACCCGGCTCTGGTCGCTCGTCATGCTTTTCCTGCCTTCCCCCGTGCTGTCCGCGCGGCTTCGCGCGGGACTCTCAGTTCCACTTCCGTGCCCTGGCCCGGCACGGAGATCAGCTCGGCCGTGCCGCCGATGTCGCGCAGCCGCCCCCGGATCGACAGGGCGACGCCGAGGCGCCCCTCCCCCTCGGCCTCGGCGAGCCGGCCCTCGGGGATGCCCGGACCGTCGTCCCTGACCGTCACGATCACCTCGTCCGGCTCGTCCTCGACCAGGATCCAGGCGTGCGCCCCGTCTCCGGCGTGTCTGCGGACATTGTCCAGCGCGGCACTGACAGCGGCCGCCAGCTCCCGCGCCACGGGCGGCGCGAGCAGCACCGGGGCCCCTGGTTCGGAGAGGGTCACCTTCGACCCGGCGTGCGGGACGAGGAGCGGGCGCAGGTCGCGGGGCGCCGTGTCGTGGGCGGTGCCGCTCTCGTCGTCCGGTTCCTCGACGGCCCGGACCAGCGCGCCCTGCGAGGCGTCCTCCGAGGCGCGCGAGGCGGGCACCATGCCGCCGGCGACCAGCGTGCGCAGCGCCACCTCCTGCTCGCCCGCCAGCCGCCCGAGCTCCGCGGCCTCGCCGCCGAGCGCGGTGCCGCGCCGCTGCACCATGGCGAGGACCTGGAGGACGCTGTCGTGGATGTCGCGGGCGAGGCGTTCACGCTCGCGGGTCGCGGCCTCTATCTCCAGGGCGCGGGCGAGGGTGCGTTCGGAGGCGCGGGCCACCTCCACGACGTAGCCGATGGCGATGGAGGCGATGCAGACCAGCAGGACGTTGTGGATGGTGTCGCGGCTGAACGCGCCGCGCTGCGCCACGTTGGCGACGCCCACCAGCAGCGACGCGAGGGCCGCCCAGCGCCAGCCGCCCTTGATGGCGTACGCGAGGACGGCGCCGGCGGTCCATATGGACGGCAACGTCGGGCCGCCGTCGACGATCCGCTGGTGGGAGTCGGCGAGCGGGGTGAGCACAATGCCCACGAGGGCCACGGCCAGGTCGATGACGAGGAACCACTTGGTGCAGCTCGCGGCGTTCGCCACGCAGCGCAGCGTGCCGAGCGTCCAGCCGGCGAGCACCGCGTAGTAGGCGATGGCCACCCAGGGGCGGTCCAGCTCCTCGTGCGCCGTCGCGAAGAGCCCGATCGCGTACAGCATCGTCAGGACGCGGTAGCCCGTCAGGGCGCGCCAGAGCGGCTGCTCGACCGACATCCTCATGACCCGCTCGCGTCTGGCCATCTCCCCCACCCCCGTCTTCCCACCCTCAACGGACGCGGCCGGGCGCCGGACCGTTCCTCGTCGCCCCGCCCCGCGCCCCCAGCCCCCCGGCTGCTACTTCTCGACCGCCTTGGCGGCCTTCGCGGCCTCGCTGAGCTGGCGCTTGGCGGCCGTCGCGTACACGTCGACGTACTCCTGGCCGGAGAGCTTCATGATCTCGTACATGACCTCGTCGGTCAGCGCCCGCAGCACGAAGCGGTCCTGCTCCATGCCCTGGTAGCGGCGGAAGTCGAGCGGCTCGCCGATGCGGATGCCGGGGCGCATCAGCTTCGGCATCACCTTGCCGGGCGGCTGGATCTTCTCCGTGTCGATCATCGCCACCGGGATGACCGGGGCGCCGGTGGCGAGCGCCACGCGCGCGAGGCCGCCCGGTTTGCCGCGGTACAGGCGTCCATCGGGCGAGCGCGTGCCCTCGGGGTAGATGCCGAACAGCTCGCCGCGCTCCAGGACCTCGATGCCGCTCTTGATGGCGGCCTCGCCCGCGCCGCGCGCACCGGAGCGGTCCACCGGGAGCTGCCCGACGCCCTTGAAGAAAGCGGCCGTCAGCTTGCCCTTCACACCGGGCGAGGTGAAGTACTCCGCCTTGGCGATGAAGGTGACCTTGCGGTCGAGCACCGCGGGGAGGAAGAAGGAGTCCGAGAACGAGAGGTGGTTGCTCGCCAGAATCGCGGGGCCTTCGGCGGGGATGTTCTCAAGGCCCTCCACCCAGGGCCTGAAGCCGAGCTTCAGCGGCCCTCCGATGGCAACCTTCATTGCGCCGTAGATCAAACCGAGTGCCTCCTGTTTCTGTGGATCAGACCTTAACCCGCGGTACGGCCAATGGGCCCGACGACCCTGGTCGGTGTCAGTCCGGTCGCGTACGGTGAGGTACTCCCTACCCCCCTTGCCACGTCTCACGAAGGAGACCGAAGGTGCCGGTCCTCCCCGGAGCCGAGCCGTACCGCCACGAAGGCGGCGAGGTCGGCGTCCTGCTCTGCCACGGCTTCACCGGATCCCCGCAGTCGCTGCGCCCCTGGGCGGAGCATCTGGCGGAGCGCGGCCTGACCGTCTCGCTGCCGCTCCTGCCCGGACACGGCACCCGCTGGGAGGACATGCAGGTCACCGGCTGGCAGGACTGGTACGCGGAGGTGGACCGCGAGCTGCGCGGCCTCCTGGAGCGGTGCGCGCGGGTGTTCGTCTTCGGCCTCTCCATGGGCGGCACCCTGGCGCTGCGGCTCGCGGCCAGGCACGGCGACGCGGTCAGCGGCATCGTCCTGGTCAACCCGGCGAACAAGCTGCACGGCCTGTCGCCCTACGCCCTGCCGGTCGCCCGCCACCTCGTACGCACCACGAAGGGCATCGCCAGCGACATCGCCAAGCCGGGCTCGGTGGAGATCGGCTACGACCGGGTGCCGCTGCACGCCGCGCACTCCATGCGCGCGTTCTTCCGCATCGTCGACGCCGAACTGCCGCAGGTGACCCAGCCGTTGCTGCTGCTCCACAGCCCGCGGGACCACGTGGTGCCGCCCGCCGACTCGGCCCGCGTCCTCAGCCGCGTCTCGTCGACGGACGTCACGGAGATTCTGCTGGAACAGAGCTACCACGTGGCGACGTTGGACCACGATGCGGACCGGATCTTCGAGGAGAGTCACGCGTTCATCGGCCGGCTCGCTCCCAGCGTCGGTAAGGAAGGGACGGCCACCGGTGGCTGAGCACGAGGCGGACCGAGACGAGAGCCGCGACGAAAGCCGCGACAGAAGTCTCGAGCCCGGAAAGAACCCTGGGGACGACCCGGGGAAGGACCCCGAGAAGAGCTCCGAGAAGGACAGGGCGGTGCCTGAGGACGGGCTGCCGCTGGACGAGGACGCCGCCTGGCAGGCGATCGTCGCGGGGTACGGCGAGGAGCCCGCCGACCCGCCGGGCGCCAAGCCCTTCAAGTCGGTCGAGGACCTGGCCCTCCTGGAAGCGGAGTCGAACGGCCCGGCGGACGGCCCCCCGAGCGGCCTCGTCAAGGACCCCGAGGGGGACGGAAAGGGCTCCGGCGACACGGGGCCCGGCGCCGTGAAGCCGCTCGGCAGCTCCGTCTCCTTCGCGCCCGGCGTCGGCGGTCCCCGCGACTACACCGCTCCGGAGCCCTCCGAGGACGACTTCGACGCGGACGACGAGGGGCACTTCGTGCCTCCGGAGCCGCCGCCGCTGCCCGAGGCCGACGTGACGGCCAGGTTCGCCTGGCTCGCCGTGCTCGGCGGCCCGCTCCTCATCCTGCTCGCCGTGCTGCTGGGCTGGCAGATGACGTGGTGGCTGACCACGCTCGGCATCGGCGGCTTCCTCGGCGGCTTCGCGACGCTCGTCGCGCGGATGAACAGCGGGGACGACGAGGAGGACGACGACCCGGGGCGCGGCGCGGTGGTCTGAGGCCCGGGTCTGCGGCTCCGGGGCTGGGGTCCCGGGGCTGCGGCCCCGGGTCTCACCGGGCGGGCGGCACCCTGAGGGCGGCCAGCACCGGCAGGTGGTCCGTGGCCGCCCTCAGGTCCGCCTCGCTCACCCCGGGCAGGCCCAGCGGCACCCCGCAGCCGAGGACCTCCACGCCCGGCGTGACGAACAGCGCGTCGATGCGCTGGTGCGGATCGTCCGGCGTCGAGGTGTGCTCGCCGCCCCACGGCTCGGCCGTCCAGCAGTCGCGCAGCTCGGCCGCGAGCCTGCGGAACGTACGCCCCTGGGGCCGTTCGTTGAGGTCGCCGCCCGCGACGGCGTGCGCCACGCCCAGCTCCGCGAGCCGGTCCAGGAGCATGCCGCCCTGCGCGTACCGCTCGTCGGTCTGGAGGCTCAGGTGGCAGCTCAGGACGCCGAGGCGGGCGCCCCCGAAGCGGACGACGGCGGTCGCGAAGCCGCGCCGGTGCAGCCCCGGCGTGCGGGGCAGCAGCACGTCCTCGGTCCGCTCCACGCGGGCGCGCAGCGAGCAGAGCAGCGCGGGACCGGCCGCGGTGCCGCCGCCGGAGAGGATCACCAGGTCGGCGGCGCGCGCGAGGCGGGCCAGCTTCTTGCGCCAGCGGAAGAACCGCGGCGCCTCCTGGACCAGGACGAGGTCGGGGGCGCAGGCGGCGATGACCCGGGCGAGCGCGTCGGTGTCGTCGCGCATCGAGCGGATGTTGTAGCTGAGCACCCGGACGACCGCCGAACCGTCGGCTTCCGTACGGGAGTCGGGGAGCGTACCCAGGGGACTCGTCGACATGGCGATCAAGATACGACAGTGCCCGCCGCTGCCTCGCGGGGCGCGGCGGGCACTGGTGTACGAACCGGTGGGCCGGACGGTCACATGACGGGATCGGGCTCCCGCGCCAGGTCGGCGGCGCCGACGAGGCCCGCCTTGTTGCCGAGCCGGGCGGCGATGACCTGGGCCTCGGGGCGCCACGCGGCGCCGACGAGCCAGCGCTTGAAGGACTTGCGGATCGGGTCGAGGACCAGCTCGCCCTCGTCCGAGAGGCCGCCGCCGACGATGAACGCGGACGGGTCGAAGAGCGAGGCCAGGTCGGCGAGGCCCGCGCCGGCCCAGCGGGCCAGCTCGCGGTAGGAGTCGATGGCGACGGCGTCGCCCTGCCGCGCGGCCATGGAGATGTGCTTGCCCTCGATGCCCTCGGGGGTGCCGTCACCCAGCGAGAGCAGGAACTCGGCGTTCTCCGGCGTCGCGTTGGCCCGCTGGCGGGCGTACCGCACGAGGGCGCGCCCGGAGGCGTACTGCTCCCAGCAGCCCTGGCTGCCGCAGCCGCAGAGCAGGCCGTCCGGGACCATCCGGATGTGGCCGAACTCGGCGGCCACGCCGAAGTGGCCGCGGCGCAGCTTGTTGCCGATGATGATGCCGCCGCCGAGGCCGGTGCCGAGCGTGATGCAGATGACGTTGCGGTGGCCCTTGCCGCCGCCGAACTTGTACTCGCCCCAGGCGGCGGCGTTGGCGTCGTTCTCCACGACGACCGGCAGGCCGACGCGCTTTTCGACCTCGTCCTTGAGCGGCTCCTGCCGCCAGTCGATGTTCGGCGCGAAGTAGACCGTGGAGCGCTGGCGGTTGACGTACCCGGCGGCGCCGATGCCCACGCCGACGATCTCGTGACCGGCCCGCGCGCCTTCCACGGCGGAGGCGATCGCGTCGACGATGGCCTCGGAAGTACCAGGGGTCGGCACCTTGAAGGTCGAGAGGATGTTGCCGTCCTCGTCGACCACTCCGGCCGCGATCTTGGTGCCGCCGATGTCGACGCCGATGGTGAGTCCCATGAATCCCTCAGTTCGATCGAGCCCCGCTAAGGCCCACCGTACCCGAGGGGGGTCAGTCGAGATCGATGTGTTCCCCGGTGGCGGGGCCGTCGTCGCGGCGGTCGGGGCCCTTGCCCTCGCCGTGCGGCGCGTCGCCGTCCGAGGTGTCGCCGCGGGTCCACCGGCTCTCCTGCTTCTCGACCGCCGAGCGGTAGGCGGCGAGCAGCTCGGAACCGGCCGCCGCCAGGTGGTCGAAGACGTCGGGGTTGCGCTCGATGACCGGTTCGACCACGGCCTTCGCCTGCTGGACGACCTGCTTCACGGTCTGCTCGACGGCGCCCTGGCCGAGCGCGCCGAGCAGCGGCGACTGGAGCCCGGAGAGCTTGTCGGAGACGGCGTCGACGAGCTTGCGCAGCTCCTCGGCGGCCGAGCCGGGCTGCGGCCCGTACTGGGCACGGCGGCGGGCCTGCTCCGCCGCGAGGTCCTCGGCGCACGCCTGCTCCCAGGCGTCGGCGTCGACGTGGGCTTCAGAGGCTTCGTAGGCTTCAGAGGCTTCGGGGCCCTCGCGCCCGGTGGCATCGCTCATGTCTCTCGACGTTACCCGAATGGCGGTGGCCCGTTCACCGTGCGCGGGGCCACAGATCGGCGTCGGGAGCGAAGCGCACCCTCAGCTCGCCCTCGCGCAGCCCGGCTCCGGCGACGGTGCAGCGGCGCAGGGCGGACGGCAGGGTGACGATGCGGCGGGCGGGCCCCGCGGTGATGACCAGCTCGTCGCCGCGCCGTATCAGACCGAGTTCCTCGCGTACGACGCCGGGGAGCGGGATGTGCCATACGTACGCGTGGCTCTCCTCGCCGGCGGGCGCCGCGGTGACGGGCCACTGGACGGGCGCGGGGCACTCGGCGGGGGCGGGCGGCAGGCCGAGGGCGGTGAGGTCGTCGGCGCCGCGGGGGTCGTGGCCGAGGTGGCGGACCCTGGTGACGTGGTCGTACTCCGTCTCCCAGGCGGCCAGCGTCTTGTGCTGCTGGGCGCTGAGCGCGGCCAGCCAGGTGTCGGCGGAGGCGTCGGGCAGCAGACGGTTGGCGATCAGCCGTTCGGTGCGCAGGCCCTGGAGGGCGAGGCCGGTGGCGGTGGCGGCCACGGCGTCGGCGCCCGCGGGGCCCGGCTCGGCGACCAGGCGCACGGTGGTGGTGGGCGCCTCGATCACGGCCTGGGCGGCGGCGAGGTCGTCCTCCCGGCGGGCGGCGGTCTCATAGAGCCAGGCGGCCGGCATGGGGACGCCCGCGAGGCGGCCGAGCATGGGGCGCAGGGCGCGGGCGGCCTGCCGTTCGGGGGGCAGCAGCCTGCGCAGGTAGCGGCGCAGCTGCTCGGGGAGGGCGAGGAGGGCCAAGGCCTTGGGGGCGGGCGGCAGGTCGACGACCACGGTGTCGTACGCGTCGTCGCGGGCGGCGTCGCGCAGGGCGCGCAGCAGGGCGAGCTCCTCGGTGCCGGGCAGCGGGGTCAGCTCCTCGGCGTCGAGCCGTTCGGCGCCGAGCAGGTCGAGGGCGGAGGCGGCACGTTCCTGCACGGCGGCCAGGTCGTCGCGGAAGCGGTCGTCGGGGGTCAGGCGGCACGTGGTGAGGCCGGGGTGCGCGTCGGGGCCGCCGAGTGCCGCGCCGAGGGTGTCGGTGCGGTCGGCGCCGATCACGAGGGTCCGCTGTCCTGAGCGGGCGGCGGCGAGCGCGGTGGCGGCGGCGACGGTGGTCCGGCCGGAGCCGCCGGGGCCGGTGACGAGGAGGGTGCGCATGGGGGTGAACGGTACGGGAGCCGGGGGGCGGGGTGCGGGGTGCGGGGGCGCGGGGGTGCCCACTCGCCGTGGGGGGCGGGGGGTTTGCGGCTGCGGGCGTGTGGGGGGTGCTCGCGCAGTTCCCCGCGCCCCCGACGGGGCTGGCTGGCCGGTGCCTCGGAAGCGGTGCGGGTGCTTCGTGGTTGCTCGCGCAGTTCCCCGCGCCCCTGAGGGGGCTGGCTGGTGCCTCGGAAGCGACTGCGGGTGCTTCGTGGTTGCTCGCGCAGTTCCCCGCGCCCCCGAGGGGGCCGGCTGGCTGGCGCCTCGGAAGCGACTGCGCGTGCTTGGTGATTGCTCGCGCAGTTCCCCGCGTCCCTTGAGGGGAGCGGGGGTCGCGTCCCGCTTTCTCTGCTCAGGCCGTGCCTGACTCCACGCGCTTCTTCAAGCCTGCCAGGGCGCGGTCGATGATGACCTTCTCCGCCTTGCGCTTGATCATGCCGAGCATGGGGATCTTGACGTCGACGGTGAGCCGGTATGTGACCTCGGTGCCGGTGCCCGCGGGCCTCAGGTGGTACGAGCCGTCCAGGGAGCGCAGCATCTGGGACTTGACGAGGGTCCAGCTGACCTCGTCGTCACCGGTCCAGGTGTAGCCGAGGGTCTGGTCGTCCTTGATCGCACCGGCGTCCATGACGAGGCGCACCTCCTTGGCGCGGCCCTGCTCGTCGGTGGCGAGGACCTCGGCCTCCTTCACCTCGCCCGTCCAGTCGGGGTAGCGAGCGAAGTCGGCGATCACTCCCATGACCTCGGCCGGAGCCGCCTCGATCATGATGCTCGAGCTGGTGTGTTCCGCCATCGCTGTGGCTCCTCCAGATGCGGTCCGGGTCCGGTACGGGACGTCTGCCGCGTGAAGGCTACCGCGCGCCGCGGAGTCACCACTCCAGGGCCCACGGCCTTCCGGACCCGGCGAAGTGGCCGACGTTCACGCACTCCGTGGCGCCCACGCGCATGCGCTGGACCAGCGGCTGGTGGACGTGGCCGAAGAGGGCGTACCGGGGGCGGGTCCCGCGGATGGCGTCGAGCAGGGCGCGGCTGCCGCGCTCGAAGCGGCGGGCCACGGTGTCGTAGAGCAGTTCCGGGACGTCCGGGGGGATGTGGGTGCACAGGACGTCGACCTCGCCGACGGCCTCGATCTTCGCGGCGTACTCCTCGTCGCTGATCTCGTAGGGCGTCCGCATGGGGGTGCGCAGGCCGCCGCCGACGAAGCCGAAGACGCGGCCGCCGATCTCGACGCGCTCACCGTCGAGGACGGTGGTGCCCGGACCGGCGTATTCGCGCCAAAGAGTCGGCATGTCGACATTGCCGTACGTGGCGTACGTCGGCGTGGGGAAGGCGGCGAAGAGCTCGGCGTACTGCTTGCGGACCGCCCGCTCGATCGCCGGGCCGCGGTCGATCCCCGCCCACAGCCGCCTGCCGAACTCCCTGGCCTCCTCGAAGCGGCGGGCGGTGCGCAGCTCCACGATCCTGTCGGCGTTCCGCACCCCGAAGAGGTCGGGGAAGATGCCGCGCGAGTGGTCGGCGTAGTCGAGGAAGAGGACGAGGTCACCGAGGCAGACGAGCGCGTCGGCACCGTCCCCCGCGCGGGCGAGATCCGCCGCGTTGCCGTGCACGTCACTGACCACGTTGACCCGGAAAGCTGGCATGCCGATCACCCTAGGACGGCCGCGCGGCGGGCGGTAGGGCCCAGGTCAGCGGCTGGACCTGCGGTTACTTCCGAGTCGGGAAGGCGGTGGCGTACTGTGCGGTGCAGACCAACGGCGACGTGTGACGCACCGAACATCTGGGGCCGCCCCCCTACCGAACAAGCCATACCGGTGGGTAACGTCCGGGCAGTCCAGTAGTGCTCAGCCCCCACTCGACTGAGCGCCTGCCCGATCTTGGACCGCACCGTCGCAGCACACGACGTCGTGGCGCCGGCGCCCTATGTAGGAGCAGCAGTCTTGCGCGAGTTCAGCCTTCCGGCCCTGTACGAGGTCCCTGCGGACGGCAATCTGACCGACATCGTCCGTAGAAATGCCGCGCAGCACCCGGAGGTCGCCGTCATCGGCCGCAAGGTCGACGGCAACTGGCAGGACGTCACCGCCAAGGCCTTCCTCGCCGATGTGCGCGCCACCGCCAAGGGCCTGATCGCCGCGGGCGTGCGCCCCGGCGACCGCGTCGGCCTGATGTCCCGCACCCGCTACGAGTGGACGCTCCTCGACTTCGCCATCTGGAGCGCGGGCGCGGTGACCGTACCGGTGTACGAGACGAGCTCCGCCGAGCAGATCCAGTGGATCCTCGGCGACTCCGGCGCCGTGGCGTGCGTCGTCGAACTGGACGCGCACGCCGCCGCCGTCGAGTCCGTGCGCGAGAGGCTGCCCGCCCTCGCGCACGTCTGGCAGATCGACAAGGGCGGCGTGGACGACCTCCAGCGCACGGGCGCCGACGTCTCCGACGAGACGGTCGACGAGCGCGGCGCCGCCGCCAAGGCCGACGACCCGGCGACCATCGTCTACACCTCCGGCACCACGGGCCGCCCCAAGGGCTGTGTCCTCACGCACCGCAGCTTCTTCGCCGAGTGCGGCAACGTGGTGGAGCGGCTCAAGCCCCTCTTCCGCACGGGCGAGTGCTCGGTCCTGCTCTTCCTGCCCGTCGCCCACGTCTTCGGGCGCCTGGTCGAGGTCGCCGCGCTGATGGCGCCGATCAAGCTGGGCCACGCGCCGGACATCAAGCACCTCACGGACGAACTGGCCGCGTTCAAGCCGACCTTGATCCTGGGCGTCCCGCGCGTCTTCGAGAAGGTCTACAACGCGGCGCGCGCCAAGGCGCAGGCCGACGGCAAGGGCAAGATCTTCGACAAGGCCGCGGACACCGCGATCGCCTACAGCCGCGCGCTCGACACGCCCTCGGGGCCCTCCCTCGGCCTGCGGATCAAGTTCAAGATCTTCGACAAGCTGGTCTACAGCAAGCTACGCGCGGTCCTCGGCGGCCGCGGCGAGTACGCGATCTCCGGCGGCGCCCCGCTCGGCGAGCGCCTCGGCCACTTCTTCCGCGGCATCGGCTTCACCGTCCTGGAGGGGTACGGCCTCACCGAGTCCTGCGCGGCCACCGCCTTCAACCCCTGGGACCGGCAGAAGATCGGCACGGTCGGCCAGCCGCTGCCGGGTTCGGTCGTGCGTATCGCCGACGACGGCGAGGTCCTGCTCCACGGCGAGCACCTGTTCTCGCGCTACTGGAACAACGAGGGTGCCACCGAAGAGGCCCTCGCCGACGGCTGGTTCCACACCGGGGACATCGGCACCCTCGACGAGGACGGCTACCTGCGCATCACCGGCCGCAAGAAGGAGATCATCGTCACCGCGGGCGGCAAGAACGTCGCCCCGGCCGTGATCGAGGACCGCATCCGCGCGCACGCGCTGGTCGCCGAGTGCATGGTCGTCGGCGACGGCCGCCCCTTCGTGGGCGCGCTCGTCACGGTCGACGACGAGTTCCTCGGCCGCTGGGCCGCGGAACACGGCAAGCCCGCCGGATCGACGGCGGCGTCCCTGCGGGACGACGCGGATCTGCTGGCGGCGATCCAGAGCGCGGTGGACGACGGCAACGCGGCGGTCTCCAAGGCGGAGTCCGTACGGAAGTTCCGTGTCCTCACCGCTCAGTTCACCGAGGAGTCGGGGCATCTGACGCCGTCGCTGAAGCTGAAGCGGAATGTGGTGGCGAAGGATTACGCGGACGAGATCGAGGCGATTTACCGCGGGTAGCGTGAGCGGGGGCGCCCACTCGGCGTGGGGGCCGCTGTCTCTCGGCGGCACTCGGTCGTACGTAACTCCTCGCGCCCACACACCGTGGGAGGCCACCGTCTCCCGGCGGCACTCGGCTGTCCGTGGTTGCTCGCGCAGTTCCCCGCCTCAGGGGCGCGGGGAACTGCGCGACCAGCCCACACCGACCCGCAGTCGCCCGGCAGCGCCCCGCGGCAGCCCCGTAGGCGCATACAGCGCTACAGGCGCTACAGCAGCTCCCGGAGCCGCTCGGCCAGCAGGTCCCAGCGCCACTTCTCCTCCACCCACTCCCGCCCCCGCTCCCCCATCCGCGCCCGCAGCTCCGCGTCCCCCAGCAGCGTGACGATCCGCTCGGCCGCCTCCTGAGGCACACCACCCCGCACGACCCACCCCGTCTCGCCGTCGAGGACGGCATCCGGCGCCCCGCCGGAGTCACCGGCGACGACCGGCAGCCCCGTGGCGGACGCCTCCAGGTAGACGATGCCGAGCCCCTCGACGTCCAGGCCCCCGCGCCGCGTCCGGCACGGCATCGCGAAGACGTCACCGGCGCCGTAGTGCGCGGGCAGCTCCTCCCACGGCACCGCCCCCGTGAACCGCACGGAGTCCGCGACGCCGGTCTCGGCGGCGAGCTTGCGCAGGTCGCTCTCGTACGGGCCGCCTCCGACCACCAGAAGCACCGCTTCGGGCTCCCGCGCCAGGATCGCCGGCATGGCGCGGATCAGCGTGTCCTGCCCCTTGCGCGGCACGAGCCGCGAGACGCACACGACGACGGGCCGGTCCGTCAGGCCGAGCCGGGCCCGCACCGCGTCGCCGCCGGACCCCGGATGGAAGGTCTTCTCGTCGACGCCGGGCGGCAGCTGCACCATCCGCCCGGCCGCCGCGGGCGTCAGCGCGGCGGCGATCCGCGAACGCGTGTACTCACCGAGGTAGGTGATCGTGTCCGTCGACTCGCCGATCCTGCGCAGCAGTCGGCGCGAGGCGGGCAGCTGCGCCCACCCCGCCTCGTGGCCGTGGGTGGTGGCGACGAGCCGCGTAGCCCCCGCCTTGCGCAGCGCGGGCGCCATGAGCCCCAGCGGGGCCGCCGCCCCGAACCACACCGACGTACAGCCGTGTTCCCGCAGGAGCGAGACCGCGCGGCGGGTGACGCGCGGCGTCGGGAGCAGCATCGTCGTGGGGTCGCGCACGACCTGGAAGGGCTGTTCGGCGTCGAAGGCCGCGGTGGCCTCGGCGCCCTCGCGGCCGCGCTTCCAGGTGGAGGCGTAGACGACGATCTGCTCGGGGTCCAGGCGCAGCGCCATGTTGTGCAGGAACGCCTGGATGCCACCGGGCCTGGGCGGGAAGTCGTTCGTGACGATCAGGGTCTTGTGCATCGCGCCCGACAGTACCCAAAGCGGTCCCCGCCCACCGAATGGCCCAGCCTCTTCGCCCCGGCCCGGAACACCCGGCATCATGACTCCCCGAATCGCGATGAAGTATGCGAAAAGGGGCGAGAACGCATGGCGCGCATCCTGACCGTCTGGGTCCTCACCAGGACCCTCCTGCTGCTCTGTGTCTTCCGTGTGCTCACCGCCCCGGGCCCGGACGTCACGAGCGACGTGACCGTCATCTACCAGGGCTGGTACGAGGTCCTGCGCACCGGCACCTTCCCGCTCGACGACGTCACCTGGCAGTACCCGCCCGCCGCCGCGCTCGCCGTCCTCTCCCCCGCCCTGCTGCCCTTCCTCGACTACGCCTCGGCGTTCTTCGTCCTCGCCCTCCTCGCCGACGCGGCGGTCTGCGGGCTGCTGCTGTACGCGGGGCGGCGGCCCGGCAGGTCGGTGCGCGGTCCGTGGGTGTGGGTCGTGGGTCTGCCCCTGCTCGGCCCGACCGTGTACGCCCGTTACGACGTGATGGTGACCGCCGTGGCGGTCGCCGCGCTGCTCGCGGGGGCCCGGCATCCGCGTGCGCTCGGGGCCCTCGCCGGGCTCGGGGCGCTGCTCAAGGTATGGCCCGTGCTGCTGCTCGTCGGCAGCCCGCGAGGTCGGGTGACCCGGCGGTCGTGGACGGCGGCGGCCACTGCGGCCCTCTGCATCACTCTGGTGTTCCTGGTGGCGATGCCGGGCGCGCTCTCTTTCCTCACCTTCCAGCGCGACCGCGGCACGGAGGTGGAGTCCCTCGGCGCCCTGGTGCTCCACGCCGGGCGGCACCTCGGCTGGCAGGGTGAGGTGCGGCTCCACTACGGCTCGGTGGAGTTCCTCGGCCCGTACGTCCCGCTGGTGAGCGCGGCGGCGCAGCTCCTGTCGGCGGCTGCCCTGAGCTGGCTCATCGCATGGCGGCTGTATGCGCGGGCCTGGTCGGCGAGCACCCTCGCGGACGCCGCCTTCGTGGCCGTGCTGCTCTTCACGGTGACGAGCCGCGTGATCAGCCCGCAGTACATGGTGTGGCTGGTCGGCGTCGCCGCCGTGTGTCTGGTGTTCCGCACGAGCCGCATGGAACTGCCGGTCGGCCTGGTGCTGGTGGCCACGTTCGTGACGTTCCTGGAGTTCCCGGTGTGGTTCTCGCACGTGGTGGCCAGCGACCCGCTGGGCGTGGCCCTGCTGCTCGTACGCAACGGCCTGCTGGTGGCGGCGGCCCTGCTGGCGTGCCGCGCCCTGTGGCGGCAGACGGTCGCCGAACACCCGGGCGAAGCCGCGCGGACGCGGGCGCCGGTCAGCCCAGCTCCGAGCGGAGATACGTGCGCCAGCGCGCCGTGAACTCCTCCGGCGTCGTGCGCAGGACGTCCCGCAGCGCGTCCTCGACCGCGCCCGCCCGCTGCCGGTGGGCGCCGACGGCACGGTAGAAGTCCGTCAGCCGCCGTTCCCCCCACCGGTCCGCGATCATCCGGCAGGCCAGCCAGGCGCCCTCGTAGGCGCGTGCGAGCCGCCCCGCGTCCGTCCCGAAGCCGAACTCCTCGTCGTCCGGCAGATCGCCGGGCAGCGCCCCGTCCCGCACGGCGCGCCCCAGTTCGGGCGCGGCCCGGGCGGCGGTGCGCCCGGTGCCGCGGTAGCCCGCCCAGTCCGCGAAGCCCTCGGAGAGCCAGAGCGGAGTGGCCGGGGAGGTGTGCGCGCGGGTCGCCACGTGGGTCGTCTCGTGGGTCAGGACGACCTGCTTGCCGAAGTCCGCGAGGAGGCCGTACGCCTCGGGGTTGACGATGATCCGGTCGGCGGGGGCCCGCCCCGGGCCGCCCGCCTCCCCCGTGGTGACCGCCGCTATCCCCCGGTACCCGGAGGCGGGCGCCCCGAGGAGGCCCGCCATGCCCTTCAGGGAGCGCGGGACGAGGACGACGACCTTCCGCGGCCACTTCCCCGGCCAGGCGTCGCTCACCGCGGGCACCGCCCGGTCGGCGAGCGCGCGGTAGGCGCGCAGCTCCCGGGCGCCGCGGCCGACGCCGAGGACGAGGCTGTCCGTGCCCCGCTCGGCCCGCACCCGGCCCTGGTCCCACAGCTGTTCGCCCGCCTTCTTCGCGGGCCGCTCGGAGGTGACGTACCACTGTCCGTCGTGCCGCTCCAGGGAGAGCGTGCGCTCCGCGGTGAGCGGGGCGCGGTCATGGCCCTCGACGCGGTAGCGGAGTTCGGCGCTCGCCGTGGCCCGCGAGCCGGAGCGGTCCAGGCGGGAGAGGCGGTACTCCCAGGTGTCCAGCGGGATCGCGCGGACGTTCGCGAAGAGGTCCGGTGCGCGGGCCGCGCCGCGCGCCGGGCGCTCGGTCCGCTCGTACGCCTGCTCGTCCCCGGCGAGGACGGCGCGCGCCCGGCGGTCCAGGAGCCGGCGCACGTCGCCCGCGGCGGTGTCGGGGACGGGATCGGCGCCGCAGCCGGCGAGCAGGACGAGGCAGAGCGCCGAGCAGAGCGCCACCACCCACGACCCACGCCTGCGACCAGCCACCTTCCCGATCGTACGGGGGCGGCGGTGCCGGTCAGACCCGTGTGACGGACGACACCGGCATCATGCCGACGGGGTCGTAGCGGACCCGCGCGCCGGGGTAGGGGGCGTGCACCACCTGGCCGTCGCCCATGTACATCCCGATGTGGCTGGCGTCGTCGCGGTAGGTGACGAGGTCACCGGGCTGCGCCTCGGCCAGCGGCACCTGCCGCCCGGCATACCGCTGGGCCTGCGAGGTGCGCGGCAGGCCGACCCCGGCCTGGGCGTACGACCACTGGGTGAGACCCGAACAGTCGAAGCCGGAGGGGCCGTTGGCGCCCCACACGTAGGGGCGGCCGACGGCGGAGCGGGCGGCGGCGATGGCGGCCGCGGTCCGCGAGGAGGAGGGCGCCGCGGCCTTCGGCTCCGGCGGCTCGGCGCGCGATCCGGAGCGCGAGGACTTCTCGTACGCGTCGCGCTCCTCGGTCGGCAGCGAGTTGAGCAGCCGGCGGGCCTGAGCCAGCTTGTGTTCGACGGCCCGCTTGTGGCGGGCGACGAGGCTGCGGCTCTTCTCCAGCTCGGCGAGCTTGCGCCCGGCCTCGGTGCGCTGCTGCGCGAGGCCGCGCTGGGCCTGCCGCAGATCGGTGAGCTGGCCCGCCTGCCGGGCGCTGACGCGGTCCAGGGCCATGGCCTTGTCGAGGTAGCCGTCCGGGTCGGAGGAGAGCATCAGCTGGAGCGAGGGGTCGATGCCGCCCTCGCGGTACTGCGCCCCGGCGAGCGAACCGAGCGCGCCCCGCATCCGGTTGATCCGCTCCTGGCCCCGCGCGACGCCGTCCCGGGCGCGCTCGACCTGGGCGCGCAGCCGGTCGGCGCGCTCGTCGGCCTCGTTGAACGCCTCGGTCGCCTTCTCTGCCTGCTCGTACAGCCGGTCCACCTGGGCCCGGACCTCGGACGGCTTGTCCTGCGGGGCGGCGCCCACAGGCGTGGCCCCGAGGGCGGCGGCCGCGGTGACCGCTGCCGCCGAGAGGACGGTGACGCGCGCGCCCCGGTCGATGCCGGGCTGTGCGGGACGGCGATGGAACCCCACGGGTGGCCGCTCTCCCTTCCGCTGACGGACCCCCGGTCGTCCGGGGGAATGCGCGCCGACAGTAGCCGTGCGGCCAGGGAGGGGCCAACGACCCGGATGGGTGCGGACAGCCCGGCGCCCCGCCTCAGACGCAGGTCATCAGCGGGGCGCGGGGTCAGCGGAAGACGCCGGAATTCGCCCGTTCGGGCGGTGTCGGGGCCGTGTCGACGTCAGGCGACGCGGACGCCGAACTGGAAGTCGCCCAAGTACTCCATGGCCTCGTAGCGCACCACGGCGCCGGGCTTGGGGGCGTGCAGCACCTGGCCGTTGCCCGCGTAGAGGCCGACGTGCGCGAGGTTGTTGAAGAACACCAGGTCGCCGGGCTTCAGCTCGCCGCGGCCGATGCGGGTGCCGTCGTTCTGCTGGGTGTACGTGGTCCGGGTGATGGAGACGTCGGCCTGGGCGTACGCCCACTGGGTCAGCCCGGAGCAGTCGTAGGAGTTGGGGCCGGTGCCGCCGGAGACGTACGGCTTGCCGAGCTGGGTGGCGGCGGCGTTCAGGGCGGCGGCGCCGCGGCTGGAGGCGGGGGCCTCCTTGCCGAGGTCCGCGGGCTTGTCGGCGGCACGGTCGGCGGCGCGGCTCGCGCGCTGCTTCTCCTTGGCGGCCAGGTCCGCCTTCTCCTTGGCCGTCAGGGTGTTCAGGAGCTTCTGCGCCTCGCCGAGCTTGGCCTGGACCTCACGCTTCTTCTTGCCGAGTTCCGTACGGGTGTCGGCGAGGTCGTCCAGCTTGCCCGCGGCCTCCTTGCGCTGCTGCGCGAGGTCCCGCTGCTTCTTCTGGATCTTCTTGAGCGCGTCGACCTGCTGGCTGCTCAACTGGTCCAGGGTGGACGCCTTGTCGAGGTAGTCGTCCGGGTCGGAGGAGAGGAAGAGCTGAAGGGACGGGTCGATGCCGCCGGAGCGGTACTGGGCGCTGGCCATCGAACCGAGGCCCTCGCGGAGGTCGTTGAGGTCCTCCTGGCCGTCGGCGACCTTGTCCTGGAGAGCGTCGATCTGCTTCTCCAGCTTCTCCTGCTTCTCCTTGGCGCCGTTGAACTTGTCGGTGGCGCGCTCCGCGTCCTCGTAGAGCTTGTCGACCTTGGACTTGACCTCGTCCTTGCCCGGCTTCGGCGCGGCCTGGGCGGCGCCCTGCGAGGTGAGGGCGACGGCAGCGGCGGCGGTCGCGGTGAGCACGGTCACGCGGGTGCGGCCCGGCTGCTTGGGTCGACGGTGGGACGCCACGCGGGCGGCTCCTTCTTCCTCCGGCCGCCTACCGGGACGCGGCGGGCGGGTACCACCGCCGCCACCCCGGATGGGTGATCAACCGAGCGGGGGTTCGAGGGGTGACCTTAGTGACCCTCTTGTGATCAGTTCAAATCACACCGGCAAAAAATCGGTCGCCAAGCGCATTCTTTACCGATGACGCACAGCCGGTGAGGACCTTCTGACGCTACGTCGCCCGCACCGACGCCCAATTCGGGCATAGCGCCCAGGAGTTCGCGCAGCGCCGCTAACTCCGCGAAAGCCGCTTCAGCAGGACCGCCGAAGCCACCGGCCGCGCCCCCGCCTTCGCGATCCCGTCGGCCACCTCGCGGTCGGTCGAGACGACGACCACGGGCCGGCCCGGCGGCTCCGCGCGCACCAGCTGGCGGATCAACTCATCGGCGGTCACACCGGGTTTGGAGAAGAGCACCCGCACCCCGCGCGGCGGCGCCAACAGCACCGGAGCGGCCAGCTCCGCCCCGTCGAAGACGCAGGTGACCTCGGCCCCGGACTGGAGGGCCAGCTGCGAGAGCGAGCCGAGCAGCCGCAGCCGCTGCTTCTCCAGCGGCATCGTCGGATAACCGGTCTTGGTGACGTTGTAGCCGTCGACGACCAGATGCGCCTGCGGCAGGGCGAGCAGCTGGTCGAGAATGGCCGGGTCGTTCTCGGACAGGGCGCGGGCGGCGATGTCCTTCGGCGACATCCGGCCGGGCTCCACGGCGTCGACGGTCTCGGCGGGCCGCACGGAGACGGGGGGCAGCGCCAGTTCGCGCCGCAGCCCCTGAGCCGCCTCCAGGACCGTGTCGAGCAGCAGCCGCACCCGCATGTCCTCCACGCTGCGGCCCTCGCGCGCCGCCCTGCGGCTGGCCTCCAGCGCGGCCTCGGTCTCGCCGAGGCGGGCCTTGAGCCGCCGCGTCTCGCTCTCGGCGGCGGACACCTGGGCCTGGCCCTCGGCGCGCACGGTCTCGGTCTCGGCGACCGCCTTGCGCAGCGCCGCCTCCCCGCGCTTGACGTCGCTGAGCGCCGCGCGCAGCTTGCGGTGCATCGATTCGGCTTCCCTGCGCGCCGCTTCGAGCTCCGCGCGCAGCCGCTCGGTCTCCGCCCTGGTCTGGCCGCGGGCCGCCGCCAGCTCCTGGCGCAGCCGCTCCAGCTCGGCCCTGGTCTCCTCGTCGACGCGCTCGGCGTCGGCCCGCTGGGCCTCCTCGCCCGCCGCGGCCACCAGCTTCACCCAGCCCGCCGGGCGCAGCACATAGGCCGCGGCCGCCACGTCCAGGGGGTCGGCGGCCGGGGGCGGCGCGCCCGCGTCCAGCGCGCCGGCCAGCTCGGGCTGCGCCTCGCGCAGACGTTCGCCGATGCGCTGCCGGAAGAGCGTGTCGCCCTCCAGCGCCGCGGCCATGGCGTTGCCCGCGAACTTCGCGCGCCGGGTGGGCGTGAAGCGCGCGTACTGCCGCAGCTGGGCGGGAAGCTCGGCCGGGGTCAGGCCGCCGAAGCCGTCCGAGGCGATCTGGACGACCCGTCGGCGTACCCCGTCGGGCAGCGGACGGTCGAGCACCTCAGCGGTGCCGTCGTCCGGCTCCCCGCCTGCGCTCTCCACCATCCGTCACCCCACTAGCTGTGCGGGCCCGCTCCCTCAGGAGCCGGTGCCCGGCCTGTCCACGAGTTCCACCTGATCCACCGCGTTGCACCAGCGGCAGCGCACCGACTCGATGGTCTCACTGACCACCTCGCGTTCCTCGACGCTCGCCTCACCGGCCAGGTCGAGGTGCACATACTCGACGACCTTCGACGTGCGGGTCACGTCGAAACGCGTGAGGTTGCCGCACAGCGTGCAGCGCCACCGGGTGGTGTCCGTCGGCAGGGGAACCGTCATCGTGGCTGTTCGCTTTCTTCGGTGACCGTCGTCTTCCGCGCAATTTCCGTGGTGTGTATCGCCCCGTAACCCTAAGGCCTGCGCGGCTCGCGATGCGGCGGGCTCCGGCGCGGCATGGCGGTCTATGCCGGTAGCTCCCGTTACGTCATGCTCTGCTCATGATCGACGCAAAGGGTACGCACCCGCGCCGGATGCCGCGGGGCCGGACGGCCCCGGTGACGTACGGACTGATCGCCGTCTGCTGTCTGATCTTCGTGATCTCCCCGGTCTCCGGCCTCAACCCCGCCTACGGCACCGGCGACGAGCTGCTGGCCGCGCAGCAGACCTACTTCGAACGCTGGGGCGTGGTGCCCGCCGAGCTGTTCAGCGGCGTCCCGCGCGCCGCCCTCGGCCCGTTCACCGCGCTGTTCGTGCACGGCAGCTGGGTGCATCTGCTCGGGAACCTGCTCTTCCTGTACGTCTTCGGGGCCATGGTCGAGGAACGCATGGGGCACCTCCACTACGCGCTCTTCTACGTCGCCTGCGGCTATCTGGCCCTGCTCGCCTACGCCGCGGCGCACGCGGGCTCCGGCCAGACGCTCGTCGGTGCCTCCGGGGCGATCTCCGCCGTCCTCGGCGCCTTCCTCTATCTCTTCCCCAAGGCCCGCGTCACCAGCCTCTTCCCCTTCCTCTTCTTCCTGCCCCTGCGCTTTCCGGCGTGGGTGGTGCTGCCGTTCTGGGTGGCGCTCCAGTGGCTCGCGGCGGGGCAGGGCGGCAAAGGCACCGGGGTGGCGTACCTGGCGCATCTGGTGGGCTTCTCGCTCGGTTTCCTGTACGCGTGGGGGTGGTGTGTGCGGAGGACTAAAGTGAAGAGCACAGCAGTTCCGGCCACCGAGGGAGACAGCCAGCCGTGATCACCGCGATCGTGCTCATCAAGACCAGCGTGGACCGGATCCCGGAGATCGCCGAGTCGATCGCCGCGCTCGACTCCGTCAGCGAGGTCTTCTCCGTGACGGGCACGTACGACCTGATCGCGATGGTGCGGGTGCCGCGCCACGACGACCTCGCGGACGTCATCCCCGGACGGATCAGCAAGATCCCCGGCGTGGAGGCGACCGACACGCACGTGGCGTTCCGCACGTACTCGCAGCACGACCTGGAGGCGGCGTTCGCGATCGGCCTCGACTCGTAGCACGCCCGAGCGGCTCGACACCCATCGTGGACGGGTAACCCGCGCCGAGCCGTGACTCTCCGCGCGGCACTCAGCCTCCGCGCGCTGCCGGCCGCCCCCGGCAACGTCCCTGGGCTGAGCGGCGCCGCCCGCCGCATCCTGGCCGGCTTCGCACCGCCGCGCGGCGGGCGCGCGTCGACCCGGCTCTGCCGCATACATGAGCGGCCTGGTACCCCGCCTCGCCGACACCGACATCCGCGTGGCCCGCAACCCCTTCGACGTCCTGTGCGGCGAGCGCGGAGCCGGGCGGCGGCCCTGGGGCACTGGGCGTACATCCTCATCCGCGACCTGCGCGTCACCGCAGACCTCTTCGGCGGCCCCGGCACCGGCGCGTCGGGCGGCCTCGGCGCCGGTCTCGCCGCGCTCGGCGCCCGACTGCTGCCCCGCTTCGACGTGCTGCTCGACCGGGTCGGCCCGGACGCCCGGCCGGCCCGCGCCGACCTGGCCGTCACCGCCGAGGGCACCCTGGGCCGGCAGACGCGGTACGGGAAGATTCCCGGCGAGGTGGCCCGCCGCACGAAGCGGTCCGGCCGCCCGGTCCCGGCCCTCGCGGGCACCGACGCGACCGAGCGGGCCCTGCCGATGATCCGGCCGGGGTCACGGCTGCCGGCCGGTCAGGCGGTGGCGCTGGTGTCCGGCACGCAACGGCCGTCCTGGGTGCGGTAGTTCCACCGCGCGCCGTCGGCCACCAGCTCCTTGACGGCGCGCACGAACCGCTCGACGTGCTCGTCGGGGGTGCCCGCGCCGAAGCTCACGCGGATCGCGTTGAGCGACTTCTCGCCGGGCGCGGCCTCGGGGGCGCCGCACTCACCGGGCTCGTCGGGCTCGCTGGCGAGCAGGGTGCGCACCAGCGGGTGGGCGCAGAACAGGCCGTCGCGTACGCCGATGCCGTACTCGGCGGAGAGCGCGGCGGCGAAGTGCGAGCTGTTCCAGCCGTCCACGACGAAGGAGATGACGCCGACGCGCGGCGCGTCGTCACCGAAGAGCGAGAGCACCCGCACGGCGGGCACCTCGGCGAGCCCTTCGCGCACCTTGCGGATCAGGTACCGCTCGCGGGCCACCAGCTCGTCGAAGCCGGCCTCGGTGAGCGCCTTGCAGGCGGCGGCGATGGAGTACACGCCGATGACGTTCGGCGACCCGGCCTCGTGCCGGGCCGCGGTGTCGTGCCACTCCACGTCCACGCCGCCGCCCGCTTCCCTGGGGCGTCGCGCCACCTTCCGCGAGGCGCCGCCGCCCGCGAGGTAGGGCTCGGCCTCCCGCAGCCAGTCGGAGCGGCCCGCGAGCACGCCCGAGCCGAAGGGCGCGTACAGCTTGTGCCCGGAGAACGCGACCCAGTCGACGTCCAACTCCCGTACGGAGACCGGGTGGTGGGGCGCGAGCTGTGCGGCGTCCAGGACGATGCGGGCGCCGTGAAGGTGCGCGGCGGCGGCCAGCTCGCGCACCGGCCACAGCTCGCCGGTGACGTTGGAGGCGCCGGTGACGCAGACCAGGGCGGGCCGCGTGGGGCATCCCCTGCTCGAGCGGAGCCGAGAGCTTGGGGAAGGGTCGCGGTCGGCGAGGGCGCGCTCCAGCGTGTGCACGGCCTCGCCGGGGGTGCGCGGCGCGTCGAGGTAGGTGACGCGGGCGTCCCGCCACGGCAGGAGCGAGGCGTGGTGCTCGGTCTCGAAGACGAAGACCTCGCAACCGGCGGGCAGGGCGGCGGCGAGGAGGTTGAGCGAGTCGGTGGTGGAGCGGGTGAAGACGACCTGGTCGTCCTCGCGGCAGTCGAGGAACTCGGCGACGGTCGTACGGGAGTTCTCGAAGAGGTCGGTGGAGAGCTGCGAGAGGTACCCGGCGCCGCGGTGCACGCTGCCGTAGTACGGGGCGTAGGCGGCCACGTCGTCCCAGACCCGCTGGAGGGCGGGGGCGCTCGCCGCGTAGTCGAGCGCGGCGTACGTCACCTCGCCGCCGGTGACCAGCGGCACGGTGACGTCCCGGCCGAGGACGGCGAGCGGGGCACAGACGGACGAGTCGGCGGCGACGGCGGAAACGGCGGAAACGGACATGGCGAACTCCCGTGAGAGGCAGGTGAGTTCACTGCGCCGACACGCGTACGACAGAGGTACGGCGGTGCAGTGATGAAGAGAGAAGGGTGTGCGGAAAAGGGGCGCCGAGGCCCTAACACATTCGCTTGCTCACGAGACTGCTCCCTTGAGGACCAGGACCCCAGGGCTGTGACATCCACCGATGTCCAGGGGTCCGCGCTTGCCATACGCCTCGCTGCGCACGGCCTGGTCTTCACCCGGGGCACCCCGCCACGGACGGAGGGTTGCCGGACAGCGGGCCGGGGCCGTAGTCGCTGTCACTCATGACCTGCCCAGCATCCTGCCACACGATCTTCGACGCGCAAGGCGCAGTCCATCATCCGGACTGCGCCGTACGTCACACGGGTGAGCGGGAGAGGGGCGAGAGGGTCAGCGGTTGCTGGCCGCCACCCACCGCTCCAGGGCCTGCTTCGCGGCCCCGGAGTCGATCGAGTGGGCCGCCCGCGCCATGCCCGCGCGGATCTGCTCGGCGAGCGGCGCGTCGGTCGGGGCGAGGGCGACCAGCGCCGCCGCGGAGTTCAGCAGCACGGCGTCGCGCACCGGCCCGCTCTCGCCGTCGAGCAGCCGCCGGGCGACCTCGGCGTTGTACGAGGCGTCGGCCCCCCGCAGGGCGTCGACGGGCACCAGGTCGATCCCGACGTCCCGGGGGTCGAAGGCCTGCTCGCGCACCTGCCCGTCCCGTACGACCCACACCCGCGAGGTGGCCGTGGTCGTCAGCTCGTCGAGCCCGTCGTCGCCGCGGAAGACCAGGGAGGAGTTCCCCCGCTCGGCGAAGACGCCGGCCACGACGGGCGCCATCCGGGCGTCGGCCACTCCGACCGCCTGGGCCCGCACCTTGGCCGGGTTGGTGAGCGGGCCCAGGAGGTTGAAGACGGTCCGGATGCCCAGCTGGCTGCGCGCGGCGCCCGCGTGCCGCAGCGCGGGGTGGAACTTCACGGCGAAGCAGAAGGTGATGCCCGCCTCCTGGGCGACCTCGACGACCCGCTCCGGTGTGAGCTGGAGGTTCACCCCGAGCTTCTCCAGCACGTCGGAGGCCCCGCTGGCCGAGGACGCGGCGCGGTTGCCGTGCTTGACGACCCGCGCGCCGGTGCCCGCGATGACGATCGCGGACATCGTGGAGATGTTGACGGTCTTGGCGCCGTCACCGCCGGTGCCGACGATGTCGACCGTCTCACCCGGCACCTCGATCACGTTGGCGTGCTCGTACATCGCCCGTACGAGACCGGTGATCTCCTGCACGGTCTCGCCCTTGGCCCGCAGCGCGACGACGAATGCGGCGATCTGCGCGTCGGTGGCCTCGCCGCGCATGATGCGGTCCATGGCCCAGGCGGTGTCGTCGGCGCTCTGGTCACGCCCGTCGAGCAGGCCGTTCAGCACGTCGGGCCAGGAACGGCCCGCCGCGGTAGTGCCTCCTGCGGGGGTCACAGCGCTCATGGCCGCTCCTGGTGTTCGTCTGTCAGGAAAAGTGCCCGACACGTCGGGTGGGTCCACCCTATCCAGCCGCCGGGACGGCAAAGAGCCCCGTCCATGAACTGGACGGGGCTCTCGCCGTGGCGACCTAGGGAGGTCAGGGCTCGTCGAGCCTCAGGTGATCAGTGGTGGCCGTGGCCGCTGGTGATCTCCTTGTACTCCTCGGCGGTGGGCTTGGGGATCTGGTTGTCCTCCCCGTAGTAGCCCTTGGAGAGCTTGGCCCGGAGCTTCTGCGAACCGGACACCTTGCGCTCGACGCCGTTCTCGTCGACCGTCGGGCCGATCTCGAGCGGCTTGTACTGCTCGTGCGCGGTGAGCGTGTGCAGCTGCCCCTGGTCGAGCGGCTCGTGGATCTCGATGAACTCGCCGTGCGGCAGGCGCTTGATGATGCCCGACTCGCGGCCGTGCAGCACCTTGTCCCGGTCACGCCGCTGGAGACCCAGGCAGATCCGCTTGGTGATGATGAAGGCGATGACCGGCCCGGCGAAGAAGAAGATCCGGACGAACCAGGTGATCGCGTTCAGCGACAAGTGGAAGTGCGTGGCGAAGATGTCGTTGCCGCCACCGAGCAGCATGATCATGTACGCCGTGATCCAGGCGACACCGAAGGCCGTACGGGTCGGGGCGTTGCGCGGACGGTCCAGGATGTGGTGCTCGCGCTTGTCCCCGGTGACCCAGGACTCGATGAACGGGTAGACCGCGATCGCCGCCAGCATCAGCGGGAAGATCACCAGCGGGATGAAGACGCCGAGGACCAGCGTGTGGCCCCAGAGGTTGATCTCCCAGCCCGGCATGACACGGA
The DNA here is from genome assembly GCF_016905445.1 of Streptomyces sp. G44. Lineage (GTDB taxonomy): Bacteria > Actinomycetota > Actinomycetes > Streptomycetales > Streptomycetaceae > Streptomyces. The sequence goes on from NZ_JAFEXF010000020.1 coordinate 28,499, forward strand.
TCAGACCCTCGGCGAAGCCCATGTACCAGTCGGGCTGGGCGCCGGTGGACACCTGGTCCGGACGGTAGGGGCCGAGTGCCCAGATCGGGTTGATCGAGGCGATCGCCGAGATGGCCGCGATGACACCGAAGACCAGGAAGAAGAAGCCTCCGGCCTTGGCCATGTACACGGGCAGCAGCGGCATGCCGACGACGTTCTTGTTGGTCTTGCCGGGACCCGCGAACTGCGTGTGCTTGTGGTAGAAGACCAGGATCAGGTGCGCCACCATCAGGCCCAGCATGATGCCCGGCAGCAGCAGGATGTGCACCGAGTAGAACCGCGCGACGAAGTCGCCGCCGGGGAACTCCCCGCCGAACAGGAACATCGACAGGTACGTGCCGACGACCGGGACGGACAGGATCGCGCCCTGCATGAACCGCACACCGGTGCCGGAGAGCAGGTCGTCCGGGAGCGAGTAACCGGTGAAGCCGGTGAACATGCCGAGGACGAACAGCAGGAAGCCGAAGAGCCAGTTGACCTCACGCGGCTTGCGGAAGGCGCCCGTGAAGAACACGCGCATCATGTGCACGAACATGCCGGCGATGAAGATCAGCGCCGCCCAGTGGTGGATCTGCCGGATCAGCAGACCGCCGCGCACGTCGAAGGAGATGTGCATGGTCGAGTTGAACGCCTCGGACATCAGCTGACCCTGCATCGGGACGTAGCTGCCGTGGTACTCCACCTCGTTCATCGACGGGTGGAAGAACAGCGTCAGATACACACCCGTGAGGATGATGATGATGAAGCTGTACATGCAGATCTCGCCGAGCATGAAGGACCAGTGGTCCGGGAAGATCTTGCGCATGTTGGCCTTGGCCAGGGAGTAGATCCCAAGACGGCCGTCGGCCCAGTCGGCCACCCGCTCGCCGGCGGGTGCCTTCTTCTTGTTGTCGCTGCTCATCAGGTCAGCCCCTCTCGAAGAAGGCAGGACCGACGGGCTCTTCGAAGTCGCCGAGCGCCTCGAGGTAGCCCTCCTCGTTCACGCCGATGCGCAGCTGCGGCAGGGCGTGACCAGCGGGGCCGAAGATCACTCGGGCACCGTCGGAGAGGTCGAAGGTGGACTGGTGGCACGGGCAGAGAACGTGGTGCGTCTGCTGCTCGTACAGGGAGATCGGGCAGCCCACGTGGGTGCAGATCTTGGAGTACGCCACGACGCCTTCGTGCGACCACTCGAGCTCGCGCTTGTCCTTGATGTTCTCCGGCTGGATCCGGACGATCATCAGGGCGGCCTTGGCGATCTGGGTCTGGAAGTCGTGGTCGTGCTCCGACATGCCCTCGGGCATGGCGAACGTCAGCGAACCGACCTGCACGTCCGAGGGACGCAGCGGCTCGTGCGTGTTCATGTTGACGAGCTTCTTGCCCTTGGCCCACTTGGTGTGCCGGAGCTTGTCCTCGGGCAGCGGACCGAGGTCGCGCAGGAGGACGACGCCGGAGAGCGGGACCAGGGCGAGCGCGCCGAACATCGTGTTGCGGATCAGCTTGCGCCGGCCGAACTGCGACTCCTCGGCACCGGCCCTGAAGTCGGCCATGACCTTGGCCTTGACCTCGGCCGGGGCCTCGATGGCGTGCCGCTCGTCGGCGACCTCCACGTCGGACATCAGGGTGCGGGCCCAGTGGACCGCGCCCGCGCCGATGCAGAAGAGCGCGAGACCCAGGGTCAGACCCAGGGCGAAGTTGAGACCGCTGATGTGCCCGATCGGCCAGACGAAGATGTTCTTGTCCGCCGGGATGGTCACGAACGCGGCGATGAAGCCGACGGTGGCCAGCATCGACAGCGTGAACAGGAACGCGATGGCACGCTCGGAGCGCCGGGCGGCTTTCTCGTCGATGTCCTGGATGCGGTGCTGGTGGGGCGGAAGGCCCGGGTCGGCGAACGGGTTGTCGTCCGCGACCGCCACCGAGCCGTGCTCGGACTCGGTCTCCTGCTTGGTGGGCAGGTTCTCTTCTGGAATCTCTTGGCTACTCATGACTTCTTGGCCTTTGCGGTCCGAGCGGCGACCCACACGGCGACCGCGATCAGCGAGCCGAGACCGAAGATCCAGCCGAAGAGGCCTTCACTGACCGGACCCAGGCCGCCCAGCTTGAGACCGCCAGGACTCTGGGTCTTCTCGCCGTTGACCGCGTCGAGGTACGCGATGATGTCCTTCTTCTCCTTCTCCGGCATCGTCGTGTCGGGGAAGGACGGCATGTTCTGCGGGCCGGTCTGCATGGCCTCGTAGATGTGCTTCGGGGAGACACCCTCGAGCGAAGGCGCGAACTTGCCGTGCGTCAACGCGCCGCCCTCGCCAGTGAAGTTGTGGCACTGGGCGCAGTTGGTGCGGAACAGCTCGCCACCCTTGGCGATGTCCGCCCCGTCCGGGCTGTACTGCTTCTTGGTCGGGACCGAGGGACCGGCGCCGAGCGACGAGATGTACGCCGCCAGCTGGTCGATCTGGGCCTGGGTGTAGATGACCTTCTTCTTGGGCGCCTGGGCGCCCTGCTGCTGGAGCGGCATGCGCCCGGTGCCGACCTGGAAGTCGACCGCCGCGGCGCCCACGCCCACCAGGCTCGGACCGTCGGAGGAGCCCTGACCGCCGGTTCCGTGGCAGCTGGAGCAGCCCACGGCGTAGAGCTTCTTGCCCTCGTCGATGGCGAGGGACTGGGCGGTGTCATCGGCTTGCGCCTTGTCCGCCGGCGCGAACGCGGCGTACAGCCCCCCGGTGGCCGCCAGCGCGAGGAGTAGGACGACGACCGCCGCCAGCGGATGGCGTCGTCGTGCGGAGAGCTTTTTCACGGATTACCCCGGTGTCAGGATCTTCTGCGTCGATGCTTCTGGAAAATGTCGGTACGTCGCGTGAGCGACCCCGCCGATTACTTGATCATGTAGATCGTGGCGAAGAGTCCGATCCAGACCACATCGACGAAGTGCCAGTAGTAGGACACGACGATGGCTGCGGTCGCCTGTTCATGGGTGAACTTCCTGGCCGCGTACGTGCGGCCGAGGACCAGCAGGAAGGCGATCAGGCCGCCTGTCACATGCAGTCCGTGGAAGCCGGTGGTCAGGTAGAAGACCGAGCCGTAGGGGTCGGAGGAGAGCGAGAGCCCGTCCTTCTTGACCAGCTCGGTGTACTCGAACACCTGACCGCCGATGAAGATCGCACCCATGATGAAGGTGACGATGAACCACATCCGGAGCTTCTTCACGTCGCCACGCTCAGCGGCGAACACGCCGAGCTGACACGTGAGAGAGGAGAGCACCAGGATGGTGGTGTTCGTCGCCGAGAACGGGAAGTTAAGGGCCGAGGCCATTTCCTTCCAGTGATCAGGACCTGTCACCGATCGCAGGGTGAAGTACATCGCGAAGAGGGCCGCGAAGAACATCAGCTCGGAACTCAGCCAGATGATGGTTCCGACGCTGGTGAGGTTCGGTCGATTGACCGGCGGGTGCGCGTGCCCGGTATCTACTGTCGTTGCTGTCGCCACGACCGACATTATGTCGGTCGCTTATCCCGCCCTCACCCCGGGGGGTGCTGTTCGGGGTGTCTGTGGGGTGTGTCCTGCCCGTATGGCCCATCGGAGGCCTGTCCGAAGCGCTGTTGACGGGGTGTCGGGAGGAGTAGCATCCGCGCATCGGTTCCCGGTCCCACGACGGCACAGCAGCTCAGCTCGACGATCTGGAGGAACAATGCAGCCGACCGCCACGGTGCTGGTCTACAGCGACAACGCGAGCACCCGCGAGCAGGTCCGGTTGGCCACCGGGCGCAGGCCGGCGACGGACGTTCCCGAGGTCGAGTTCATCGAGTGCGCGACACTTCCCGCCGTGCTCAAGGAGCTGGACGGGGGCGGTGTCGACGTCTGCGTGCTCGACGGCGAGGCGAAGCCCGCGGGCGGCATGGGCGTGTGCCGCCAGATCAAGGACGAGATCTTCCGGGCGCCGCCCGTGCTGCTGCTCATCGGGCGCCCGCAGGACGCCTGGCTGGCCACCTGGAGCCGCGCGGAAGCGGCGGTGACCCTTCCGGTCGACCCGGTGGAGTTCGCGGACGCCCTGGCCGCCCTGCTGCGCAGCAAGCGGGCCGTCGAGGCCTGACCGGTCCCGGCGGCGGAGCACACAGGACCCCACGCCTCGGTGTGGGGCCCTGTGCCGTTCTGTGCCGTTCTGTGCCGTCCTGTGCCGCTCCGGGCCCGCGCGCTAGACCTGCGGCCGCAGGCGGGCCGCGTCGGCCGCCGTGGGTCCTTCCGCGGCGCCGGAGAGCAGCGCGCTGCCCTTGCGCCATGTCTTCCAGCTCATGTTCCAGTCGCCGAGGCCGTTGCCGAACGTCGGCATGTCCTCGCCGGCGCTGTTGACCACCTTCACCAGGTCGCCCTGCCGCACGGTCTCGTAGAACCAGGCGGCGTTCCCCGTGCTCATGCCGGTGCAGCCGTGGCTGGTGTTGGCGTAGCCCTGCGAACCGACCGACCAGGGCGCGGCGTGCACGTACTCACCGGAGTCGGTGACCCGCGTCGCGTAGTAGACCTGCTTGTCGTAGAAGTCCGAGGCGCCGATGCTGGCACTGGTCATGCGTACGGAGTACTCCTTGCCGAGCACGACCTTGACGCCGTTGCGGGTGGAGTAGCCGGGTTTGCCCGTGGTCACCGGGATCGAGTTGATCTCCTCGCCGTTGCGGTAGACCGTCATCCAGTGGGAGGCGGCGTCCGTCACCGCCTCGATCCGGTCGCCGGTGGTGAACTTCAGCGGCTTGGTCCCGGCGCCCCACAGCCGGTCGCCGACCTTGATGCCCTCCAGGTTGCTGGAGACGTGGATCGTGGCGTGGGTGGGCCAGTACTCCTTGGGGCGGTAGTGCAGCGTCTCGCTGTCCACCCAGTGCCAGGCGCCCTCGACGGCGGGCACCGACCGCACCTTCAGGGAGCGCTCGACGGTCGCCCTCGCCTCCTTGCCCTTCACCGGGGCGCTGAGCGAGGCCGTGACGGGCTGTCCGACGCCGTACTTGCCCGCCTCGGGACCGAAGGTGACCTTCAGCCGCTTCTTCTTCCCGGGGGCGCCGGTGTCGAAGGCCAGGACCTTGCGGCCCGGTGACCCCTCGTCGTCCTCGGTGCTCACCCGCACCGTGTAGTGGGCGCCGGCCGCCAGTGGCGCGGTGCTGTGCCAGCGGGAGCCGTCGGCGGAGAGCTCGCCCGCCACGTACCGCCCCACCGCGTCCGTCGCCGTCACGTCGGTGATGCGCGCGTCGTCACCCTGGGCGGTGACTTCCAGGGGCTTGTCCGGATCCGCCTTCTCGCTGCCCACGGGGCCGTTGAAGGCGACGTGGCCGGCCGCGTCGTACGGCTTCGCCGAGAGCGGGTGGCCGTCGGAGCCGCACGCCGTGGCGCCCGCGCCGAGGGCGGCCACCAGCGTCGTACAGCTCAGTACCGTGCGGATTCGCGGTGAGTGGCTCATGAATTCACGGTAGGGACGTTCATCCCGTCCGGCGCGGTGAGTGACCCGTCCGGGTGTCAAGCGCGACACGCCGAGGGGCCCGGACTCTCCTGACGGAGTGTCCGGGCCCCTCGGTGCGGCTTCGAACTACTGACTCACTGGGTCTGGTTCTCGCCGCGGTAGTACTCGAAGACCCAGCCCCACAGACCGATGAGCAGCAGGGGGGCGGAGAAGTACAGCAGCCACCAGCCGATGGCGATGCTCATGAAGGCGAGCGCGCCACCGACGGCCAGCGAGAGCGGCTGCCAGCTGTGCGGGCTGAAGAAGCCCACCTCACCGGCCTCGTCCGCGACGTCGGCCTCCTTGTCGTCCTGTGCGGAGGCGTCGACCCGCCGGGCCGTGAAGGCCAGGTAGTAGCCGATCATGATGCACAGACCGAAGGCCAGGAAGAGCGCCGTGGTACCGGCCGGCTCCTTCGACCACACGCCATAGACGATCGCCATGGCGAGGACGAAGACGCTCAGCCAGATGAACATCTTGCCCTGGATCTTCACTTCGCGGCCTCCTTGTCGCCGCCGAACAGCGCGGTGTCCTTCTGCCCGTCGTTCTCGAGCTGGCCGAGGGCGGCGATGTCCGGGTGGTGCAGGTCGAAGGCCGGCGATTCACTGCGGATGCGCGGCAGCGTGAGGAAGTTGTGCCGCGGCGGCGGGCAGGACGTCGCCCACTCCAGCGAACGGCCGTAGCCCCACGGGTCGTCGACCTCGATCTTCTTGCCGTACTTGGCCGTCTTCCAGATGTTGTAGAAGAACGGCAGGATCGACAGGCCGAGCAGGAACGAGCTGATGGTCGAGATCGTGTTCAGCGCGGTGAAGCCGTCGGCGTCGAGGTAGTCCGCGTAACGACGCGGCATGCCCTCGGCGCCCAGCCAGTGCTGGACCAGGAACGTGCCGTGGAAGCCCACGAACAGCGTCCAGAAGGTGATCTTGCCCAGGCGCTCGTCCAGCATCTTGCCGGTGAACTTCGGCCACCAGAAGTGGAAGCCGGAGAACATCGCGAAGACGACGGTGCCGAAGACCACGTAGTGGAAGTGCGCCACCACGAAGTACGAGTCCGAGACGTGGAAGTCCATCGGCGGCGAGGCCAGGATGACGCCGGTCAGACCACCGAAGGTGAAGGTGATCAGGAAGCCGACCGCCCAGAGCATCGGGGTCTCGAAACTCAAGGACCCCTTCCACATCGTGCCGATCCAGTTGAAGAACTTCACGCCTGTCGGTACGGCGATCAGGAACGTCATGAAGGAGAAGAACGGCAGTAGTACGCCGCCTGTGACGTACATGTGGTGCGCCCACACCGTCACGGACAGACCCGCGATGGCGATGGTCGCGCCGATCAGACCCATGTAGCCGAACATCGGCTTGCGGGAGAAGACCGGGATGACCTCGGAGATGATGCCGAAGAACGGCAGCGCGATGATGTACACCTCTGGGTGGCCGAAGAACCAGAAGAGGTGTTGCCACAGCAGGGCGCCGCCGTTGGCCGCGTCGAAGATGTGGGCACCGAACTTGCGGTCCGCCTCCAGGGCGAACAGCGCGGCGGCCAGGACCGGGAAGGCCAGCAGCACGAGGACGGCCGTCAGCAGCACGTTCCAGGTGAAGATCGGCATGCGGAACATGGTCATGCCGGGCGCGCGCATGCAGATGATCGTGGTGATGAAGTTGACCGAGCCGAGGATCGTGCCGAAGCCGGAGAAGGCCAGACCCATGATCCACATGTCGCCGCCGATGCCCGGCGAGTGCACGGCGTCCGAGAGCGGCGCGTACGCGAACCAGCCGAAGTCGGCCGCGCCGTTCGGCGTGAGGAAACCGCCGACCGCGATGAGCGAGCCGAACAGGTAGAGCCAGTAGGCGAACATGTTCAGCCGCGGGAAGGCGACATCGGGCGCGCCGATTTGCAGCGGCATGATCCAGTTCGCGAAACCGGCGAACAGCGGCGTCGCGAACATCAGCAGCATGATCGTGCCGTGCATCGTGAACGCCTGGTTGAACTGCTCGTTCGACATGAGCTGCGTGCCCGGGCGGGCGAGTTCGGCGCGCATGAAGAGCGCCATCACTCCGCCGATGCAGAAGAACGCGAACGACGTGACCAGATAGAGCGTGCCGATCGTCTTGTGGTCAGTGGTGGTCATCCACTTGACGACGAGGTTACCCGGCTGCTTGCGCCTGACCGGCAGCTCGTTCTCGTACGAGTCTGTTGGTGCTGCCGCGGCACCCTGGGGTTCGTTGAGGATGCTCACAGGTTGTTCGTCTCCCGGTTCTTCTCGTGGGGCGTCTGCTCGATGCCGGCCGGGATGTAACCCTTCTGGTTCTTCTTCGCCAGGTCCTCGAGGTGCTGCTTGTAGCGCTCGGGAGAGACGACCTTGACGTTGAAGAGCATCCGGGAGTGGTCGACGCCGCAGAGCTCGGCGCACTTGCCCATGAAGGTGCCCTCCTTGTTGGGGGTCACCTCGAAGGCGTTGGTGTGGCCCGGGATGACGTCCTGCTTCATGAGGAACGGCACCACCCAGAAGGAGTGGATGACGTCACGCGAAGTCAGGACGAAGCGGACCTTCTCGCCCTTGGGCAGCCAGAGGGTCGGGCCCGGGTTGCCGTTCTGGGGGTTCCGGTCGCCGGGCACGCCGACGTCGTAGACGCCGTTGGCCTTCGCCGGGAAGTCGTCGCGGAACTTGTCCGGGATGGCTTCCAGGTCCTTGGAGGTCCTGGCGTTGTCCTTGCCGGAGCCCGGGACGTTCTCGACGTAGTTGAAGCCCCAGCTCCACTGGTAGCCGACCACGTTGATCGTGTGGGCGGGCTTGTCGTCGAGCTCCAGGAGCTTCGACTCGTCACGTGCCGTGAAGTAGAAGAGCACGGAGACGATGATGAGGGGGACGACCGTGTACAGCGCCTCGATGGGCATGTTGTAACGGGTCTGAAGAGGGACTTCCACCTTGGTGCGGCTGCGCCGGTGGAAGATGACGCTCCACAGGATCAGGCCCCAGACCAGCACGCCCGTGGCGAGCGCTGCCGCCCACGAGCCCTGCCAGAGGGAGAGAATCCGCGGAGCCTCTTCCGTTACCGGGGTGGGCATTCCAAGGCGGGGGAAATCCTTGTATGTGCAACCGGTGGCGGTCGCCAGGATCAGGCCCGCAGTCAGCACCTGCGGCAGCTTCCGCCGCATCGGGCGCCGCGACGAGCGGTCGGAGCCGTTGGGACTCACGTAGCGCCTTCCCGAGAGTCTCGCCCGCGCGGTCGGCTGCGGCCTTCACGCTGGTCGGTCGCCGCCCTGCGTCGGGCAGGGGTTTGGATGTTTATGCGGACCAAACCCTACTGGACGCATTTTGGGGTCGCGCGGGGAGGGTGCCTAACGCGCCGCGGGTCACTCCGAAGGGTGGGGCGGGCGCCCCTCGCCGCTTTCTGACGGGGGGTCGGGGCGCCCAGGAACTCGGCGGAATCTATGCGTCCGCGGGTGCGGGTCGGTGAGGGCTGGGCACGCGGTTCCCCGCGCCCCTCGGCAGCGGCCCCTTCGGGGCGCTCCCGAGGGGACTAGCGTTGAGGCGTGCCCTACTTCGATGCCGCCTCCTCCGCTCCCCTTCATCCCGTCGCCCGGCAGGCCCTGCAAGCCTCGCTCGACGAGGGGTGGGCCGATCCCGCCCGGCTCTACCGGGAGGGGCGGCGGGCCCGGATGCTGCTGGACGCGGCGCGGGAGGCCGCCGCCGACGCCGTGGGGTGCCGGGCCGACGAGCTGGTGTTCACCTCGTCCGGTACGCGTGCCGTGCACACGGGGGTGGCGGGGGCCCTCTCCGGGCGGCGCCGCGCGGGACGCCACCTGATCGTGTCGGCGGTCGAACACTCGTCGGTGCTCCATTCGGCCGCGGCGCACGAGGCCGCGGGCGGGGAGGTCACCGAGGTGCCGGTGGACCGGGGCGGGGCCGTGGACCCGCGGGCGTACGCCGCCGCGCTGCGCGGGGACACCGCGCTCGCCTGCTTGCAGTCCGCCAACCACGAGGTCGGCACCGAGCAGCCGGTGGCCGAGGTCGCGGCGGCCTGCCGGGCGGCCGGGGTGCCGCTCCTGGTGGACGCGGCGCAGTCGCTGGCCTGGGGCCCGGTCGGCGGGGACTGGTCGCTGCTGACCGGGAGCGCCCACAAATGGGGCGGGCCCGCGGGGGTCGGTCTGCTCGTCGTACGCAAGGGCGTGCGGTTCGCCGCGCAAGGTCCGGCCGACGAGCGGGAGTCGGGGCGCGCCGCCGGGTTCGAGAACATTCCGGCGGTCGTCGCGGCGGCGGCCTCGCTGCGGGCGGTGCGGGCGGAGGCCGCCGCGCAGGGGACCCGGCTGCGGGAGCTGACGGAGCGGATCAGGGCGCGGGTGCCCGCGCTGGTGCCGGACGTGGAGGTGGTGGGCGACCCGGTGCGGCGGCTTCCGCACCTCGTCACCTTCTCCTGTCTCTATGTCGACGGGGAAACCCTGCTGCATGAGCTGGACCGGGCGGGGTTCTCCGTCTCGTCCGGGTCGTCGTGCACCAGCTCGACACTGACCCCGAGCCACGTGCTCAAGGCGATGGGCGTGCTGAGCGAGGGCAACGTCCGCATCTCGCTGCCGCTCGGCACCGAGCCCGCCGAGGTGGAGCGGTTCCTGGACGTGCTGCCCGGCGCCGTCGCCGGGGTGCGGGAGAAGCTGGGCGCCCCGGTCGCGGCGAAGGCCCGTACGGAAGGCGCGTCGCTCGTCGTCGACGCGCTGGGCAAGCGGTGCCCACTGCCCGTCATCGAGCTCGCGAAGGTCATCGGGGACGTCCCGGTCGGCGGGACGGTGACCGTGCTCGCGGACGACGAGGCGGCGCGGCTCGACATCCCCGCGTGGTGCGAGATGCGCGGGCAGGAGTACGTGGGTGAGCGGCCGGCGGACCGGGGCAGCGCGTACGAGGTCCGCCGGCTGTCGTGATCAGGCGAGGTGCGCGCGGACCTCGGTGGCGGCCTCGTGGCCGTACGCCTTGGTGAAGCGGTCCATGAAGTCGCTGCGGCGCAGCTCGTACTCCTGGGTGCCGACGGTTTCGATGACCAGGGTGGCGAGCATGCAGCCCACCTGCGCGGCGCGCTCGTGGGAGACGCCCCAGGCCAGTCCCGACAGGAAGCCCGCGCGGAACGCGTCGCCCACGCCGGTCGGCTCGACCTTGGCCTCCTCGTCCGGGACGCCGACCTCGATCGGGTCCTGTCCGGCCGCCTCGATGCGTACGCCGGCCGGGCCGAGGGTCGTCACGCGGTGGCCGACGCGGGAGAGGATCTCGGCGTCGCTCCAGCCGGTCTTGGACTCGATGAGCCCCTTCTCGTACTCGTTGGAGAAGAGGTAGGTGGCGCCGTCCAGGAGGGTGCGGATCTCCTCGCCCTCCATGCGGGCGATCTGCTGCGAGAAGTCCGCGGCGAAGGGGATCCGGCGGGTGCGGCACTCCTCGGTGTGCCGGAGCATCGCCTCGGGGTCGTCGGCGCCGATCAGGACGAGGTCGAGGCCGCCCACACGGTCGGCGACCGTCTTCAGCTCGATGAGGCGGGCCTCGCTCATCGCGCCCGTGTAGAAGGAGCCGATCTGGTTGTGGTCGGCGTCCGTGGTGCAGACGAAGCGGGCGGTGTGCAGCGTCTCGGAGATGCGGACCGAGGAGGTGTCCACGCCGTGCCGGTCGAGCCAGGCGCGGTACTCGTCGAAGTCGGCACCCGCGGCGCCGACCAGGATCGGCCGGGTGCCCAGCTGCCCCATGCCGAAGGTGATGTTGGCGGCCACGCCTCCCCTGCGGACGTCGAGGTTGTCGACCAGGAAGGAGAGCGAGACCGTGTGCAGCTGATCGGCGACCAGCTGGTCGGCGAAGCGGCCGGGGAAGGTCATCAGGTGGTCGGTGGCGATGGAGCCGGTGACTGCGATACGCACGGCTGAATGCTCCTGGGGCGGAGAGGAGTGGGGTTGACGCTTCACGCTACCGGGTCGGACCACCCTCCCTGAAGGGCTAAAACTACCCGATAGTAGGTCTTTTTTGGTGAGCGGCCCGATGCGTACGGTGCGGTTATGACCGTTGTCTCGAAGGATGTCGTCAGGAAGCGTGCCCACCGGTTTGCCCCGGAGGCCCCCGAGAGCATGGAGACGTTGCGCGGCGACTGCGCCCGCATGGCCCGCCACTGGGTGGTGCCCGCCGCGGCCGTCGCCGCCCCGGTGCCGCCGTCGCTGATCCACGGCGTCACCGTGCCGCCCGCCTCCGCTCGGCTCCTCGACGGAATGTCCGAGTACGGCGACTGAGGAGGTCCACCCCGGGGTCGCGCGCACGCCGGGGAACCGTCCGCTCCCCCGCCGCGTCCCATCGCTGTCCCCCGTCACGGGGAACACGTACGACGTAGCCCGAAGCCCGCCCGTGGGCTTCGAGGGACAGCAGCGCAGTCGAAGGAGCGATGCGGTGAGCACCGAGCGATCCGTTCATGAGGCGGCCGAGCCGCGGCGAAGGCGTGCACGCCTCGCCGTCGCCGCGGCCGTGGCCACCGTGCTGGTGATCGGCGGCGGTGGCGCGTACTTCGTGACGGCCGCGTCCGGCGACGGTGGCGGCGGCCGGAGCGGCGACGGCGTCCCGGCGGGGGACGGCGGCTCCCCGCCGCCGCTCGCGCTGGACGGCTATACGGGTGACGGCGGCCGGACGGACGGCGGTGGCGGCACCGCCGGCATCGCGCCCGGTGAGCCCGACCCGAGCGGCGCCACGTACAAGGCGACCGGCAAGCTGCCCGAGGGGCCGAAGGCGGCCTCCGTCTATCACGCGCGCGGCGAGGTCACCCGGGGCGAGGTGAGCAGGCTGGCCAAGGCGCTCGGCCTGTCCGGCACGCCGACGGCGCGGGACGGCGTCTGGCGGGTGGAGCAGGACAGGGACGGCTCGGGCCCCTCGCTCCAGGTGAACAAGCAGGCGCCCGGCACCTGGACGTACGCCCGGCACGGCGTGGGCGGTACGGACAACTGCCCCAAGGGCAAGCCCTGTTCGAGCGGCTCCACGGCGCCCGACGGGGAGTTGGGCGACGCCGTCGGGGAGAAGGCCGCCAAGGCCGCCGCGGCGCCGGTCCTCAAGGCGCTCGGCCAGGACGACGCGAAGCTGGACGCCCGGCAACTCATGGGCGCCGTACGGGTGGTGAACGCCGACCCGAAGGTGGACGGCCTGCCGACCTACGGCTGGTCGACCGGCATCCAGGTCGGCTCGGACGGCCATGTGGTGGGCGGCGGCGGCCAGTTGAAGGCGCCGGAGAAGGGGGCCCGCTATCCCGTGCTCGGCGCCCAGGAGACCCTGGACCGGCTGAACTCCCCCGGCGGTGGCGGACGCGTCGGCATCGGCGGCTGCGCGACCCCCGTGCCGCACGCCGACGACAGCGCGAAGACGGAGGGCGGCGGCGCGAAGCAGGCGCCCTGCGCGCCCTCGTCCGCGCCCCCGAAGCCGAAGCCGGTGGCGGTCAGCGGCGCCGTCTTCGGGCTGGCGACGCACCACGTGGGCGGCAAGCAGACGCTGGTGCCGTCCTGGCTGTTCGAGGTGCGGCCGCAGGGCGCGCGGGCCCCCTTCACGGTGACGCATCCGGCGGTCGCGCCCGAGTACCTGAGGTCGCCCGGCGCTCCCGGCACCCCGGCACCCACCGAGGAGCCGGGGGGCGACAAGCGCCCGGTGCGCGTCGAGTCCTACACCGCCGACGGAACGTCGTTGACCCTGCGCTTCTGGGGTGGCGTCTGCGCCAAGTACGCGGCGTCCGCGAGCGAGCAGGGCGACCGCGTGACCGTCACGGTCACGGAGACCACGCAGAAGGACCAGGTCTGCGTCATGGTCGCCAAGAAGCTCTCAAGGACCGTCACCCTGGACAAGCCGCTGGGCGAGCGCGAGGTCGTTGACGCCTCGGGTGAGACGGTGCGACGGAAGTAGCGGAGAAGGCGGAGAAGACAGGCGAACGGACAGGCACACGTACGAAGGCGGCGGCCCCCTGAAGCTCAGGGGGCCGCCGCCTTCGTACGTCTGTACCTACAGGCTCAGCTGAAGGAGTCGCCGCAGGCACAGGAGCCGGTGGCGTTCGGGTTGTCGATCGTGAAGCCCTGCTTCTCGATGGTGTCGACGAAGTCGATGGAGGCGCCGCCCAGGTAGGGAGCGCTCATCCGGTCGGTGACGACCTTCACACCATCGAAGTCCTTGACGACGTCGCCGTCGAGCGAGCGCTCGTCGAAGAACAGCTGGTAGCGCAGGCCCGAGCAGCCGCCGGGCTGGACGGCGACGCGCAGCGCCAGGTCGTCCCGGCCTTCCTGCTCCAGCAGGCCCTTCACCTTGGCCGCGGCGGCGTCCGACAGGAGGATGCCGTCGCTCACGGTGGTGGTCTCGTCCGATACGGACATCTGCTTCTCTCCCGGGTTGTACGGAGACTGCTTGCCGACGGTTGCAACCGGCGGGGCCGCGGATTCATTCCGGGCCGAGCGCTTACGTCTTGCCTCTTACCCCTTCATGCTCGCACATGCCCCGCCCCGGAGCACCGGGCCCCGGAGCGGCGAATGCGTCACATCGACACTATGGCCATCGTCAAACTGACGTGAAGCGGTTATGATAGATAGCGTCAATTAGACGAAAACTCGTCGCAGAAGAGAAAGGGTAGGTGTCGTCGTGACCACCGCCCAGTCCCCGGGGGACCTCGTGGACCTCGATGTCCAGCCCACGCCGCTCGCCCTGCTGCTGCTCGGCCGCGAGGCCGACCCAAGGAGCGAGCGCGGCGTCGAGTGCCCCGGCGACCTGCCGTCGCCCTCCGACCCGGACCTGGTGGAGCGCGCCCGGGCCGCCAAGGAGAAGCTCGGTGACAAGGTCTTCGTCCTCGGCCACCACTACCAGCGCGACGAGGTCATCCAGTTCGCGGATGTGACCGGTGACTCCTTCAAGCTGGCGCGTGACGCCGCCGCCCGGCCGGACGCCGAGTACATCGTCTTCTGCGGTGTGCACTTCATGGCCGAGTCCGCGGACATCCTGACGACGGACGACCAGAAGGTCGTGCTCCCCGACCTGGCCGCGGGCTGCTCGATGGCCGACATGGCCACCGCCGAGCAGGTCGCCGAGTGCTGGGACGTGCTGACCGAGGCCGGCATCGCCGAGCAGGTCGTCCCCGTCTCGTACATGAACTCCTCCGCCGACATCAAGGCGTTCACCGGCAAGCACGGCGGCACGATCTGTACGTCGTCGAACGCCAAGCGCGCGCTGGAGTGGGCGTACGCGCAGGGCGACCCCGCCACGACGAAGGTGCTCTTCCTGCCGGACCAGCACCTGGGCCGCAACACCGCCGTGCGCGACATGGGCTTCTCGCTCGACGACTGCGTGGTCTACAACCCGCACAAGCCGAACGGCGGCCTGACCGTCGAGCAGCTGCGCGACGCGAAGATGATCCTGTGGCGCGGGCACTGCTCGGTGCACGGGCGCTTCTCGCTGGAGTCGGTCGAGGACGTGCGCGCCCGCATACCGGGCGTGAACGTCCTGGTGCACCCGGAGTGCAAGCACGAGGTCGTGGCCGCCGCCGACCACGTGGGCTCCACCGAGCACATCATCAAGACCCTGGAGGCCGCGCCCGCCGGGTCGAAGTGGGCCATCGGCACCGAGCTGAACCTCGTGCGCCGCCTGGCGAACCGTTTCGCCGCGGAGGACAAGGAGATCGTCTTCCTCGACAAGACGGTCTGCTTCTGCTCGACGATGAACCGCATCGACCTGCCGCACCTGGTGTGGACGCTGGAGTCGCTCGCGGAGGGCAACCTCGTCAACCAGATCCAGGTGGACCGCGAGACGGAGCAGTTCGCGAAGCTGGCGCTGGAGCGGATGCTGGCACTGCCGTAGCGCTGCGCTGGCGGAGACGGTGGGGGCGGGCGCCCGGAGCCTTGGGTGCCCTTTGGCTCCGCCGGTTCATCTGCTGCGGGCCCGTCGTGGCCGGGCGCGCAGTTCCCCGCGCCCCTTACGGGCCGCTGCCACACCGCACCTAAAGGGGTGACCGGAGCCTTGGGCGCCCCTTGGCTCCGCCGGTTCATCTGCTGCGGGCCCGTCATGGCCGGGCCCGCAGTTCCCCGCGCCCCTTACGCGCCGCCGCCACACCGCACACAAAGCGGCGACCGGAGAGCCTTGGGCGCCCCTTGGCTCCGCCGGTTCATCTGCTGCGGGCCCGTCGTGGTCGAGCGCGCAGTTCCCCGCGCCCCTTACGCGCCGCCGCCACACCGCACACAAAGGGGTGACCGGAGCCTTGGGCGCCCCTTGGCTCCGCCGGTTCATCTGCTGCGGGCCCGTCATGGCCGGGCCCGCAGTTCCCCGCGCCCCTTACGCGCCGCCGCCACACCGCACACAAAGGGGCGCCCGTCATGGACGGGCGCCCCTCGCGTCGTTCCGCGGTCAGACCCGGGACGGCTCCGTGTCGGCCGTGTCGGTGTGGCGCGGCGGCTCGCCCGCCTTCCTGGCACGCTTCGCCTCCCGCTTGGCGCGGCGGCGCTCCTTGCGGAGCTCCACCATCGCGTACAGCGTCGGGACGAGCAGCAGGGTGAGCAGCGTCGAGCTGATCAGGCCGCCGATCACCACCACCGCCAGCGGCTGCGCGATGAAGCCGCCCTGGCCGGTGATGCCGAGGGCCATCGGGAGCAGCGCGAAGATCGTCGCCAGTGCCGTCATGAGGATCGGGCGCAGCCGGTGCCGGCCGCCCTCGACGACCGCCTCGATCGTGCCGTGACCCTGCGCGCGGTACTGGTTGATCAGGTCGATCAGCACGATCGCGTTGGTGACCACGATGCCGATGAGCATCAGCATGCCGATCATCGCCGGGACGCCCATCGGGGTGTCCGTCGCGACCAGCAGACCGATCGCGCCCGTCGCCGCGAAGGGGATCGAGACGAGCAGGATCAGCGGCTGGACCAGGGAGCGGAAGGTCGCCACGAGCAGCATGAAGACGAGCGCGATCGCCGCCAGCATGGCCAGGCCCAGGGACGCGAACGCCTCGTCCTGGTCCTCCGACACCCCGCCGATCGAGGCCGTGGCCCCGGCCGGGAGCTTGAGCGCGTCCAGCTTCTTGGTGAGGTCGGCGCTGACCGCGCCCGTGTTGTCGCCGGTCGGCTTCGCCGTGATCGTCGCGGCGCGGGCGCCGTCGATGCGGGTCATGGAGACCGGGCCGTCGACCAGCCTCACCTCGGCGATGTCGCCGAGCCGCACGCCGGGGCCGAGCGGCAGCCTCTTCAGCTCGGCGAGGGTCTTCGCGGGCTTCGCCGACGTGATGACCACGTCGCGCTCGGTGTCGCCCAGGAGCGCCTTGCCGCTGGTGGTGCCGCGGACGGCCTGGGCGACGGCCTGACCGAGCGTGCTGTCGTCGAACCCGGCTCCGGCCGCCTTGGCGTTGGCCTTGACGGAGATCCTCGGGACGCTCTGCGACAGGTCGCTCTGCACGTCGGTGACGTCGTCGAGCTTCGCGACCTCGTCGCGCACCCGGTCGGAGGCCTCGCGCAGCACGCCGGCGTCGGCGGCCTTCACCACGACGCTCAGGTCCTGATTGGCGAACCCGTCACCGGCGCTCACGGTGGTCCGGCCGATGCCCGACAGCTCGCCGAGCCCCTTCTCGACGAGGTCCTGCGTCTTCTCGTAGGACGCCTTGTCCTTGAGGGAGAGGGTGTACGAGGCCTGGTTGGTGTCCGTGCCTCCGCCGAAGGCGGCCATGAAGCCGGAGGAGCCGACCGTGACCTGGTAGTCCTTGACCTCGTCGATGCCGGAGAGCATCTTCTCGATCTTCTTGGCCGAGGCGTCGGAGGCGGCGAGGCTGGTGCCCGGCCGCAACTCCTGCTTGATGGTGAGGACTTCCTGCTCGCCCTGGTCGAAGAAGTTGGTCTTCAGCATCGGCGCCATGGCGAACGTACCGACCAGGACGACGAGCGCGATGCCGAGGCTGGTGAGGCGGCGCCGGGTCGCGAAACGCAGCACCGGGACGTACATCCGCTGGAGCCTGCTGCGGCTCTCCTTCTCCTCGGCCTTGCGGCGGGCCTCCCGCGGGTCGGCGCCGCGGACCGCCTTGGGGGGCCGCAGGAACCAGTACGAGAGGACCGGCACGACCGTCAGCGAGACGAGCAGGGAGGCCAGGAGCGCCGCCGTGACCGTCAGCGAGAACGAGCCGAAGAGTTCGCCGACCATGCCGCCGACCAGGCCGACCGGCAGGAACACGGCGACCGTGGTGAGCGTCGAGGACGTCACCGCGCCCGCGACCTCGCGGACCGCCTTGAGGATCGCCTCCTCGCGCTCCTCGCCGTAGCCGAGGTGGCGCTTGATGTTCTCCAGGACCACGATCGAGTCGTCGACGACACGGCCGATCGCGATGGTCAGCGCGCCCAGCGTGAGCATGTTGAGCGACAGGTCGCGGGTCCACAGCACGATCAGGGCGAGGACCACCGAGAGCGGGATGGAGACCGCGGTGACCAGCGTCGAGCGGATCGACGCGAGGAAGACGAGGATGACGAGGACCGCGAAGAGCAGGCCGAGCGCGCCCTCGGTGGTGAGGCCGTCGATGGACTTCGAGACGGCGGGGCCCTGGTCGCTGGTGACCGTCAGTTCGGCGCCGGAGCCCAGCTCCTCGCGGAGGCCGGGCAGCTTGTCCTTGACCGCGTCGGAGATCGCGACGGCGCTGCCGTCGTGGTCCATGGTGACGGCGACGGCGAGGCTGGGCTCGCCGTTGGTGCGGGTGAGGGATGTCGCCGTGGCGGGCCGCTGCTGCACCGTGGCGATGTCGCCGAGGCGCACGGGCTTGCCGGGCCGCTCACCGGGCCGCGCCTCGGGCGGGACGCGCAGCTCCTCGATCTGCTTCAGGGAGGTGAAGCCGCCGCCGACCTGAACGGTGCGGTTCTTGCCGTCCTCGTCGAAGGAGCCGGCGGGGAGCGTGGCGCCGCCCGCCTGGAGGGCCTTGCCGAGCGCGGCGGGGGTCAGGCCCGCCTTGGCCAGCTTCCCGTCGTCGGGGGTGACCTCGACCTGGAGGTCGCGCACGCCGTCCACGGTGACCTGGCCGACGCCGTCGATGTCCTTCAGGGACGGTACGACGGTGCGGTCGAGCTGGTCGGCGAGGGCCTGCTGGTCCTTGCCGGAGGTGACGGAGAGGACGACGGTCGGGATGTCGTCGGTGGAACCCGCGACGACCTGCGGGTCGACGTCGTCGGGGAGTTCGGCCCGGGCCCGGTTCACGGCCTGCTGGACGTCGGCGACGAGCTGCTTCGAGCCGCTGCCGTAGTCGAACTGGGCCATGATCACGGCGTTGCCCTCGCTCGCCGTGGAGGTGATGCCGGTGATGCCGTCGACCGTGTCGATGCTGTTCTCGAGCGGTTCGACGACCTGCTTCTCCACCACGTCCGGGGACGCGCCCTGATACGGGGCGAGCACCGACACCATGGGCAGTTCGATGGAGGGCAGCAGCTGCTGCTTGAGCTGCGGTATCGCGATCGCGCCGAAGACGATCGCGATGATCGACATCAGTCCGATCAGGGCCCGTTGCGTGAGGCTGAACCTGGACAGCCAGGACATGGGGGGATCTCTCTCTGTGGCGTGACGGCAGGCCGGTGGGGCGTGAGCGGCCCATTCCTCACACCCTCGGCCATGGCCGGGGCCCGTCGCCTCGCTCCCAGGACCATTTCTTCCGCCCCGCCTACTGCGGTCGCAGTACGCGGGCCCGCGCCTCACTCCACCCTTGGACGGACCAGCCCCGACTCGTAGGCGATGACGACCAGTTGGGCGCGGTCGCGGGCGCCGAGCTTCGCCATCGCGCGGTTCACATGGGTCTTCACGGTGAGCGGGCTGACTTCGAGACGCTCGGCGATCTCGTCGTTCGAGTGGCCGCCGGCGACCTGCACGAGGACCTCGCGCTCGCGGGTGGTGAGCGCGTCCAGGCGCTCGCCGCGCACCGACGCCTCGCCGTCCGGACCCTCGCCCTGCGCGAGGAACTTGGCGATCAGGCCCTTGGTGGCCACCGGGGAGAGCAGCGCCTCGCCCGCCGCCGCGACGCGGATGGCGCCGAGCAGTTCGTCGGGCTCCGCGCCCTTGCCGAGGAACCCCGAGGCGCCGGCGCGCAGCGACTGCACCACGTACTCGTCGACCTCGAAGGTCGTCAGCATCACCACGCGCACGTGGGCCAGGGCCGGGTCGGCGCTGATCTGCCGGGTGGCGGCCAGGCCGTCCGTGCCGGGCATGCGGATGTCCATCAGGACCACGTCGGCCCGCTCCGACTTGGCGAGCCGCACCGCCTGAGCGCCGTCGGACGCCTCGCCGACCACCTCCATGTCGGGCTCGGAGTCGACGAGCACCTTGAACGCGCTGCGCAGCAACGCCTGGTCGTCGGCGAGCAGTACGCGGATCGTCACGCCGTCCCTCCCTCTGCCGTGGTGACGGGCAGGATCGCATGGACGCGGAAGCCGCCGCCGTAGCGGGGTGCGGCCGTGCAGCTGCCGCCGAGGGCCGTGACGCGCTCGCGCATGCCGAGCAGGCCGTGGCCGCCGCCGTCGGTGTTCGGCTCCCGCGCGCCGTCGGCGTCCTCGCCGGGGCCCGGGCCGTCGTCGATGACGGTGACCTCGACGTTCGGGCCGACGCGGACGACGCTCACCTCCGCCGTGGCGTCGCGCCCCGCGTGCTTCTGTACGTTGGTCAGGGCTTCCTGGATGATCCGGAACGCGGCGAGGTCGACGGCCGCGGGCAGGTCGAGGCCGACCTGGCCGAGGGCGACCTCGACGGGCAGACCCGCGTTGCGGAACGTCTCGACGAGCTCGTCGAGGCGGTGCAGGCCGGGGGCGGGTTCGGTCGGGGCCTCCGGATCGCCGGTCTGCCGCAACAGGCCGACGGTGGCGCGGAGTTCGCCCAGCGCGGAGCGGCTGGCGTCGCGGACGTGAGCGAGGGCTTCCTTCGCCTGGTCGGGCCGCTTGTCCATGACGTGCGCGGCGACGCCCGCCTGCACGTTGACCAGGGCGATGTGGTGGGCGACCACGTCGTGCAGGTCGCGGGCGATGCGCAGCCGCTCCTCGGCGACGCGGCGCCTGGCCTCTTCCTCGCGGGTGCGTTCCGCCCGCTCGGCGCGTTCCCTTATGGCGTCCACGAAGGCGCGGCGGCTGCGCACCGCGTCGCCCGCGGCGGCGGCCATGCCGGTCCAGGCGAAGATGCCGATGTTCTCCTGGGCGTACCAGGGCAGCGGTCCCGAGAGCATCGCGACGCCGGTGAGGCCCGCCATGGTGACCAGGCCGATCCGCCAGGTCGTGGAGCGGTCGGTGGTGGCGGCCACGGTGAAGAGCGCGATGACCGCGCACATCACGACGGGCGCGCGGGGGCCGCCGGTGAGCAGTTCCGTGAGGGAGGCGGCGCAGGTGGCGGCGAGCACCGTCCGGGGGGCGCGGCGCCTGAGGACCAGGGCGAGGGCGCCGAGGGCCATCAGGAGCAGGCTCGTCAGGTCGGGGGCGCGGGTGCCCCAGGTGGGGCCGTGCTCTCCGTAGGGCTCGGCGAAGGAGCCGACGACCATGCAGACGAGGACGAGGGAGGCGAGCGCCGCGTCGACCGCCAGCGGGTGTGTTCGGGCCCAGCCGCGGCCTCGTACTCGTAGGGGAGTGGTCACGGTGCAAACCGTACGGGGCCTTGACGGGGGGCTTGGCGGTTTGCGGGGCTCGGCCCTTGGCGGACCTCGGGCCACGGTGGGGCCTTTGTCGGCTTTGTGGGCTTCTGCGGTGAGGGGCTGATCGCGCAGTTCCCCGCGCCCCTTAGGGGGCGCCCCGGTGCGAAGGGTGGGTCAGCCGGGGATCAGGCCGTCGTCCGAGAGCATGGCGCGGACCTCGTCCAGGCTCGCGTCGGGAGCGGGGAGGATCAGTTCGGAGGGTTCCAGGGCGTCGTCGGGGAGGGGCTCGCCGAGCTCCCGGACCCGGTCCAGGAGGGCGTGGAGCGTGCGGCGGAACCCGGCGGTGTCGCCGCTCTCCATCTCGTCGAGCAGTTCGTCGTCGTACTTGTTGAGTTCGGCGAAGTGGCTGTCGGCCAGCTTCACCTGGCCCTCCCCCATGATCCGTACGATCATGTCGCCCTCCTCGGACGTGAGCTACTGCTTGTCGAAGCGCGGGGTGTCCTGCGGCTGCTGCTGCGGCCGGCCCTGGTTCTGGCCGCCCTCGATCGCCTGCTGTCCGCTGCTGGAGCCCCCGGCGAGCTCCGCCTTCATGCGTTGCAGCTCCAGCTCTACATCAGTACCACCGGAGAGGCGATCCAGCTCGGACTGGATGTCGTCCTTGACGAGGCCGGAGGAGTCGTCGAGGGCACCGGAGGCGAGCAGTTCGTCGATCGCGCCGGCCCGCGCCTGGAGCTGCGCGGTCTTGTCCTCGGCGCGCTGGATCGCCATGCCGACGTCGCCCATCTCCTCGGAGATGCCGGAGAAGGCCTCGCCGATCCGGGTCTGCGCCTGCGCCGCGGTGTACGTGGCCTTGATGGTCTCCTTCTTCGTACGGAAGGCGTCGACCTTGGCCTGGAGGCGCTGCGCCGCGAGGGTGAGCTTCTCCTCCTCGCCCTGGAGCGTCTGGTGCTGCGTCTCCAGGTCCGTCACCTGCTGCTGGAGCGCGGCCCGGCGGGAGAGCGCTTCGCGGGCCAGGTCCTCACGGCCGAGGGCGAGGGCCTTGCGGCCCTGGTCCTCAAGGGTGGAGGACTGCTTGTTGAGCTGGGCCAGCTGAAGTTCGAGCCGCTTGCGGGAGGTCGCCACGTCGGCGACGCCGCGGCGCACCTTCTGGAGCAGCTCCAGCTGTTTCTGGTACGAGTAATCGAGGGTTTCGCGCGGGTCCTCGGCCCGGTCAAGGGCCTTGTTCGCCTTCGCGCGGAAGATCATCCCCATACGCTTCATGACACCGCTCATGGGCTTCGCGCGCCCCCTTCTGACGGACTTCCAGCTCCAGGTACTGCTCAGAACCCACAGTACGGGCCCTGCATCCATTACCGCACTGTTCGCGGGCGGATGCGCTCATCCCCAAGGACGACTGCGTCCGGCCCTGATCCGGCGTAAGGAGTAGGTGCTCCCCTGTCAGCCGTCCCCGAACCGCCCCGAGCCGGCTGCCGACCGGCTGGATACCGCCTGCTACGTCCCCTTAGGCACGTAAATCAAGACGCGCGGCGTTGCCGGATCGTTCCCCGTCGGGCTGCGGTCCATGCCCCCGCACCACGTACCCTTGGATTTTGTGTTCCGTAGCCGATCCAAGGAAGAGAAGGCCCCGGCCGCGCAGGCGCCGGTGACCGACTCCAAGCAGCCCCGTGACCCGCAGGCCCCCAAGGGCCGCCCCACCCCCAAGCGCGCCCTGGCACAGTCGCAGCGCCGCAGCGTGACCAATACGCCGACCACGCGCAAGGAGGCGGCGAAGCGACAGCGCGACGAGCGCCGCGCGCAGATGGCCAAGCAGCGCGAGGCACTGGCCAGCGGTGACGAGCGGTACCTGCCCGCCCGTGACAAGGGTCCGGTGCGCAAGTTCGCGCGCGACTTCGTGGACTCGCGCTTCTGCATCGCCGAGTTCTTCCTGCCGCTCGCGGTGATCATCCTCGTCCTGAGCATGGTCCGCGTACCGCAGTTGCAGAACATCGCGCTGCTGCTCTGGCTCATCGTGATCGTGCTGATCGTCCTGGACTCGGTCGCCACCGCGTTCCGCCTGAAGAAGCGCCTGGCCGAGCGCTTCCCGAACGACAACAAGAAGGGCGCTGTCGCCTACGCCCTGATGCGTACGCTCCAGATGCGCCGGCTGCGGCTGCCGAAGCCGCAGGTCAAGCGCGGAGAGCGGCCCTGAGCGGATTCGCCGGCGGGGCCAGGGCCTGGCTGGAGAAGCTGGGCGGACTGCGCGACGCCGTACGCCAGGAGCTGGTGGCCCGGCAGCTCGACGAGCAGATAGTGGCGCGCTTCCCCGTGGGGCAGCGGCTGCGGGTGCTCGACGTCGGCATGGGCCAGGGCACCCAGGCGCTGCGGCTGGCCCGCGCCGGGCACAAGGTGACCGGGATCGAACAGGACCCCACGATGATCGCCGCCGCGCGCGCGGCGCTCGCCGGGGAGCCGGAAGGCATCCAGGGGCGGGTGCGCATCGTCGAGGGCGACGGCCACCAGACCGGGGTGCACTTCACGCCCGGCAGCTTCGACGTGGTGCTGTGCCACGGCGTACTGATGTACGTGGAGGAGCCGGACGCCCTGCTCGCGGGCCTGGCCCGGATGCTGGCCCCCGGCGGGCTGCTCTCGCTCCTCGTGCGGAACGCGGACGCGCTGGCCATGCGGCCGGGGCTCGGCGGGGACTGGAGCGGCGCCGTCGCCGCCTTCGACTCCGTCACGTACCGCAACCGCCTGGGCCTCGACGTGCGGGCCGACCGGCTCGACGCGCTGTCGGCGACGCTGGCGGGGATCGCGGCGCCGCTCCAGGTCTGGTACGGCGTGCGGGTCTTCACCGACACCGTCCCCGACGGCACGCCGCTTCCCCCCGAGGGGGAGCTCGAAGCGCTGCTGGCCGCCGAGGAGCGGGCCGGGCGCACCGACCCCTATCGGCGGGTCGCCGCGCTGCTGCATCTGTGCGGGGTGCGGGACTAGCGGGACTGGGCCGAAGGGCCCGGAGCTGTTCGCGGGAGTTCCGGCGGCGGTGCCGTCGGCGGGAGAAGTGAGCGACGCATGGCCATGGTGGGCCTCTTCTGGATCGCCCAGGGCGATGTGTACGTCGGCGCGAAGCCGTCCGGTCTGGCCCCCGGGGTGCGGCTGACCCCGGAGGGCGTGGTGGCCCTCGGCGACGGGCAGCGCGGCCTGCGGCTGTGGGAGGACGTGCGCTCCCTGTCGGTGACGGACGTCCCGGTGAAGTCCCTGATGCGCAGGATCGGCGCGGTCAGGAGCCTCGCCGTGGGGACGGTGATGAACCTGGCGGTGCCCATGGTCACCGGCCCGGCGGAGGAGACCCCGCCGCTGATGACGCTGCGCGTCGGTTCGGCCGGCGGTGACCTCGACCTGTCGGCGTACTCCGCCGCGGCCGTCGGCTACCCCCCGGCCGAGGTCGATCTCTCCCGCGCCCTTCTGTCGCGCCTCACGGAGGGCGCCGCGACGATGGCCACGACCCTCGCCGCGATGTCGGAGTGGGGCCGCACGTGGGAGGGCGGGACGCCGCGGGCCGCGGAGCGGGAGAAGCTGCTGCGGGAGTGGGTGAGTTAGCGCCCGCTCGGGGCAGAGGCGTCAAGGGAGAGGCGGCGGCCGGAACACCGGCCGCCGCCTCCCGCGTGTCCGCCCGCGCCGCTACGCCGTGTCCTGCGCGTGCAGGCTCATCGGGCCGTAGATCTTGTCCGTGTCCTCGAAGAGGGTGACCTGATCGGCGCCGCCCTCGGCCAGTTCCTTCCAGTACTCACCGACCCAGGACTCGGCGTCGCCCTGTGTGGTGAACTCCTCCGGGGTCAGCGCGGGCTGGACCTCCGTCCCGTCCGCCTTCTCGAACCGCCACGTCCATGCTGCCATCGTCAGCCTCCCGAGGGTCCCGTAGCGGCTTGGGGAGCCGCCTGAATCCGCCTGAAGCCTAGCCGGGCGCGCGGCGCCGGACCCGACGCGGGAGGATCTTCGTGTGGAACTGACTCTGCTCGGCACCGGTGCCCCCGAGGGGCTGCCCCTCCCCGACTGCCCCTGCGCGGTCTGCGCGACCGCCCTCGGCGAGGCGGCGCGCGCGGCCACCGCGCTCCTCGTGGACGGCGTCCTGCTGCTCGACCTCACGCCCGGCGCGGCCTTCGCGGCGGCCCGCGCGGGCCACTCGCTCGGCGGTGTGCGCCAGGTCCTGCTCTCCCATCCGCACGACGGGCCCGCCGTGGAGGTCCCGGCCGGTCTGCCGCAGCCCGGACGCGTCGCCGACGGGCGGGAGCTGGCGACGCTGACCGGCCACCGGGTGCGCGCGGTGGCGCTGGACGCGCCCGGCTCGGGGTACGAGGTGACGGGGCCGGACGGCGAACGGCTGCTGTACCTGCCGCCGGGCGGCGCCCCCGCGGGGCTCGCCGACGGCAACGGCAACGGCTTCGGACCCGGCCTCGCGGGGGCGGGCGGTGAGCGGGTCGCGTACGAGATGGTCCTCGCCGATGTCCTCGGACGCCCCGACGGGCTCGCCCGGCTGCGCGCGGCCGGTGCCGTCGGGCCCACCACCGATGTCATCGCCGTCCACATCGGCCACGGGGCGCCGCCGGGCGGGGAGTTGACCCGCCGGCTCGCGGCGGCGGGCGCGCGGGCCGTGCCGGACGGGACGACGCTGGTCGTCGGCGCCTACGAGGACGTCCCCGACGTGCCGCGCCGCACCTTCGTCCTCGGCGGCGCCCGCTCGGGCAAGTCGGTGGAGGCCGAGCGGCGCCTGGAGGCCTTCCCCGAGGTGCTGTACGTCGCGACGGGCGGGACGAGGAACGGCGACGCCGAGTGGGCGGACCGGGTGAGCCTGCACCGTGAGCGGCGCCCCGGTTCGTGGCGGACCGCGGAGACCTGCGACCTGGTGCCGCTGCTGGCCGACGACGGGCCGCCGCTGCTCATCGACTGCCTGTCGCTGTGGCTGACCCACGTCATGGACGAGGTGGACGCGTGGGACGACGCCGAGTGGGCGGGCGGCGGTGAGCGGCGGCTGCGGGGGCGGGTCGCCGAGCTCGCGGACGCGGTGCGGGCCACGCGGCGCACGGTGGTCGCCGTCTCGAACGAGGTGGGTTCCGGCATCGTCCCCGCGACCGCGTCGGGCCGCCGCTACCGCGACGAACTGGGCCGCCTCAACGCGGCGTTCGCCGCCGAGTGCGAGCACGTGCTGCTCGTCGTGGCGGGGCAGGCGCTGCCGCTGCGCGGCTGACCCGCCCCCCGCCCTGCGCGTCAGCCGTCCTCGCCCCTGCGTGCGATGACCCGGTAGGTGTTGGAGAAGCCGACGCGGGTGAGCAGCGGGGCCAGGAGCCGGTCGAGGAGCTGGGCGAGGGTGAGCACCGGCACGGCGGCCCACCACGCGGCGCGGCGGATCGTGAGGCCGGTCCGGGGCGCGGGTCTGGCGCGCCAGGGGACGTCCGCCCGGGGCAGGCAGCGGTCGAGGAGGAGCGCGAGCGCCCCGCTCAGGTCGGCGGGCACGTGCGCGGCGCGGCGCTCGGTGCCCACGACCGTGAAGCCGAGGTCCGCCAGCTCCTTCAGGAGGTTGGCGAGCGGCACGAGGTGCAGGTGCCGGGGCTGGGAGTACGACGGCCACCACTTGCCGAGCAGCGCGGCGTAGCGGCAGCCGGGGTCGGGGGACTCGATCATCAGGTGGCCGCCGGGGCGCAGGACGGTCCGCGCGGCCCGCAGCTCCGCGCGGGGGTCGGGGCTGCGCTCCAGCTGGTGGAAGAGGCTCAGGGCGTCGTAGCGGCCGGCGAGCCGGTCCGCGAGCCCGGTCAGGGTGCCGCGGTGGCCTTCCTCGATCCGGCCGCGGCGCACGGCGACCTCGATGCCCTTGCCGGGGTCGAGCCCGTCGAAGGAGGTGTACGGGAGGACCTGCTTGGCCAGGGCGGGGAAGAGCGCCCTGCCGGTGCCGACGTCGAGCCAGCACTCGGGCTCGTCGTACGCGCGCAGGGCGCGGGCACGGGCGAGGTGGCGCCGGCCGGCGGGTCCGGCGCCGAGGAGTCTGCCGAGCGCCTTGCCGCCGGGACCGCCGATCCCGCCGAAGCCGCCCAGCCCTCCCAGCCCTCCCAGGCCCCCGAGGCCCTCCCGGTGGCAGAGGTCGCGGTGGTAGAAGGCCCGCCCTTCGCCGGTGAGGCGGGGGTTCTGGAAGCAGTGGCCGCAGGCGGCGCACCGGTCGAGCCGGAAGGTGCCCGGCTTGTGCTGGACCAGGTCGGTGGTGCGCAGCCGGAGCCGCAGCCGCCGGGAGCCGCACCAGGGGCAGTCGGGGCGGCGGGGTTCGTGGAAGCGTTCGGTGCCCTGGGCGAGGGCGGCGAGGTAGGCGGAGCGTCGTTCGGCGACCCGCTGGGCGACGTCCATGGTCGTACTCCTGAAGTGGGCGGCTTTGACGGGTTAGGTCCGGCAATGACGTTATGTGCCCAATGGGGGACATGCCGTAACCGTCGGGGGCTCCCGCCGCGCGCTGCGCGCGTCCCTCGGCGCGACTCCAGGGCGTTCGAACACCGGCACCCGGCCTGCCGGTACTGTTCGGCGAATGAGCTCGCTGAATCTCGACGACTTCACCGACCTGATCGAGCGGCCCGACGGCGGGGTGCGCCGCGACGCCGAGGAGCGCAGGGAGCGGCAGACCCTGCCGCCCGGTGCCCTGGGCCGCCTCGACGAACTGGGCGAGTGGCTGTCGGCGGCCCAGTCCTCGGTGCCGGTCCGGCCCCTGGAGCGGCCGCGCGTGGTGCTGTTCGCGGGGGACCACGGGGTCGCCGGGCTGGGCGTCTCGGCGCGGCCCGCGGGCGGCGCCGCCGCTCTCGTACGCTCCGTGCTCGCCGGTGAGAGCCCCGTGGCCGTGCTCGCGCGCCGCCTGGACGTGCCCGTACGGGTCGTCGACATGGCGCTCGACTGCGACCCGGCGGAGCTGCCCGCGGAGGTCGCCGGGCACCGGGTGCGGCGCGGTTCGGGACGCATCGACATCGAGGACGCGCTGAGCGCCGAGGAGGCCGAGCGGGCGGTGCGCGCGGGCATGGCCGTCGCCGACCAGGAAGCGGACTCCGGCACCGACGTGGTCGTGCTCGGCGACGTGAGCGTCGGCGGTACGACGCCCGCCGCGACGCTGATCGCCGCGCTCTGCGGCACCGACGCGTCCGTGGTGACCGGGCGGGGCGGCGAGGCCATCGACGACCTGGCGTGGATGCGCAAGTGCGCGGCGGTGCGGGACGCCCTGCGGCGGGCCCGGCCCGTCCTCGGCGACCAGCTGGAGCTGCTCGCGACGGTGGGCGGCGCCGACCTGGCCGCGATGACGGGTTTCCTGCTCCAGTGCGCGGTGCGGCGTACGCCGGTGATCCTCGACGGCGTGGTCGCGTCGGCGGCGGCGCTGGTGGCCCAGCGGGTCGCCTTCCGGGCCCCGGACTGGTGGCTCGCGGGGCACGACAGCGGTGAGCCCGCGCAGGCCAAGGCGCTGGACCGGATGGCCCTTGAGCCCCTCCTGGCCCATGGCGTGCAGGTCGGCGAAGGCGCCGGGGCCCTGCTGGCCCTGCCGCTGGTCCGGGCCGCCGCGGCCCTGTCGGCGGAGCTGCCGGAGCGGGCCGCCGCCGAGGAGTCCGAAGCGGAGGCCACGCGGCCGGAGGTGGCGGTTCCGCCCGCGGAGTAGGCGCCAGGCGGCGCGGACGGCCGCGCCGATCTTGCCCATATGATCCCTTTTCATGGGAGATGAGCAGATCGTCGCCGGGCGACGGAAACCACGCACCGCCACACAGCGTCGCGCCGCGGGTTTCACCGTCTGGTATCTCCGCGCCGTCACGTTCGTCAACTTCCTCAGCGCGGTCTGGGTCTCCCTCGGGCAGGACCTGCGGCAGCACAACACGGAGGACTACTTCACCCCGTACCTGCTGACCGCGGGCTTCGCCTCCGGGGCGTTCACGCTGTTCCTGGCGATCACCATGCGGCGCCGCAAGCGCGCCGCGTGGATCCTCAACCTCGTGCTCGGCGGGCTCTTCCTGCTGCTCTTCGCCTTCGCCATGTGCTTCCCCGAGGTCCGGCGGTACGCGCAGAACTGGATCTCCCTCGTCCTGACCGCCGCCTTCGTCGCGGCGCTGGTCGTCGGGCGCCGCGAGTTCTA
Source organism: Streptomyces sp. G44 (assembly GCF_016905445.1). GTDB lineage: Bacteria > Actinomycetota > Actinomycetes > Streptomycetales > Streptomycetaceae > Streptomyces. Next base: position 57,684 of record NZ_JAFEXF010000020.1, read on the forward strand.
CGCCAAGGGCGACCGGTCCAACCCGAAGCTGGCGTCGGCGGTCGCGGCCGGCGGGCTCCTCGTGACCTCACTGATCGCCGCGCTGCTCGTCACCGTCACCAACCGCGCCCAGGACGACGACCGTTCGACCTTCCTCGACCGGTGGCGCTACGGCACCATGCGCCTGGTCTCGCTGGCCGCCGACGACCGGCGCTTCGAGGGCATCACCACGCCCGGCTGGGTCAACGTCACCGTCAACGTCCTCAGCGCGCTGCTCCTCTGCGCCGTCCTGTACGCGGCGTTCCGCTCCCGCAGGGCCGTCGATCCGCTCACCGAGGAGGACGAGGAGCGGCTGCGCGCCCTGCTCGCCCGGCACGGCGACCGTGACTCGCTCGGCTACTTCGCGCTGCGCCGCGAGAAGAGCGTCGTATGGTCGCCGACCGGCAAGGCGGCGGTCGCGTACCGCGTCGTCGGCGGGGTCTCCCTGGCCTCCGGCGACCCCGTCGGCGACCCGGAGGCCTGGCCGGGGGCGATCGAGCCGTGGCTCGCCGAGGCCCACGAGCACGGCTGGCTGCCCGCCGTGATGGGCGCGAGCGAGGAGGCGGGCACCATCTACGCCCGGCACGGCCTGGACGCCCTGGAGCTCGGCGACGAAGCCGTCGTGGAGACGGCGGAGTTCGGCCTGGAGGGGCGGGCCATGCGCACCGTCCGCCAGGCGTACCACCGCGTCAGGCGCGCCGGGTACACCGTCCGCGTCCGCCGCCACGAGGACATCCCGCCCGACGAGATGGCGGAGCTGCTGCGCCGCGCCGACGACTGGCGCGACGGGGCCACCGAGCGCGGCTTCTCCATGGCCCTCGGACGGCTCGGCGACCCGGCGGACGGGCGGTGCGTGATGGTGGAGTGCGCGGACGCCGGCGGGGAGCTGCGGGCGGTGCTCTCCTTCGTGCCGTGGGGGCTGCGCGGGCTCTCCCTGGACCTGATGCGGCGCGACCGCGACTGTGAGAACGGCCTGATGGAGTTCATGGTCATCGAGCTCCTCCAGCGCGCCCCCGAGATCCAGATCACGCAGGTCTCGCTCAACTTCGCGATGTTCCGTTCGGTCTTCGAACGTGGCTCGCGGCTCGGCGCGGGCCCGGTCCTTCGCCTGTGGCGGTCGCTGCTCAGCTTCTTCTCCCGGTGGTGGCAGATCGAGTCCCTCTACCGCGCCAACGCCAAGTACCGGCCGATCTGGGAACCCCGCTTCCTCCTCTTCGAGAAGAGCGCTCATCTGCCGCGCATCGGCATCGCGGCCGCCCGCGCGGAGGGCTTCCTGGAAGTGCCGGGCCTGCCGAAGCCGCTGCGCCGCAAACACCTGGAGTCGAGACGATGAGCACCCTGGCCCGCCGCGCCCGCGCCGAGTGGGGACCGCTGTTCTCCGCGGTGCGCGACGGGTTCGCCGCCCGCCGATGGCGTGCCGCGCCCATGACGCTCGCGGCGGTCTGCCTCACCGCCGTCCTCCAGTACGCGCAGAACCAGCCCTGGGGCTACCGGTTCGTCCAGGACATCGGCTCCGTGCGCGCCGAGGACCCCCTGTGGCTCGCGCTGCTGCGCACCCCGCTCTCCCTCTTCGTGCCCGCGCTCGACCTGCCCGTGTGGGGCGCGCTCGCGCAGATCCTGCTGGTCTTCGGGATCGCCGAGATCTGCCTCGGCTGGTGGCGCACGCTCCTCATCGGGTACGCGGCCACGCTCGCCGGCACGCTCTACGCCCGCGTGGGCATCGCACTGGGCCCCGGCAGCCCCCTCGGACTCCCCGCCTCGGACGCGCGGGTCGTCGACACCGGCCCGTCCGCCGCCGTGGTGGGCCTCGCGGTGTACGTGTGCTGGCGGTACCGGGCGTACGCCACGGGCGCCCTGGTGGCCGCCCTGATGGTCGTCGAGGTCGTCGTCAAGAACAACCTCGCGGGCAAGGAGCACCTGGCGGCGATCGCGGCCGTGCTGGTGCTCTGCGCGGTCACCGCCCGGCGTCACCGCGGCGGTGGCAGGCGCTCCGGGTCGTCCGGTCCGGGCAGCGGCCGCGGGTCGGCCGAGAAGCCGCCGATCCAGTCCTGGAGTCTGCGGCGGGGCGCCGCCCAGCGGCGGTCGTGGTGGAAGGCCCGCAGGCCCGCACGCGCGCGTGCCGGGTGGCGGTTGCGGTAGAAGCGCCGCGCCCACGCCGATCCCGGCCGGGCGAGACGGACGGCGCCGATCAGCGCGACGAACGGGATCACCATGCCGATCAGGGCCATGCGCAGCTTGCCCTTGAAGAGCGCGATCAGGGCGAAGGCGCAGTTGACGCCGATGTTCAGCGCGAACAGGGCGCGGTTCTGCCGCTCGACGGTCGTCATGTCGTCGACCCCCAACGGTGTGAAGCCGGTGAGGACCAGGACCACCAGGGCGGCCGTGAGCATCACGACCTCCACGCTTTTCCGGCCCTGTTCGGTCCAGTAGACGTCGTCGAGGTGCAGGATCAGCGCGAACTCGTCGAGCACGAGCCCGGCGCCGATCCCGAAGAGGACGGCGGCGTACAGCGGCCCGGCGCCGTGCCGCCCGGCGGCCACCGCCCAGAACCCGCCGACCAGCATGAGGAAGATGCCCGGCACGACGTGGTGGACGTGGACGTCTCCCGAACGGATGTTCCGGAACGGGCCCTTGCCCGCCCGGATGAGCCGCGTGACCGTCCGGGTGACCAGGAACGACCCCACGAAGGACAGCAGCGCGAGCAGCAGCGGCAGCTTCCCCGGCTCGACGACGTTCCGGTACCACCAGTCGCTCATGCGGCCCACCTGTCGTTCATGCGGCCATCCTCTGTCCCCGGGGAGTGATCCGCAGGGCGGGACGCCGTGCCGGGGTAGCCTGCCGCGGTGTCCAGAACCTCCCCCGCCGACGGGATACGTTTCGCCTTCGGCACCCTCACCGCGCTCCCCGTCAAGGTCACCCGCTGGGACCGCGGCGCCGCGCGCGCGGGCATGCAGTGCGCTCCCCTCGCGGGCCTGGTGGTCGGCCTGTGCGCGGCGGGCGCGGGCGGCGCCCTGACGCTGCTC